>JANLTI010000030.1:0-2293 GCA_031362845.1 Gemmatimonadaceae bacterium | reverse complement strand
ACGCTCATCACATCAGATCTCGAACTGCCCGATCATCGCGCGGTTGTAGTGCGCCGGCAGGGCGGAGGCGATGCAGCCTCCGCCCTGTCCGATCAGTAGTCCAGCACGATGCGACCGTATGCATCCGCGGTATAACACGAGCGTACGCCAGCCGCGGGGCGACCAATCACCTGCCCGCGCTGACCGGCGCGCAGTACCAACCCGTCCACGGGCGGCCGATAGAACAGCGTGCGAGCCTGACCATCCGGCGCCCGCTCTGCGGCCAAGGCGGCGCACGAGGCGATGGCTCGGCGATCACCGTTGCCGAAATCGACGACCATCGCGCCACCATCGATGACGACGTACGGCGAGCCGCTCACGTCTGGCGTGTAGCCCGGTGAGGTGACGCCCGGCGCGCCGGATCCTCCCTGCCCGTACTGGCTGGATGGCGCCCACACCGGAGCATCGAATCCGCTGGAGAGGGGACGCCCATTCGTGTCGTACACACCGCCACCCGCGTGCCCGCTCGACGGATAGGCGGGATACATCGGGTACGTCGGATACGACTGGTAGTTGGGATACCCGGCGGGCACCGGCACGTAGTAGACCACCGGCGGCTGTGACGGATGACGATATCGCGGCTGCGCGGCGGTGCGCTGATACTCGTACCACTGCGGATCGATCGTCACCGAGGCGCCAGGGTACGGCGTGGCGGACGGCGGCGGCGGTGCGGGCTGCGCCGCGCGCGCAATGCGTGGCCGAGCCTCCTGCGCTGCGGCAGGCGCCGCCGCGGCGACGATGGAGAACGCCCCGGCGACGGCGAGCATGCGGCGTGAACGACGATTGGTGCGGCTCATGAGAGTTCTCCCCACAGGTCCGATCATTCCGAGGCGGACGCCAGCCACGGATCACGCGTCATCCACTCCTCATCCGGCGCGAACAGGAACACCATCCCTCCGTCGGCGAGCTTCGGCAGCAGCTGCGCCGCGCGCACCGGCTCCATGGCGGGGCAGCCTTCGCTGCGTCCGGCCTTCGTCGACGTGACATAGGGCGCGCCGTGCGCGACGACGCGCCGCTCGAGCGCATTGTCGTTGAAGCCGCGCGACACGCCCATCAATCGCAGTCCCACCGAACGATACGGCTTGCCGGCCATCTTGCCGCGAAAGCCATACGTCGCCTGCGCCACGTACAGCCCGAGCGACGTGGCGTGGCTGCCCTCAACGTTCGAGAAGCGCGTGGGAACACCGTCGCGTGCTCCCGCCGATCCACGCCCGTGCGCGACCGTGAACGGACCGTCCACCACCTTCAGCGAATCCATGTCGAACACATACCCGCGCGGCGTGTTGCTCGGCAGGCCGTAATCCACGAAGTAGAGATACGGCTTCCGCACCTCGGCCGGATGCGCCGACTTGTACGCGAAGTAGCTGGAGAACGCCTTCTCGAGCGCCTGCGGACGGCTCAGGGGACGCACGGCCCCGGTGAGGGCGTCGAGCGCCACGCGCGTCACACCGGCCACGGTGCCCGAGCGGGCGCCGCCAGGCGTCGCGGTGCTGTCGCGCGCACCGCTCACGAACGAGACGGCCGCCGTCAGCACGGGGCCGGACCCATCCGTGTTCGGAGTGAACTGTGCGCCAGCAAACAGCAACGCGCTCGCACCGACGAGGACGTTCTGGAGGAATCTGGAAGGACGCATGTGCTCTCCATACCCCGAACGCGGCGGCAGGTGCCTCACCCGCTACGGAGCCCGGTCCAGCCGCGCCAGCTCGGCCTCGGAGGCGATGAATCCGAACGCCGGCCACCCAGTGGAGGCGGTGGACCGACGGAACTGCTCGCGCGCTCGCATGGTGTCGCCCTTCACGAGATACCAGTTGCCGAGCGCGAACGAGAGGGTCGCGATGTCCACGTCGCCAGTGTCCGAAGCCGTGAACAGCGCCTCCGGCCCGATCTCGCCACGATACATCCGCAGCCGCTTCACGTACGCGTTGTTGGCCGGAAGACTATCGGGGCGCCGCGCGAGCATCGCCGCCGCCTCAGACGCACGGCCCGCGCGCTGGAGCGACATCCACCGCCAGTCCGTGGCGCCGGCGAGCTCTCCACCGTCGGGTGCGTGCGGCTGTGCACGCGCAAACGCGTCGGCCGCGGCGTTGAAATCACCGCGCACGAAACGCAGTACGCCGAGGTGATAAAGGATGCCGTAGTTGGTGCTGTCGAGACCGTAGCCGCGCGTCAGGTCGGACATCGCGCCATCGAAGTTGCGCACGGAGAGATTGCGATGCCCGCGCCAGCGATACAGCATCGGGTCGTTGGGTGCCAC
>JANLTI010000123.1:0-2399 GCA_031362845.1 Gemmatimonadaceae bacterium | reverse complement strand
TCCATCGGCAGCACTCGCCCTCACACCGGGCGCTCCAACGGAACGCGACAGCGCGGCGCGCGATCTCCGTCCGTGGCCTTCGTCTGCCGTCGAGCAGCTCGCCGCCATCGGCGCCCTCGTCTCGCAACACTCCCTCACCGTCGACGACGCCACGTCGAGCTTCATGGGCGCGCGACGCGATCTCGTGGCGCGCCATCTCGAGACGCTCGCACTGATGGGTGAAGCCAACTGCGACGCCGACGGACGCTATCAAGCGGCGCGCAAGGTGGCGTAATCGCCTATCTTTGAAGCATGACGGATCGCGATCCCGCATTCATCGCCCGCCAGCAGCGCCCATGGCCCGTGGTCGTGCGCTCACTGCACGATGAATCGCCGGACGATCAAGCCAGCCACATGAGCGGCGAAGCGCGCGTGGAGCTCGTCTGGACCCTGTCCGCGCGGATGTGGGAACTCACCGGTCGCCCCTTCCCCTCGTACGCGCGGTCCGCGATCCCCGTGCGGATCCAGCGAGGCCAGTGACGGACGACTGGTTCGACATGCTGGCGGCTCTGCTCGACGCCCGCGCAAGCTTCCTCGTCGTGGGCGCGCATGCACTCGCCGCGCACGGTATCCCGCGAGTAACGCAGGATCTCTTCTGACGCCGTGATCGCGTCGGTTCAGCCAGAGGTCATCAGCGCGCGAAGCTCCGCTCGGCGCAGCTTCCCCGACGCCGTGCGAGGCAGGGCATCCGTCACGAAGCGGAACTCGTTCGGCACCTTGTAGCGCGCGAGGTGCGTGCGACACAACGCCCGTAGCGCCGCGTCGACGTCATGCTCGCTCGAATCGCCGCTCGTGCGCACGACGGCGACCACACGCTGTCCCCACTGTGCATCCGCCACTCCGATCACGCCCGCCTCGATCACCGACGCGTGCGCCAGCAGGACCGACTCCACCTCCGCAGGATACACGTTCTCACCCCCGGTGATGATGAGATCATCGCGACGGTCGAGCACGAACAGATATCCATCGGCATCGAGCCGGCCGATGTCGCCGGTGTGGAGCCATCCGTCGACGATGGCACGCGCGCTCGCCTCCGGTTGGCCCGCATAGCCGGCCATCACGATCGGGCCGCGCACCAGAATCTCTCCCGCGTCGTCGCCGACCACGTCACCGGGCGATGGTGTGTGGATGCGCAGCTCGTTCGGGTACAGCACCCGCCCCGCCGATCCGGCGTGAAGCCGCGCATCCTCGAGCGACAGGGTGGCCACCTGCGAACATGCCTCCGTGAGTCCGTACGTCTGGACGACGGGCACCCCGAGTGCCGCGCACCGCCGCAGCAGAATCTCCGGGGTCGGTCCGCCACCGACGAGCACACAGCGCAAGCTCGACGGATAGCGTCGCTCTCCCCGCAGGTCGAGCATGCGCTGCAGCATCACGGCGACGACGGACACGATGGTAACCGCACCATCGTCGATCGCCGCATTCACGAGCTCCGCGTCGAACGTGTCGAGCACCACGCAGGTGGTGCCGTAGAAGGCTGATCGCACCACGATCGACAGTCCGCCCACATGGAAGAGCGGCAGGCAGGCGAGCCAGCTGTCACTTCGATGCACACCCAGGTTCAGGGCCGAGCCGATCGCGCTCCACCAGAAGTTGCCCACCGTGAGCATGGTGCCCTTCGGCTGGCCCGTCGTGCCCGACGTGTAGATGATGGCGATCACCGCATCCATCGGATGCGCGAGACGATGTGGCGCAGCGAGCGGCGCACCATGCTCGCCCGGCGCATCGAAAGGAATCAGTCCGTTGCGATCGAGGCATGTCGTGACGAGACCGACGATTGACGCGCTAGCGTCGCGTGCGCGCTCGAGTGTCCGCTGGTCGGCAACGAGCAGGCCAGGCGCGGCGTCCGCGAGCTGCCACGAGAGTTCGGACGCCGTCAGCCGGATGTTGAGCGGTACGATCGTGGCACCAAGGCGGAGCACCGCATGCGGAAGCACGGCCGCCGCGGGACCGTTCTCCAACAGCGTCGCGACGCGCACGCCCTCGTGAACGCCGAGCTCGGCGAGAATGCTCGCCGTGCGGGTGACCTCCGCATCGAATGCCCGAAAGGTCCACGACCTCGCTGCTGCGACCAGCGCCACGACGTCGGGCGTGCTTGCGGCGCGGCTGGCCAGCCAATCGGGCCGCACGTCGGCGTGGGACATCGGGTGCGTGCCGCCGCGGTCGCCGGTCACCGCGCGCGGCCGAGCACCGAGCCGATGGCCAGGAGCACGCCGAAGAGCAGCAGGAGCTTTCCCGTTCGTTCGAGAATGGCGTTCAGCTCTCGGCCGGCAACGCCACCGGTCACCTGCCGCACCAGCGCGATGGCCAGCGGCAGTGTCAGCACCGGTAGCAATAACCAGCGGCGTGATGACGCGGAG
>JANLTI010000211.1:0-5596 GCA_031362845.1 Gemmatimonadaceae bacterium | reverse complement strand
GGACGCACTCGAAGTTGCTGGCCTACAAGCTGAGCGTGCGACCCGCCGCCTCACTCGAACTCGGGGCGAGCTTCCAGAACCATTTCGGTGGGCGAGGGGGACGGTCGTCGCCCTTCCTGCACCGGGTGATCGACTTCATTCCCATCATCGACATTTTCCGTCGGCACAATTATGTCGACACGACGCGCGTGTTCGACGTCGATTCCGACAAGGTGATCGGCATCGACGCGCGCTGGCGGATCGATCGGCTGGGCGGGTTGATCGTCGCGGGCGAATGGCTGATGGACGATTTCGACGCGAAGCGGTTGAGCAGCGTATTCAACTATGCCGCGTCGCACACGCTCGCAGTCACGGTGCCGCGCCTCGGCTCACCGGCCTGGTCGCTGCGCATGGACGCGACGCACATCGGGCCGTTGACCTACAATCACGCCACGCTCAGGCAGGGCATCACCACCCGCGGCCGACTGCTCGGGAGCGAGTTCGGACCGGATACGAAGTCGTTCGCTGCCGAGCTTCGGTGGAGTCCGGCCGCGTCGACGCGTCTGGCGCTGGAGGGACGGAGCAGCATTCACAGCAACAGCGCGTATCAGGCGGGATACGACATCAATGGGCGGTGGGTGGTTCGGAAGTTGTTCGCCGCGCCAGACGAGCTGCGCGACGTGGCCATCGGCTCGCTGGCCATCGAACCCGGCACGTCGACGCTGATGACCGTTCGGGCCGGGGTCGGGCGTACGCGGAACGCGCTCTTCACCGGCAACCGGCTCCACAGCTACGTGGCCGACGTCGCCCTTCGCTGGCGTCCCTGACCCGGTCATTCACGCACCCCTCTGGCGGACGCGGCGTGAAAGCGCCACATCTGCCCGAGCGAATCAGCGTGGCACGACATATGTGATTGCTGACGCTGCCCGTCGTCGTTGCGGGCGTTCCCGAGCAACCTCAGCGCCGCGCCGCATGTCGTCCCGAAACGCCCCCGCGCTCATTCTCCGGTCCGCCCTCGCGGTCGGTTTCGGGCTGCTCGCAACTGGTTGCGCGGGTAGTCGACCCGCCGGCGGCGACGCGCCGTCGGTGTCCTCAGCGGGCTCGTCGTACGGACGCGCCGTCGCGACGGCACTGGTGGAAGAGTCCACCCTCTCGCTGGCCTTGGACCGGATCGACCAGCGCGATCTTCCTCTGGATCGCACGTACCGGCACTTCGGCACTGGCCGAGGGGTCACCGTGTACGTGTTCGATGGCGGCGTGCTGGACGATCATCCCGAGCTCGCCGGCCGCGTACGCCGCGGCTTCGACGCGTTTCCCGGCGAGGAGCGCCTGTGCAACGCCCATGGAACCGCCGTGGCGGGCGCCGTGGCGGGCGCGACGCTCGGCGTGGCGCCCGACGCGGAGATCGTGGACGTGAAGATGGTGGAGTGCCGGCGGATGCGCGGCACGATCGACGCGATCGTGCGCGGCACGCGCTGGGTGCTCGCCGATCATGCCAGACACCCCGGCCGGCGCGCCGTGGCGAACTGGTCGTTCATCGCCGACACGTCGTCCACCGTTCCGGCGCTCGACAGCGCGGTGGCGAGCCTGCGCGCGGCCGGCATTCCCGTGATCGTCTCGGCCGGCAACCTCGAGATGAACGCCTGCCGCATCGCACCGGCCAACTCACCGGGCGCCATCGTCGTCGGCGCGTCACGAGTGAGGCGTTCACGCGACAGTGTGGGGAGCCTGATCGACGATCGCGCGCCCGGCACCGCGTACGGCTCGTGCCTCGACGTGTTCGCCCCCGGCGATTCCGTGCTCCTCCCGAGCATGGACATCACGCAGCGCGCGACGACGCAATTGTGGAACGGGACCTCGATGGCGGCCGGCTACGTGAGCGGCGCGGTGGCGCTGTATCTGGAACGGCGGCAGTTCGCGACGCCGGATGAGGTGACGGCGTACCTGGGGACGACGGCGGGCACGGTGGTGGATCCGGTGCTTTCGCCGACGGCGGGGATGCTGTACGTGGGAACGCGGAGGGGCGGGGCGCTCGCTTCGCTTCGCTAACGGGGCGCGTGGCCGCTGCGCGGCACGCTTACCGGGCGCTCGCTTCGCTCGCTAACGGGAACCGCAGTTCTCAGTAGCCGTAAGGTGCGCGCGTAGCGCAGCACCGCCCCGTAAGCGATGCGCCGGAGCGAAGCGAGGGCGCCGCGCCCCGTAGGCCGGCGTTCCACGCCGGCCGTACCCGCTTATCTTTACCGCCCAGTCCCGCCCACACCGCCCACCATGCCCGTCTCCGATCTCGACCTGCTGTCCATCAACGTCGTCCGCACGCTGTCCATGGACGCCGTGCAGAAGGCCAACTCCGGGCATCCCGGAACGCCGATGGCGCTCGCGCCGCTCGCGTACGCGCTGTTCACGCGGCACATGAAGCACGACCCCAGCGATCCGCACTGGCCCGACCGCGACCGGTTCGTCCTGTCGTGCGGCCACGCGTCGATGCTCCTCTACAGCGCGCTCCACCTCAGTGGCTACGACGTCACGCTCGACGACCTGAAGCAGTTCCGGCAGTGGGGCAGCCGCACGCCGGGTCATCCGGAGTACACGCACACACCGGGCGTCGAGACCACGACCGGCCCGTTGGGGCAAGGCGTGGGGAACGCGGTGGGCATGGCGGTGGCCGAAGCGCACCTGGCCGCGACGTTCAACCGCGGCAGCCAGCCGATCATCGACCATCACACCTTCTTCATCTGCAGCGACGGCGACCTCATGGAAGGCATCTCCCATGAAGTCGCGTCGTTCGCCGGACACTTCAAGCTCGGGAAGCTGATCGGCTTCTACGACGACAACAAGATCACGATCGACGGCGCAACGGACCTCACCTACACCGACGACGCGGGCAAGCGGTTCGAGTCGTACGGGTGGCAGGTGCTGCACCTGGCCGACGTGAACGATCTCGATGCCATCGATCGCGTAGTCGCCGAAGCGAAGGCCGACACCACGCGTCCCACGATGATCGTCACGCGCACCGTCATCGGGTTCGGCAGTCCCAAAAAGCAGGGCACCGCCGCCGCGCACGGTGAGCCACTCGGCGCCGACGAGATCGTCCTGACCAAGCAGGCGCTGGGCTGGCCCAAGCCGAATGCGGCGTTCTTCATCCCCGACGAGGCGCTCGCGAACTGGCGCACCGCGAAGGAGAAGGGCGCGGCGGCCAGCGCGGCATGGCAGCGCAACATGGATTCGTACACCATGGCCAACCCCGCACTGGCCAAGGAACTGCGCCGCCGCCTCGCGGGCGAGCTGCCGGCGGGATGGGAGAAGGTCGTTCCCACCTTCACCAAGGACAACGGGTCGGTGGCGAGCCGCGCCGCGAGCAACACCGTGCTGAATGCGCTCGTGCCCATCCTGCCGGAATTGATTGGCGGCAGCGCGGACCTCACACCGAGCAATGGCACGGCGGTGAAGACGTGGCGTTCATTTTCGCCGGGCGACTACGGTGCGCGGTACATGCACTTCGGGATTCGCGAGCACGGCATGGGGTCGATCATGAACGGCATGGCGCTGCACAAGGGCGTCGTGCCCTTCGGCGGCACCTTCCTGATCTTCTCGGACTACATGCGGCCGGCCATCCGGCTCGCGTCGATCATGAAGCAGCACGTCATCTACATCTACACGCACGACTCCATCGGACTCGGCGAGGACGGCCCCACGCATCAGCCGGTGGAGCAGCTCTCCGCACTGCGCGCGATTCCCGGTCTCACCGTCATCCGCCCCGCGGACGCGACCGAGACGGCCGAGGCGTGGAAGGTGGCCCTGCGTCACTCGCACGGGCCGGTGTGCCTGGTGCTCACGCGACAGAAGCTCGGCTACATCGATCGCAAGGAGTACGCGAGTGCGGAGGGTGTGGCGAAGGGCGGCTACGTGCTCGCCGATTCATCGGGTGGCGAGCCGCAGGTGGTGCTGATGTCGAGCGGCAGCGAGGTCGCGCTCATCATGGCGGCGCGGGAGAAGCTGCAGGCGAGCGGCGTGCGCGCGCGCGTGGTGAGCATGGCGAGCCACGAGCTGTTTGCCGAGCAGCAGAAGGAGTACCGCGAGGGCGTGCTGCCCACCGACGTGCCGCGCGTCAGCATCGAGGCAGCGCACAGCATGAGCTGGTACCGGTGGGTCGGGTCGAACGGCGTCGTGATCGGGATCGACCGGTACGGGGCGAGTGCGCCGTTCGAGACGATCTACTCGGAGCTTGGGCTCACGGTGGAGAAAGTGGTGGAGGCGGCGAGAGGGCTGGTGGGAGCGCAGACGGTGTGACGCGGCGCTGACTGCTGGACTTCACGCGCGCGATGGCCGGAAAGGCGTGCGCCGGCGTGTTCACACCGGGAAACCGTTCGGCGAGAACACGCTGTACGTCATCCTCGTGCCAGTGCGTCACCAGCCAGTCGCTGACGGCGGGGGCGAGAATCTGCACCACACGCTCGGCGCCCGCGGTGGAACCATTTCCCGCCACCGGGCACCACACGGATAGCATGATCGGGTGGGTGAACCGGTCATCGGGCCGGTCGACCGGGTACTCCAGCTTCCAGGTGCGCGTGCGGTGCGCCTGCACCACGATCGGCTCGGCGACATGCCGGGCTTCGGGGTGTCCCTGAAGCTCCATATGGACGAAGCGGAAGCTCGGTGCGCAGTCCTCGAGGATGGCGCTCAGATCGCCGAAGCTCTCGGCCCGGCGAAGCAGCGTCGCGACATCGCGCGCGTAGATCTTGTCGCGAATCACGGAGCGTCCGCTGCGCGCTGCCGAGGTGAGTGAGGCGCCCGCCTCGAAGAACTCGTGATACTGGAGCCAGCGGAGTCCGTAGACCAGGATGAGGACGAGCAGCGCCGCGCCGGCGGTGGCGATGGCGGCGGTGAACTCTGGCGGTGCGAAGGTGGCGGACAATCCCAGGGCGGCAATGACCGCCGAGAGACCACAGATGAGGAGCACCGACTGACGGGGGCCGAGGCCGAGCTTCTGGAGTTGATGATGGATGTGGTTTCCGTCGGCGCGGGAGAGCGGATCGCCGCGAAGCCAGCGCCGCATCATCGAGATTCCCGTGTCGAGCAGCGGATAGGAGAGCGCGAAGATGGGCGCGAGGAAATACACCGCGCCATCCCGCCGCGATGCGCCCTTCACCGTGAGCACCGCGAGGAGGAAGCCGACGACCAGGCTCCCGGAGTCGCCGAGGAAGATGCGGGCGGGGGGCCAGTTGAAGCGGAGGAATCCGAGCATCGCGCCGAGGAGCGCGAGCGAGCACCAGAGCACTGTGGGGTCGTGGACGATGGCGGCAGAGACGGCGGTGGAGAGCAGCGCGACCACTGCCACGCCACCCGCCAATCCGTCGGCGCCGTCCACGAGGTTGAAGGCGTTGGAGAGCCCGATGATCCAGAGCGCGGTCACGGGCAGGCTCAGCATGCCCAGCGCGATCTGGTGAGTCGGCGTGAGCATGATCACGTCGAGTCGGAAGCCGGCGTAGAAGACGATGAGCGCGGCGGCTGTCTGTGCGGCGAGCTTTCCCGCGGGCCGCACACCCACGATGTCGTCCACGAGCCCGGTGACGAACAGGATGGTGGCGCCGATGGCGATGGAGGCGATGAAGGGGAGGAG
>JANLTI010000192.1:0-18955 GCA_031362845.1 Gemmatimonadaceae bacterium | reverse complement strand
GTCGGTGCTGCCTCCGTCCATGAGCGCGATGCCCGCTCGCATGGCAGTCACGAACGCTCCGCCCTGTACGCTGTCAGCCGCGGCGACGGAGCGCAGTGGCACGGCGAATTTCGCGCGCAGCCACGTGTCGAACCGGGCGTCGAGCTGCTCCGGTGTCACGCGAAGCACGCGCGGGAACACTTGCGGTGTCGCCAGTCCGTCCCGGTACGCCACGAGCATGTCCCGGAGGGCGTTCGCACCGAACTGTGCCTCGAGCATCTCGCAGACGAGCGACGCGTGGTAGTAGCTGAGAATCGTCTCGCTCGGATATCGCGGACGGACGAAGCCGTCGTTGAGCTCACTCGGCGCGCGGAGCCGCCCACCTCGAACGGCCGCCAGATATTCCACCGAAACCTGCGCACCCCAGCTCGAACGCGCGCGCCGTTCCTCCAGCACCGACAGTCCTTCCGACAACCAGCGCGGCGCGCGGTTCTCCGACAATCCCAGAGTGAAGGTGTGCGCCAACTCGTGCCACGCCGTGGATCCCCAGTTGAAGTCTCCGCGGTCGCGCGCCGACGGTGCGTCCATGGCGAGCACAGGCCCGAAGCTCACCCCCAATGCCCCCAGGCCGGTGAGCCCCACGGTGCGAACGGAGAAGTCGGCATGCCGACGATACAGCTCGAGTCGCACCGGTGTTGGCGGCGTATACCGATAGCGCGTGGCCAGCGCGTCGAACGCCTCCTCCAGCAGTGGCACGACATAGGTCGCCAACAACTCTGCCTCCTCCGGCGGTGCGACGATCCGGAAGCGGCCCCGGTCGATCGTTCGAAAGGTGCGCAGCCGATCGAGCAGGTCGAGGGTGTTCTTGTGCCAGAGGTTGAAGGGATCGATCGCGAAGGCACGTTCGAGTCGTAGGCGGCCCGCGTCGATGTCGCCAGCACGCAGTGCATTCGTGCCGACGAGTCCCAGCGCGCGAGTGGATGTGGAATCGAGCGCCAGCGCTTCGCGCGCGAACCGCACGCCATCGCCGTAGCGACGCTGTCGAGCCGAGGCCTCCGCGAGTTCCGCGAAGAAGTCGGACGGACGCGGAGTGAGCCGGTACGCCGCGGCGCGTGCTACGGCGTACCGGCTCGTGTCGCCGCTGAGCCACGCGCTGGCGCCGATGAGCGCCCAGGCCGCGAGCGAGGTGCTGTCAGTGGCAAGCGCACGCCGCGCGGCCGCCGTCGCCGAGTCGTGCGACTCGGCCTCGAGGTGTACGCGAGCGAGCATGAGTTGCGCATCCGCGAGCATCGGATCCGCCGCGAGGCTCCGCCGCAACAGCGTCGTCGCCTGCGGGTCACCGCCCTGACTCGCGACGCGCGCGAGCCCCAGCAACGCACGTGCGTCATTCGGCGCGCGGCGCAGTACGTCTTCGTACGACGCCTTCGCGTCGGGTATGTTGTACTTGTCCAGCAGCAGGTCGGCCGCGCGAAGTCGCGCGTCGAGCAGGGTCGAATCCGCCGCCGTCGCGGCGTCGAACGCGGCGAGGGCCTGCCGGACCGCCGTCGCGCTCCCCGAGGCGAGCAGCAGATACGCTCTCCCCGCTGCCACGCGGTCCACCGCCGACCACCGCGTGCCACGCGCCTCGTATGCCGATGCGATGGCCGAGGCACGCTGTAGCGCGTCGGCGAGATCGCCGCGACGATACGCGCGCTCCGCCACCGCCACCTCAGCGGCGCGGACGCTCGGCGTCTGCCCACGCGCGCACCCCATGGGCGCGGCCAGAACCAGCAGTCCCAGCGCGAGCAGTCGCGACGTGAGCATCATGGCCGTCCTCCCGCCGCACGAATGGCTTGCGTACGCTCGGCGATCTCGACGAGCAGCCGCTCGAGCTCGCGATCGTAAGCCGGTGCATCGAGCGTGCTCTTGCGGGCGCGCAGCTCCGTCACACGCGATTCGAGCGCGCGCCGCTCGGCGATCAACGCCACGACGCGCGGGTCGGCGCTGGCGGGAGACCCGCCGAAGGTAGTGGCGCGCGCCAGGGCAGAATCGCTCAACACGGCGTGCTCCGTGAGCATGCGATTGTCCGTCTCGTAGGCGCGCTCGACCTCCTTCCGTGCGTACGTGAACGCCTCGAGCACCGAGACGCGGCCATCCTTGTCGGTGTCGCCGACGCTCGCCGTGAGGCCGCGCACGAATGGAATGGCGAACGTCGTCTCGTTTCGCTCCACGGCTGTGCGCGTCGCGGTAACGACCACGCGTCCCGGCTTGGCGAGCGCGCCCACGAAGTCGCCGCTGCCGCTCGCCGCGTTGACGAATACCACCGTCTGCCGCGCGAAGCCGGCGAGCCACACCGCAAAGTCGGCCGCGGTGGCGTCGGGGCCCGGCAAGCTGACACGCGATCCCGCCCCCTCGCCCGAGCCATGGCCGTTGAGGAAGACGAGCACCACGTCGCCGGGCGTGACGCGCCGCGAGAGGCGAACGAACGACTCCGCGATCTCGGCCCGGGTGGAGCGCCGGACCCGCGCGAGTCCGAGCGAATCATCCGCGAGCACGATGACGCTGGAATCGGCGACGCTCCAGCGTGTGCGTGCGCTGTCGGCAAGCAGCCTGGCCGCCTGGGCGAATGGCGCGCGGAACCGCGGTTCTCCGGCGAGTCCGTTCACGACGAGCAGGTGCACCCGCTGCGCGCTCGCGACGGGAACGGCGCCGAGCGTCATGGCCGCCCACAGCGCGACGAGCAGCGCGCGACGCATCATGCCAGCCCCCGTCGACGACGCCACGCCCATTCCATGCCGAGCAGCGTCACGAGTAGCAGGAAGACAGCGGGCGCGTCCCACAGGTCGCGCGCGTCGCGCTGCGTCACACCGCTCTCCGTGTAGGTCACGTCGTCGATCAGTCGGTTCGCCTCCGCCAGTGGGTAGTAGCGCCCCCCCGTTTCGTCGGCGATGCGCCGCAGCAGCGGCACGCGCAGCTCGGCCTGCTCCACGTCGGCGCCCTGGTCATCGGCGAGAATGCCCGTTGGCACGGAGCGCAGCGTGTCGCGTCCGACGCGCGCGACCACCGAGAGCGCGTGCGCACCGCGCTCCGCGGCAACGTACCGGGCGGTGTACGTGCCATCCTCGCGCAGCGACCGTTCCATCGGCACATCCACCATCGCACCCGTGGGCGTCGTCACGCGTGCGATCATCGCGGCTCCATTCACCGGCACGAACGTGGAGTCCACGAGACGCGCCCGCAACGTGACCGGCTCGCCGGGACCCACCCGCGATGGAGACGCGGACACATCCACCTGGTCGGGCACGCCCGCCACCGTCCATCGCAGCAGTTGCCGCCACAGGGTCGCGTGGGTCGCGTCCTCCACCGGCATGCTGGCGTGCATGCGCCAGAGCCATGAATCCTGTACGCCGAACACCACGCCCATGCCGCGTCCGTATCGTTGAAAGGCGAGGAGTGGAACGTCGGCGCTCGCATCTCCACCCGCGTGGCCGGCCAGCAGCGTCGTTGCGCCGGAGCGCAGCGGTCCGAGATTATTCACTGACGTAAGCACGGGGAGCGAGTCCCACCGTGCAGCGCTGGCCGACTCGCTGTCACGAAGTCTCAGCGCAGCGTGTGCGCGGCCGGCCGGCGTGAGCCGCACGGAGAGCGCCACCGCGGGGGCACCGGTATCCGCGCGCGGCCGAGTCAACGAGACCGGCAAGGCGTCGGCCATCGTCGTCTCGGCAAAGCCGCCCTCGGCGAGGGCGGCGCGTCCGCCAAGGGCGAGCAGCGTTCCACCGCGCAGGCTCACGAAGTCGGAGAGCATGCTCAGCTGCTCGCCGGTGAAGTATGACGACTCGATGCTCCCCAGCACGATGGCGCGAAACTGGAACAGCTCCTCGCGCCGAGTCGGAAAGCCGCCGAGCAGCTCGAGACTGTCACGCACGCCGAGGCGCAGGAACTTGTGCTCGGCCGTTCGCACGAGTCCGACCATCTGGAGCGCGCTGTCGGCGGCGATGGCGCGGCTGAGAAAGGCGAACTCGGGACGGGGCTCGCCTTCCAGGTACAGGATGCGCGCGGGTCCGGGACGCACCTCGAGCATGCTGTGCAGCACGTTGTTGTCCTGCACCTGCTCGCCGCTGATCGGGCGGACTCGTACGGAGAGCTGATAGGTGCCGGGCGGCAGGGGTGGCACGCGCAGGCGGGTGCGCACCATGTCGCCCCGGTCGGGAATCGGCACCTCATCCGTGGAAACGATGCGGCCGTTGGCTTCCACGCTCAGCATCGCGCGCTCCCCAGCCGCGCCCCGGACGCCGATGGCCGCGTCGAGCAGCACGGTGGAGCCGGCGAGCACGCTCGTGGGTACGGCGACCTCCGCCACGGCGAGGTCGCGGGCGAATCGTTCCTGACCGATGCCGACCGTGTGCACCGGAACGCGCCGCGATTCCACCGCGCGCATCGCGGCCGTGAGGTCGCTCCCGCCATTGTCGGCACCATCGGTGGCGACGACGATGCCGGCGAGCGGCATACCGGCCAGCTCGTCACGCACCGCGTCGAGCGCTGCGGCGAGATCGGTGCGACTGCCGGATGCGGTGAGCGAGGCTGCGCCGGCCACGGGCGTGGCATCGGCCGCGAAGCGAAAGACGCGGACGGCGAACTTCCGCGAGAGCCCGCGCACGAGCGCGCTCGAATCACCGAACGTGCGCTGCATCGCGTTCAGGCGCGTGGCGCCGTCCACGTCGGCAAGGCGCATGCTGCGCGAATCGTCGAGCAGGATGGCGAGCACGTTGCGCTGCGCCACCGCGGTGGACAGCACCAGCATCGGGCGCAACAGGCATCCGAGCACGATGGCGAGGGAGAGCGCGCGCCATCCGCCAAGGAGCGCGCGATCCATGAGGCTCACACCGCGCACGCGCCGATAGGTGACGACGACGAGCGCGAGCGCCACGAGGAGCGCGAGCGCGAGCGGCGGCACGGGCACGACAGGTGCCAGCATGATCTCGCCGCGCTCGAAGAGCCGCGGCGGATACTTGAAGAGAAAGGTGAAGACGGACTCCGCCGCAGCGCCCACTCGATCTCCGGATGCTGATCGTTCGCGCCCCGCCAGATGGTATGGCGGGTCGCACGTCTCTCCCCTGATCTACGCGGGGCGCTGGCCAATGGTTCGACACTCGGCCGGTCGCTGCCGTTCGCGAGGGCTCGGCTGGCGAGCACAAGAAGTGCACTGCGGGGTACGACTACGCACTGACATGGAGGCGATCGATGGAACGACAGACGTCGGATGAGGACGAGAGCAGCTCGGCGGACAAGCGAGCGTCGGGCGCCCGTACGGTGCTCGCCGGAGTGGAGGTGCGCGACGAGGATCTGGAGCCCCAGCCCGGCCTGCACTTCGTCAAGATCGTTTTCCGCGTGTCTGCCGTCGTGATCCTGCTGCTCGCGCTGTGGCAGTTCGCCGACTGGTGGATGGACCGTCCGCCCGGCAACATCGGCATGGCCGTCCTCGTGTCCGACTCCATCCGGCTCATCGTCGTGGCGGCCCTCCTGTGGGCTGCGAGCAGTCTCGCCGACCTGATCATCAAGTCGCATTACGACATTCGAGCGGGCCGCATCCTGCTCGCGCGCCAGACCTACATGATGCACCAGATCGGGATCGCCAACGGCACGCTGCCGTCGGCGCCGCGAGAGGTCGACCGTCGTGGGCTGACGCCCGAGGCATCGATGCCTGCGGTGCACAAAACGTCGCCTGCGCGCTGACGTTCGATCCCCGGTGCGATGACACGGTGCGACGAACGCTTGTTCCCACGTTCCCACGTCCCCGCGTGACGGCGCGTCGTGCGTCGAAGTGGCGTCAGCATGTGCTGCTCGTCGTGCTGGCCGCACTGTCCGCGACATGGGTCCGGGTCCTGTCGGCCGAGGAGCGGTCTGCGCCTCAACTGCGCGGGACCCGGTTGTACCTCAATCCCGATTCGCCGGCGCGACGCCAGGCGGACTCCTGGCAGCGATCCCGCCCGCAGGATGCCGCCCTGATGCGCAAGATCGCCGAGCAGCCGACGGCGGTGTGGTTGGGTGAGTGGTCGCGCGACGTGCGCAACGACGTGGACGTCGTCGTGTCCCGCAGCAGCAGCACGCGCTCGATTCCGGTATTCGTCGCGTACAACATTCCGAATCGCGATTGCGGGCTCCACTCGCGCGGCGGCGCCGGTGGTGCGAACGACTATCGCCGATGGATCGTGGAGATCGCGCGCGGGATTCGCGGTCGGCCGAGCATGGTCATCCTGGAGCCCGATGGCATTCCGGGCATCGATTGCCTGCCGGCCCGGCTGCGCGACGAGCGGTACGTGCTGCTGCGAGAGGCCGTGGACGTGCTCACCAAGGCGGGTGCGTCAGTGTATGTGGATGCGGGTAATGCGAACTGGCAGCAGCCGGGCGAAATGGCGACTCGGCTGCAGTCCGCCAACATCGGTCGCGCCATGGGGTTCGCGCTCAACGTTTCCAACTTCCACGCGACCAGCGCCAGCGTGGACTACGGGAATCGGTTGAGCCGGCTCATTGGCGGCAAGCATTACGTCATCGACACGAGCCGGAATGGACGTGGTGTGGCGGTCGGGCGGGAGTGGTGCAACGCGCGTAATCAGGCGCTGGGTCGAGCGCCGACGACCAACACCGGGCTCGCGCTCGTGGATGCCTTCCTCTGGGTGAAGTTGCCCGGCGAATCGGACGGCAGGTGCAACGGCGGGCCGGGAGCCGGCAAGTGGTGGCCGGAGTATGCGCTGGAGCTCAGCCGCGCGGCCGAGCAACTGGGGAGCCTGAGCGCACGGTGAGGCGTCACTGTGCACTCGTGGCGCGATTCTCGTGCATCGCACTCGTCGTCTCGACGAGTGCCCGCGCCCAGGACCGCGTCGTCACGCTCGCCGGTCGCGAAGTGGCGGTGTGGGAGGCGAAAGGCACGAACGCTGCAGCGGCGCCGGTGTTGCTCTTCTCGCATGGGTTCGGCGGCTGCGAGACCGGCTCGAACTTTCTCAAGACCGCACTCGCGGCGCGTGGCTATTGGGTGTTCGCCCCACGCCATGCCGATTCTCGATGCAACGCGTCGCGTGCTGCGCGCATTCCCGCGCCGGCCGTTCCGTTTCGATTTCCCGCCCGATGGAGCGACGCGACGTATGTCGATCGCGCCAACGACATGCTCGCCGTGCATGGCGCGTTGCAGGCGAATCCGTCGTTCGCGCGTCGCATCGACTTCGCGCGTGTCGGCTACGTGGGTCATTCGCTGGGCGGGTACACCGTGGTGGGGCTGGCCGGTGGATGGCGTGCATGGCGCACGCCGCCCGGCGTGCGCGCGGTGCTCGCACTCTCGCCGTACGTGGAGCCATTCGTGGAGCATGACGCGATGGCCGACGTCACGGTGCCCATCATGTTCCAGGGCGGCACGGCAGATGGCGGCGTGACGCCGTACGTGACGCGGAGCGGAGGAGCGTATGACGGCGCGCCGACGCCCAAGTACGTCGTCGTGTTCAGCGGTGCGACGCACAACGCGTGGGGCGATCGCCGCAATCGCAGTCACGACGGCATCGTTGCGTACTCCGTCGCCTTCCTCGACCGCTATGTGCGGGACATGCCGGCGGCTGCGCTGCTCACGTCGGCGGGGAAGGGTATCGCGTCGTTGCGGTTTGACGAAACGCGATCGGCCGGCCCGCGCCAGCGCGATTAGTTCGCGGCCTGGGAGCCGCCACCTGCAAGCGAAATCGAGGCTCCGAGCAAGAAACCGAAATCGTAGAGCAGCCCGCGATTGTTCACCTCGTAGATCCGTACGCCTGGATTGAACAGGCTAATGAGGAAGGTGATCGGACTGACGAGGCCATGCCAGAAACCAGGCCAGAATCCGGCCGGACTCGCGCCCGGTTCGCGGTACTTGGAGTTTGGGCCTGCGACCAGGAGCACGTTGGTCAATGGTATCGTTCCAGTGTCTGGGTGAATGTCGTGGCGGGCTGACGCTTCAGCCGCGTGCCATGCGAACCTACGAAATGCGAGTGCCGCGAGCCAGCGTTGATCGCCAGACTGCAATTCCATGCTTTCCCTTCTAAGCATCAGCCAACGCCGGGCTGCGGCCGCTCGCGGCGCACAGCCTGCTGATCATCGAACGACGTTCTACGACGCGCGCGGGACACTGCATCGAGCGAGCTCCAGGACGGATCCCTCCTTCGCAACGCAGCCAGCTCACCACCGCGAGGCGGCCGATGTCTCCACTGCCTCGAGTCGCGGGTCTGCAAGTATGGCGTCGATGCAGGCGCGCGGCCCGCCCACATACGTCCACGCGAAGTCGATCTCGGTGGCGACGCACCATGCCCTGTCGGCGGGCCACCAGAGATTGGCCGACCGGTGACCGAACGGGATGATCGAGTAGCTGGTGAGCGCCGCGGCGATCGGGCCAGCGTACATAAGGTAGGTCCGGTGTGGTAGCTCGAGCCGCGGCGTGAGCGCGAGTGGAACGAGCAAGTCGCCGAACCCCTCCCACACGGCGAAGAAGCACTGGTCGGGCGTCGTCGTCGCGGGAGAGAGGTGCTCGAGGAGCGCCTCGATGAGGGCCGGGGGTAGAGTACCGCAGCGTGCCTGCGCGTTCGGCACGCCGGACCGCGCGAAATCCTCTGCGGCCCTCGGATCGCGCAGCTCACGCCCCGCGAGCGCCGTGAGCTCGCGCCAGGTGGGTGCCGCGATCGGCGAACCGCCGCCGTTGTCGAATGGGTGATACACGCGTGCGTATGCCGGGAAATGCCCGGGCAGAATGGACGCCACGCTCGTGGCGAATGTCGTGAGTGACGCGACGAGCCACTCCGCCGCGGCTGGTGCGCGCTGCGGCGGAAGCGCCTCGCGCGATGGCCGTGTCCTGCGGATCCACCACTCCGCTCCCAGCAACGTGACGCCCCAGCCGATCCAGATGGAGTGCAGGAGGACGACTTCCGGACCCGCGCCCAGACTCGTCTCCACGAGATCGATCGGAATGGCGACCAGGCGAACCGTGGAGATGCTGAGTGCGCCGGCGACCGCGCGAAGCATCCACTCCCGGTGCTCCGCCGGGTGTCGGCCGCGTATCCTGACGAACGCGATGGTGATCGAGAACAGGAACCAGGTGCCGATCAGCCCGAGGAAGAGACGTTCGAACGGGCCGGCGAACGGATGAAGCACTCCGAAGAAGAGCCCGCCCCCGCCAGCGATCCATGCGACGATGACGAGGAGTCGTCCAGACCACCGGTGTACCGCGCGATACCGCGACCGCACGAACGTCGAGAACTGCAACGGCACCAGAATGAACAGCACGGCCCCCGATGCCACATGGAGCAGCGTGGCCATCGCGTGCGCGGCGAACTTGTCGTCGAGTCGCGCGACCGCCTCCGCTCGGCGCGCGGCGTTCGGTTCGGACATCCCGAATGCGCGAAGAATGGAGTCGCGCAGTGGCTCCAGCCGTTCCTGGAGATCGCCAAGATGCACGGCGCGAAGCGCCGACGCACTGATCCCGAGAATCAGGAGAAACGCGAGTCCCGCCCACACGAGCATCATGAGCCGTCGCGGCACCGGTCGCTGCCTGGGTGCGAGAAGCGTCATCTCGGGGACGGTTCAGGCGTCGATGACCGCACCAGAGAGGAATACCGCTCGATCAGCACAGGCATCTCCGTGATCGAAGACCGCTAATAGAAAATTGCCATCCGGCGGCCCTGTGCATCGTGCTCTGGTATCGCCGGCAGTGACTCGTGTTCTCCGCTCCCGATGCGCATGGCGCTCCAGAGTGCCGCGAATGCGTCCAGGACATCATCGGCGCCGACCTGCTTTCGCACGCGTTCCTCCACCAGCCTCGCCGGTGCATCGCTGAAGACCTGACTCAGGAGGCGGAGGCGCTCGGCGCGACCCGCTGACGTCTTTTTCGCGAACGCCATCGGAAATCCGCGATTCAACTTGGCGAAGCACACCTCGGGGTGCACTTCATACACTCGTCGATCATGGCCCGACGCGTCGTCCAGCGCGAGATCCACCTCCCGTATCTTCCGGGTGATGGCGAACGATTGGATCGACATTCCCTTTCCGTCGATGCCACGACGGAGCGCGGAGGCTTCCGGGTGCGACGCCGCACCAAGCACCGAGCGGAGCGGAGCCGGAAACACGGATGAACTCCGCCTTGGCGCGAGCGCCTTGCGGGCGAGCTCGTCACATGCCCGGTCACCTGCCGAGCGTAGACCGATCGGAATATCCACCGCGATGACGGATGTCGGCAGCGCATCCGCCTGGAGCTCGGAAAAGTGCTCATACACCGTCCCGGTAATCTGGCTGCTGGGGGTCGCTGCACGAACGGCGTACCAACCTGCGGGACATCCATCGACGCCGAAGAACAAGTCGCTCTCCTGAATGAACTCGCTGAACCGAGGGCGCGACGGACAGTCACCGTGGGTGACGCGGCGCGCACGGGAACTCGCTACGGCTCGTCGCCGCTCGGCCCGTAGATCTGCGGTACGGTGGATCCCATCGGTCGCAGGTAGGTCGTGATCTGCCCGCGATGATGTACGATGTCGAACAGAAAGCTCCACGCCATGGGCGACGCAGGCCGCTGGGTGCCGAAGAAGTCGAGTGTGCCGTTCCAGGAGTCCGCCGACAGCGCCGCCCAGCGCGCGGCGAGCCCCGCGCTCTGCTTCTCGTACGCCTCGAGCACCTCCTTCATCATCGCCGGCATCGGCGGCGGCGCCCACGCCACCTGGCCAGTCTCGAGTGCCTCGATGATCATCTTCTCCTCGCAGACGATCTGCCAGGCGATCTCCTGCGCGGTGCGCGATTTCTCATCAGGACGGTAATCCGACCCGCTCGGAATTCTCGCGAGCACGTTGCGCGTCGTCCGGGACTCGTTCGTCCAGAACGTCGTGAAGAGTCGTTTTTCGTCCACGTGATCTCCTGGTCTGTCGAAGGATACATAACGCCGGGGTGGGAAGTTGCAGCTTCAACCACACGCCGGCGAGCGCTCAGCGCCGCCGGCAGCGCCAGAGAGGCGTGCCGTACGCACGAGGGTGGCGAAGTACTCGAATGCACCAGCCCCTCACATCGCGGTCACGTTCGCGTGTTCTCTGGCGCGAGGCGAGGCAGGTGTCGCATGTTCCCATTCCCCTCTCCCCTGACATGGCTGCGATGCTACGTGCCCACGGTTTCGCGTTCCGCGTCGTTCTCCCGGCGTTGTGTGTCGGTTCGCTCCTCACCGCCCAGCAGCCTGCGACGCCGAAGTACGACCGCGCCGCCTACGAACACACGTCGGCCGACATCCCGATGCGCGACGGGCTCTCGCTGCACGTGGAGATCTACGCGCCGAAGAGCCAGACCGAGCCGCTGCCCTTCCTGTTTCAGCGCACGCCATACGGCGTCGAGGGCGCAGGTGGTCGTCTCACCGGCGGATACGCCGACCTTGCCGACGAGGGGTACATCTTCGTCTTCCAGGACATCCGGGGGCGATACAAGAGCGAGGGCACCTTCGTGATGCAGCGCCCACCGAGGCCGGTGGATTCGCCCTCGCAGGCGGTTGACGAGGCAACGGATACGCACGACAGCATCGAGTGGCTGCTGAAGCACGTGCCGAAGAACAATGGACGCGTCGGCATGCTCGGCGTCAGTTACGATGGGTGGACCGCCGCGATGGGGATGCTCGGCGCGCATCCCGCGTTGCGCGCCGTGAGCCCACAGGCGTCGCCGGCCGACATGTGGATCGGCGACGACTTTCATCACAACGGTGCGTTCCGACTCAGCTACGGCTTCGAGTACGCGTACCTCACGGAGGCGTCGAAGGAAAACTCCGACTTCGACTTCGACCGCTACGACACGTACGACTGGTATCTCGCACTCGGCCCGCTGTCCAACGTCCAGGCGAAGGTGCTGAAGAACAAGACCCTTCCCACGTGGACCGACTTCGTGAATCACCCCAACTACGACGAATTCTGGAAGCGTCAGGCGATGAAGCCGTATTTGACGCGGGTGACGGTGCCCACGCTGAACGTTGCCGGGTGGTGGGATCTGGAGGACTTCTACGGGCCGGTCACCATCTATCGCGAACTCGAGAAGCACGATCAGCGCGCGCAGAACTTCCTGGTGGTGGGCCCGTGGCGGCACGGCGGGTGGGGCGGGGGACCCGGGCAGAAGCTCGGCAAGATCGACTTCGGCTCGCCAACTGGTGAGTACTTCAGGAAGAACATTCAGGCCCCCTTCTTCGCCTACCATCTGAAGGATCGGGGCACGCTGTCGCAGGCCGAGGCCACCGTGTTCGAGAGCGGGAGCAACCGGTGGCGTACCTTCGACTCGTGGCCCCCGAAGCGTGCGGTGACGCGGTCGCTCTACTTCCACGCCGGCGGCAAGCTCTCGTTCGATCCGCCGGCGTCGACCGAAGGCTCGCGGTTCGACGCGTATGTGAGCGACCCCGCGCATCCGGTGCCGTACCGCACGCGTCCCATCGAGCCCACGTACTATCCGAAAGGGTCGGGCTGGTCCACGTGGCTGCTGGAGGATCAGCGATTCGTGCAACAGCGTCCCGATGTTCTCAGTTGGGAGACCGAGCCGCTGACGGAGGATGTCGTCGTCGCTGGCGAGATCACGGCCAAGCTGTTTGCCAGTACGACTGGCCGCGACGCCGACTGGGTGGTGAAGCTCATCGACGTGTACCCGGAGACGTACGAGCCGGACTTCAAGCTCGGCGGCTACCAGCTGATGGTGGCGAACGACGTGTTTCGCGGGCGCTTCTGGAAATCGTACGAGCGTCCGGTAGCGCTGGTCCCGAACGCGGTCACACCGTTCACGATCGACCTGCACACGCAGAGCTACCGGTTCCAGAAGGGACACCGGATCATGGTGCAGGTGCAGAGCACGTGGTTCCCGATCATCGATCGGAACCCGCAGACGTGGATGGCGAACATCTTCCAGGCGAAGGACGCGGACTTCCAGAAGCAGACGCATCGCGTATGGCGGGTGCCTGGCCAGGCGTCGCGTGTGGAGGTGCAGACGGTGGCACCGTAAATCGGCCGAACGATGCCGTCAGCGGAACGTCAAGCCGAAGGCGCGAGACGCGTCCGATCTCTGGCGAGAAGCCAATCCTGCAGGCCTGACACGAGCGACCCTGCCCCAACGGAAAGCGCAACCGCGCTGGACGCCGACCATAGGAAGAAGAGCGTACCGCCGGCGCCGAGCAGTAACAGCATCGGTACATTCGGTCCACCTGCCCCGCTCGGCGGTCGGGAAAGCGCCAGTGCGACCCCTTCCAACAGTGTTATCATGGCGAGCAGCAACGCATCAGGCCGAGCGAGGTCGGTGACCCAGAGGAATGGATACGCTGCCTACTTCGACCTGCGCGCGTCGTATGTCAGCCATGCGAGGCGCGCCAGCAGAGCGGCCATCGTCAGGACGACGAGCCAGAAACTCGGGACCCCAAGCCGCTCTCTCATCGTAGACTTTGCTCTCTTCCTGCGGTGACACATGCTCAACGCCCCATCTCAGAAGTGGGCGTCAGGTCAATATGGAGTAGTCGCGGACGTATTGTGATCGTTGACGCGCGCTCATCACGATGCTCGACGTGCCCATGAGTTGCAGCGACGCCTCACCCGACAGGTGTGACCGAAGATCCGTTGACTCGCCGCATCCAAAGCTCGCGTGCCTGCCAGCAGCGGATTGCAACGCTGATCTGCGCGAGCGCCGCCATACCGACGAGCAGGGGAGAGAGCATGAACGGCGCCCCCGCGAAACGTGCACATGGAGTGCGCGTTTGGGGGGTGGGTGCGGCCAGGTTAACCGGTCCAGCCACCTCGTCGTGCGTGAGCAGCCGTGCGACAGCCCGCATGCAGTCATTGCGCGACATCCGCCAGGAAGCGCGAAGTGAACGGCGCGCAGTGCGCGTGCGCGGTGCAGGCATAGCGCACCGCGCCGGGTGGGAGTCGTGCCCACAGCCGCGCCAGATTCTCCGCGCCTGCGCGAGGATCGTCCGAGAACCCGCGCTTCGCGGGAGCGAAGCCACCCCAGCGTGAGTACGTGACCGCGTCGCCGAGAAAGAGGACGCCGCGAAACAGGTACACGACGCTTCCGGGTGTATGGCCCGCCACATGGAAGGCGCGCACCGTGTCCAGGCCGACGACGATGCTGGTGTCCTGTGTGAAGGTGTGCACGTCGAGCTCCCCCGGTCGCGGCATGCGGCTCGCCTTCAGATACTCGGTCCAGCGCGGGATCCAGCCGCGGTGCGCAGTGGCGCCGACGAGGAGCGGCTGCTCCTCGCGGCTGATGTAGAATCGGGCGCGAGTGAGCGTCGGCCATGCAGCGATATGATCGCGATGGCTATGGGTGAGGAACACCCATCGGACATCGGAGACGGTAGCGCCCAACGTATCCAGAGCGCGGTCGAGAGATCGACGATATCCCCACCAGCCGAGATCGATTGCGACCACGCCCGCGGTGGTGCGGGCGAGATAGATCATGCTCGTATTGGAGCCCCCGGTCAGGACGACGATTGCGCGCTGTGGCACGACGAGTGGAGCGATCGCGCGGCGACATCCAATGCCGAGGCTCGCGACGACAGCGAGCGCCAACACGGAGCGCACACCGCCTCGCCGCATGCGCCCCATCGGCAGAGTGCCACTCCTGGTCCACCGTACCATGAACACAGCGTTCATGACGTCGATCAGGAAGACTCGGCGCCGGTCCGCCGCACCTGCTCCAAGGCGCCTGCCTCCGTCAGCCCGTGCTGCGCGAGCGCTTGCGCCCCGATACCCACCCGTTCGCGCATCAGCCCGAGGACCAGGTGCTCCACCCCCACTGCAGCGTGCCCGAGGGCGCGGGCGCTCGCACCGGCGAGCGCGAAGCCGCGCTTGGTGCGCGATGTGAAGGGGCGCTCCTTCCCCAACACTGGGGCACTCTGACCCGGCGCAATGATCCCGGTGACCACCGAGCTCACCTGCTCCCAGTCAACACCGAGGCGCAGCAGGCTTGCCGAGTCGCCCGACTGGCGCGCGAGCGCAAGCGCGAGGTGCTCGGTGCCGATGTACTCGTGCCTGAGGTGATCCGATTCAGCCCGCGCGTTCGCGAGCAGTCGACGGGCAGCGTCCGTGAACGGCAACCCGCCTGCATCCTGCTCCGCGGTTGTTACTTCGTCCATTCGATTCCCTTGTGCTCGGTCATGCGCTCGAGGTGGCGCGTGCCCGTCAAGTGGCCCCGTTGAACTACTCAGGGTGCGGGAGGTCGAAATACGCTGACAGTGGTACAGCGCCACCAGTCTCGTACTCCAGGACATCACGCCCGCGACGAAAGACTGCCAGCGCCGCTCGCCGATCGTGAGCCGGCGCGGTGGGAGGTCGACCTGAAACGCGCGAAGGCGTTCCTCGAGACTCGCGCGGGTACTCATGTCGATCTCGCTTACCGAGAACATTACGAGCCAGATGGTTCGAGTACAATCGCCATGGCGCCGACCTGCACGGGGCAGGACCGTAGTTCGACATCACCGAACCACGCGCTCACCGGCTGACCGGCTATCACGTCCGTGGCTGAGGCGGCGACTCCGCTCCGACGAACGATACGAGTGGACGCGCTGAGGCTCACGATCGCCGCACGCTCGCACTCCGCCTGCGATCCGCGCCGCTCGAGTACCACGCGCCCATCCTGCTGTACGGCTGCGACAACGCCGATGAGGGACGGCGGACTGTCCGGCACACCGAGGGTCGCGTTCGACAATGCGTACGCGCCTGGAGCCGCGGGAGATTTCCCGCAACCAAGATGGATTGCGCACACGAGTATCAGGAACCGGCGCACGAAGCGAAGCATGTTTTCCTGGTGCAGGTGACGTAGACTCCGGCGTAGCGTGGTGGACCTCACAGCGAGATCACACGTCACCAACGCGACCGCATGCTACCGCCTCAATCATCAGGGGCAAACTACCGGCAACGGCAGCACCTCGTGCACGAATGACGTCTTTGCCGCGATGTACGCTTCCCGATCTTCGGGGTAACGCGCCGCAAGCTCCCGCGGCCGGTCGGCCATTGCCGTGCTCCTGGCAGACTCCTGCCTGCTGCACCGTCCGTCATTGCACAGGTAGAACGAACCCGACGAGGACTGGTTGAAGGAATCGGTCGTCCAGGCGCGTCACCCGCTCGAAACCCGCCTGTGTCATCAACATCGGGTCCTCGTTGTACCGTGCCGCTCAGGTCGCACTGCGAAGGAATCAGGCGAGGGGGCGGCACGCGTCATTCAACCGTAAGGTTGACAAATAAACGAGCGACATTATGTTCAACCGTATGGTTAAACAAAATCACGTGCGGCTCGACCTCGTCTTCCACGCGCTCGGTGACCAGACCCGGCGAGCCATGCTCGCGCGACTCGCAAAGAGTGAGCACACTGTCGGCGAGCTCGCGGCGCCATATCGGATGTCGCTCGCCGCGGCCTCGAAGCATATCCGGACGCTGGAACGGGCCCGGCTCGTGAAACGCACCGTTCGCGGACGCATCCACTACTGCCGCATCGACCCGCGACCGCTCGAGCACGCCGACGACTGGCTCCGTGGCTACGAGCGCCTCTGGGATACGCGGATCGAACGGCTCGTCGAGCTGCTCCGCCATCCCGACAACGGCCCTTCAGACTCCAGGTGAGAATCGCCATGCCGACCGTCAACTCATCAACTGACCGCATCGAGAAGCAGCTTACGCTCGACGCTCCGCGCTCGCGCGTCTGGCGCGCCCTCACCGAGGTCCGGCAGTTCAACGCCTGGTTCGGCGTGTCCCTCGCGACGCCGTTCGCCCCCGGCGCCGAGGTCAGCGGGAAAATCAATATCCGCAGCTACGAGCATGTGACCTTGACGATCTGGATCGAGACGATGGAGCCCGAGCGGTTCTTCTCCTTTCGCTGGCATCCATACGCCATCGAAACCGGAGTCGACTATGCGGCCGAGCCGACGACGCTGGTGTCGTTCACGCTCGAGGATGCAGGCGACGGCACGCGACTCACCATCGTCGAATCAGGCTTCGACGCGATCCCCGAGTCCCGTCGCGCGAAGGCATTCACCATGAACTCCAGCGGCTGGAACGGCCAGGCGGAGAACATCCGGAAGTTCCTCACCAGCTGATCACTCCCATTCCCCGGAAGAAGCACTCATGTCCTTGTATGGCGTACGTCAACTGACCGACAGTTTCCGGACCGTTCGCACGAACACCATCCGGGTCGCTGACGACATTCCGGAAGCGGACTACCGGTATCGGCCGACTCCGGAGAGCCGCTCGGTCGCCGAATCGCTAGTCCACATCGCGTGGCTCGCGAGCGCCGATCGTGTCATGCACGAGGAGAAGCACCTCGCGTCGTTCGACGGGTTCGACTTCGGTGCGTTCCTGACGACGTCGGAGGTCGAGGAGACGCGCCAGCGCTCGAAGGCGGAGATCATCGAACTGCTGCGCACGGAAGGCGATCGGTGGGTGCGGTGGGTCGAGCAGCTACCGGAGGAGAACCTTGCGGAGCCGTTCCGGCTGCCCGACGGCAAATCGGTGAGTCGCTTCGAGATGCTGCTCGGCACCAAGGAGCACGAGATGGAGCACCGGGCGCAACTCACCGTCATCGAGCGGTTGCTCGGCCTGGTTCCTCACTTCACACGGAATCTGCCGGTAACGCGCGAGAAGGCCGCTCGGCAGCATTCGCGCTCGTCATGCTGAAAGTGATACGCGGCTCGGACGGCGACGCCGATACCGCTGAACGGCGTAGCCAGTTGCAAGAAGAATGGCTGCGCCGAACGAGACTTCGCGAGAGTGGAAGAGTGCGTGCTCGCCTGCTCGCCCTCTTCCTGTTTCCCTCCGTGCTCCTTGCGCAGGACGGTCGAGCCGGCCCGTCCGCGCCGGCGCCCGCCGCCTTCGAGCCGAAGGAGTGGGCGGTGCCGTACGGCGCCCAGACCCGGCCGCGCGACCCGTACGCAGATGCCCAGGGGCGCGTCTGGTTCGTGGGGCAGCAGGGCAACTACGTCGCGTACATCGACTCGAAGACGCAACAGTTCCGTCGCTACGACATCGACCCCGGCACCAACCCGCATAACCTCGTCGTGGAGAAGGGGAAGGTCTGGTTCACCGGCAACCGGAACGGTCGCCTCGTGCGCCTCGACCCGGCCACCGGCAAGCTCACCACCTTCATGATCCCCGACTCCACCGTGCGCGATCCACACACGATGATCTTCGATCCGCGCAGCGGCGTCGCCTGGTTCTCGGCGCAGAACGCGGGCGTCGTGGGTCGCTTCGATCCCGCGAGCGGCACGTTCCGCCTCTGGAAGACGGGGGCTGGCACGCGCCCGTACGGCGTCGTTCTGGATTCCAAGGGGAAGCCGTGGTTCGACCTCTTCGGAACCAACAAGCTCGCGAGCATCGACCCGCGCACGCTGGAGCTCACCGAGCACGTGCTTCCCGCGGCCAACGCGCATCCGCGACGCATCGCCGTCACCTCCGACGACCAGATCTACTGGGGCGACTACACCCGCGGCTACCTCGGCCACCTCGACCCGCGCACCGGGAGGATGGAGGAGTTTCCACTTCCGGCCGGTACCGCCTCGCTTCCCTACGCGATGGCGACTGACGACCGCGACATCGTCTGGGTCGCGCAGAACGGGCAGACGAACAAGCCCGCGACCCTCGTCGCCTGGGATCCACGCGTGCGGAAGTTCGTCGCCGAGATCCCGGTTGGCCAGCCGGGCCCGAACACGATCCGTCACATGACCTTCGACCGCGCCACACGGCAGATCTGGTTCGGAACCGATCAGGGGTCGATCGGCAAGATCAGCGTCCCGCGTCCCGCCCTCGTGCCCTGATCTGCGTGAAGCTGATCGGCGGCTTCATCCGATCAAGGCGCGTCCGCACCGCCGCATTCCGCCTGGCGTAGAGGGAGCGCGTCCTCTGTCCACCGCAGCAGCTGCGGTACAAATTGGCGTGCCGCCGTCCGCTGTCGTCTCCATCGCCTCGAGCAGCTCATGCAACGACTCGTCCCGCTAACGCTTCTGCTCGCGTCGGTC
>JANLTI010000139.1:0-2184 GCA_031362845.1 Gemmatimonadaceae bacterium | reverse complement strand
GTCGACCGCGGTACCGTCGCCGAGTTGACCGTCATCGTTTCTCCCCCAGCACAACCAGGTCCCACCGACCGAACGACCACAGGAGTGTCGCTCACCGAGCGCGAGGTTGTCACTCATGAAGGAGACGCCCGAGATCCTGGTTGCCGTGGCGCGATCGACCGTTGTTCCGTCACCGAGCTGCCCATGATCGTTTCGTCCGAGGCAGAAGACCGAGCCAACCGCGGTCGTCGCGCAGCCGTGCAGCGCGCCGTACACTCGTCCGGTCACGGGCGCATCGACGCTCGCCCGCTCCAACCCGGGAAGCTGGTACGCGGTGAGCGGAACTCTGGTTGGCGTCGGGAAGGTCAGAACGCCATCGGGGCCGAGGCCCCAACAATCGCGGCTAAAGGTGTTGGTCAGGTGCCCGTTCGACTGCACGTTCATGGAACAGCTATGATCGCCCAACGCCGAGTAGCTGAAGGAGTAGAACATCCGACCGACGACCCAGGTGGGCAGGAGGCGATCCGGCGCACCGGCGGCGCCGCCAGCTTGCTGCACGCTGTTGCTTCCCCAGCACATGAGGGCGGCCGATCCGTAGCCGCAGGAGTGCGCCCGTCCGGCGACGATGAACTGGAAAACGGGAGGGCCGTACGTGCGAATCGACGTCGTGTCGCTCTTCCGAGCGGCGAGCCACGCGACGTCGAACGACGCAGTGAGGGTGGTGCGCTCAGGTACGACCGTCGTCCGCCAACGAGTCGAGGCACGCCCGCTGGAGTCTGTGATGGCGATGGGCGAGGACACCGAGCCGCCCGCGGGAGCGAACTGAATCGGGTAGCCGACCGCCGGCGTGCCGTCGCTCATTCGGACCTCGACCACGAGCGCCGATGGCAGCTCGGTATCGGTGCGAACTTTCTGTAGCGTGTCGGGAGCGCTCACGAACGCGATGGATCCGGGCACGGGGAGAGCGACCGCCGCGAAACTCCTGCTCGCCGTGCCAACGGTCGCCACGATCGTGGACGGGCCGGCCTGGTCCACACGCCAGAGAGCGCAGCGCGCGATGCCGAGACTATCGCTCACCACCGCGAGTGAATCGGGATAGCCACAATACGCCTTGCTACCGGCTGACGACGCCCAACGCACCGTCGCGCCCGGAACCGCCAGGCCGGCGGCATCGGTAACGCGGACGGCGGGGGCCAGTCTACCTCCCGCGATGACGCGCTGGCTGTCCGCCGACGCGCGTGTGATCGACGCTGGTGCGCCGCTCACCGCCTGGAAGGTGATCGTCCTGCGCGCCGTGTCGTGCGTCGCGGTGAGCGAATACGTGCCCAGCGTGGAACCGAGCGTCCACCGTGTGGTGGCGGTGCCCGACGCATCCGTCGTGACGACCGATTCGGCCACCGCTCCGCCCGCGCCACCGATCGAGAAGGTCACGGCGCGCCCAGGCAATGCATTCCCTCCTGCGTCGTGCACCTGCGCCGACGCGGTCCACTCTGAATTCGTCTGCCGCGAGAGCACGGAATAGGGACCCATCTCGATTCGAGCGGGAGGGCCCGGGATGCTCTTCAGCCGGAACTCAACGGACCCGCGGTTCGCGAGCGTTGCGACGATGGAACGTGTGCCCGTGCGCAAGGCCCGCTCGCCCTTCAGGTGCGCGATCCCATCGCTCCCCGTGCTGATCGTGTCAATCGTGAAAAACGACATGTACGGCCCCGCGATACCGAACACCACCGGCACCCCTGGTACCGGCGTCCCGTTCGTATCGGTGACCAGAGCGCCGAGCGGCGCGTAGGTCGAGCCGGCGAGGGCTTCCTGATCTTTGCCGGCGACGGCGGTGATGGCCACCGGATTGCCTGGAGGCAGCGGCGGCGCCGTCGCATCGCCGCAGCTCGAACCCGCGAGCGCGATGACGGTGATCGCCAGCAGTCGTGAAGCGTTCGAGCGGAGTCGCCTGCGTTCAGCCTTCATGCCGAACGCCGGTCGACACGTGTCGCCGATTCCGAACAGCTGCCGGAACCGATGGCAGCGATGGCGAGGAGGAGAGTGCGCGCAATCGTCATGGAAGTTCCGTCCGCTGTGAAGGCGATCGGCCTTCAGCGGCGGCGAGCGCGTCGAGTATCGAACTATTGACCTCCGCGCGGCACCACGCAAGCCAAGTCCCTGTGAGCCGCGTTACGGCGCGGCGGCGTGCGCGTGCTCGCTCCGCCC
>JANLTI010000129.1:0-46619 GCA_031362845.1 Gemmatimonadaceae bacterium | reverse complement strand
CCGGCGGGTTGGACGTGTCGATGCGCAGGTACTGACGCAGCACATCCACCGCTTCCACTTGCGTCGCCGCCCAATCGACGGCACGTGCAGGCGATGCGCCCTGCGCGTGAGCGACGCAGGGCAGTGCGAGGAGCAGACCGAGAGTGCGATGACCGAGGCGCATGGTATGGTGGCGAGAGCGTTGAATGGAGCGAGATCGACTGAGCTTGCCCGGTCGTCGCGCCACGGCGCAACCCTGACCGCGTCGGAAACCTTTACCGTCGGGGCCCGTACCAAGAGAACAGCCTCCCCTTCTCCCAGGGTCGTCCCGCATGTTCGCTCATCTCGTCGCGTTGATGCTGCAGGTGCCCACCCCATCGCCGCAGACGACTGTCGCACCCACTGTCTCCGCCCAGGACACAGCGGCCGATTCCTCCGGCGGCACTCGGCGCAAGCGCGAGAAGCGGCCGCCCAAGCGCGCCGAGGTCACGGCCTACCATCTCGCGACGGCGTTCAAGGATGCGTCCGCGCGTGGTGTACTCGTCCTCGCACGCGAGGCGCGGCTGCGGCAGGACTCGTCACTCGCTTCGTACGACGCCACCACCTACCAGCGCGTCTCGGCCGGAATGGGATTCGCGAAGATCGGACGCGACCGACTCGCCCTCCGCGCCGAAGAAGCGACGCATGTCCGGTGGCGCCGCGGCGTAGGGGCGTACGTCGAAGTGAAAGGGTCCCGGGCCGTCGCGCCGATTGCCGGCAAGTCCGGTGGGGTGAGAATCAACGGCAGCATCTCGCCCATCCCCTACCAGCCGGGCACCGAGACGCTCTGGATCGGTTCGAGCCTGGTGCAATCGACCGTCAACGAGAACGAGGGCATCGTGAACCCGTTGGCCGAAGGAGCCGAAGCCTACTACACGTACGCGACGGGCGACTCCGTGACCTTTCGGCTTCCCGATGGAAAGTCGATCCGCCTGCGCGAGCTCAAGATCCGTCCCCGCGAGCCGAAGTGGAATCTCGCCGTCGGTTCGCTCTGGTTCGATCTCAGTGGCGGACAGCTGGTGCGCGCGGCGTATCGCATGAGCGTGCCGATGGACATCGTCGCCGTTGCCAAGGCCGAGGATCCCAAGGAATTCGACGACGTGCCGCTCCTGATGAAGCCGCTGCTCTTCCCGATGACCGTGCAGATCAGCACGATCGGCGTGGAGTACGGCCTGTTTCAGGGACGATTCTGGCTCCCGCGACTCCAGATCGCCGAGGGCGGTGCGCGGATCGGCGTGATGCGCGTGCCGTTCGAGCTGCAGCAGAAGTTCCAGTACGATCGCGTGAATGCCGGTGAGCCGCTGCCACCCATCGTGATCGATTCCGGCAGCAAGGGCAACCGGGGCGACGTGGAGGTCAACGTCGGGACCGGCGACAACATGGCCAACGCGACGCCGAAGACGAGGCGCGATTCCCTTCGCGCCGAGCGTCGCCGTGCGCGCGCGAAGTGCGACAGCTCGGGCAACCGGACGTACGCCAGCCAGCGTGACGGCATGCCGAATCCCATCTTCGTCACGATCTCCTGCGACACGGCGAAGCTGACGCACTCGCCCGATCTCCCGCCGTCGATCTACGACGCGGGTGAGCAGACATTCGGTCGCGAGGAGATGGATGCGCTCGTCGCCGAGGCGCTCTCGATTGGGGCACAGGCCGGGTTCATGCCGCAGTTCCCGACGGTCGACATTGATCGCCCACGTTACAACCGCGTCGAAGGACTCTCGCTCGGCCTTCGCGCCGAGGAGGTGCTCGGTGCGGGATACGCGCTCTCCGCGCGCGCGCGCATCGGAAGCGCCGACCGCGAGCCGAACGTGGAGCTCACCGGCTCGCGCAGCGACCTTCGCCGCACAACGTCCCTCACGGCATACAACAGGCTCGTCTCGGCGAGCGAATGGGGCGATCCGCTGAGTGTCGGTAGCTCGATCTCGGCGCTCGTGTTCGGACGCGACGAGGGGTTCTACTATCGCGCGTCGGGTGTGGAGCTCACCAACGCGCCCGACGCTGGTGGCGGCAGTGTCACGTGGGGAGTGTTCGCCGAGCAGCAACGGTCGGCACGGCAGCGCACGACATTCTCGCTGGCGCGGTCGGTGAGGGGTACGCTGTTCGAACCGAACGTCGAGGCGACGCGGAGCATCTACGTCGGCGCTCGGATGCGTGCCGTGCGAACGCTTGGTCTGGACCCGCAGGGATTCCGCCTGTTCAGCGATGCGCGGCTCGAGGGCGCACGCGGCGACTCGGGCGGGTACGGTCGCGCGGCGCTCGATCTCACGGGATCGCACGGCATTGGCAACGGCGCCGCGTCGATCACCCTCGGCGGCGGCAGTTCGCTCGGGACGCTACCGGCGCAGCGATTCTGGTTCCTCGGTGGTACGCCGACTGTGCGCGGCCAGCGTCCGGGCGTGATGACGGGGAACGCTTATTGGCTGGCGCGGGCCGAGTTGGCGCACGGTGTGGGCGTGATCCGGCCGCTGGTGTTCGGCGATCTGGGCTGGGCGGGCGATCGCACGCGTTGGCGCGACGTGGGCCGTCCGGCCTCGGGCGTCGGCGTGGGCGCCTCGCTGCTGGACGGACTCGTACGGTTCGACGTGGCGCGGGGAATCTTCCCAGGGAAGAGCTGGACTGTGAACGCGTACCTGGACGGAAGGTTCTAGAAGCGGGGCGCGTGGCCGCTACGCGGCACGCTAACGGGGCGCTCGCTTCGCTCGCTAACGGGAACGTCAACGGCCGTGCCGTTTCCCGTTAGGGCGGGCGGCGCAGCCGCCTCGCCCGCCCCGTAAGGCGGCGCGCAGCGCCCGCCGCCCCGTAAGGTGCGCAGCACCGCCCCGTAAGGCAGCGCGCAGCGCCTGCCGCCCCGCAGTTATGATGTTCCATGCCCCGCCTCCCCGGCATCGTTCTCTGCGCGGCGATCGCCCTCGTCGCGACGGCGCTGGGGACGATCGAGCGCATGATCGTTGGTCGCGCGTGGATCGAGCCCCTCGTGCTGGCCATCCTCCTCGGCGCGGTGGTGCGGACCCTCTGGACGCCGGACTCGCGCTGGAAACCCGGGATCGACTACTCGGCGAAGCAGGTGCTCGAGGTGGCCATCGTGCTCCTCGGTCTCACGCTCAACGTTCCGCTTCTGTTGAGCGCCGGCCCCCTGCTCGCGGCGGGGATCATCGCGGCCGTCTTCGCGGCGCTCGGGCTCGGTGTGCTCATCGGTCGCGCGTTCGGACTCCGCCACCGGCTCGCGATCCTCGTCGCCGTCGGCAACGCGATCTGCGGAAACTCGGCCATCGCGGCCGTCGCACCCGTCATCGGTGCCGAGCCGGATGATGTCGCCTCGAGCATCGCGTTCACGGCGGTGCTTGGCGTCGCCGTCGTCCTGGCGCTTCCGCTCCTCGTCACGCCACTGGGCCTCTCGGAGTACCAGTACGGCGTCGTCGCGGGACTGACCGTCTACGCAGTGCCCCAGGTGCTCGCCGCGACGCTGCCCGTGAGTGCGTTGAGCGGTCAGGTCGGCACGCTGGTGAAGCTCACTCGGGTGTTGATGCTGGGTCCCATCGTCATCGGACTCTCCATTTTCATGCGACGACGCGACATGCGTGAAGCCGCGACACGTGCGACGGCGGCAGCCGCAATCGATGCAGGCGTAATCGATGCAGGTGCAACCAACGAAGCCGCAACCGGCGCGAATGTGGGCCGCTCGACCGGTCCCCGAAGGATCGACATCGGCCGACTCATCCCGTGGTTCATCGTCGGGTTCGTCGCGCTCGCCGCAGTGCGTGCGACAGGCGTGCTGCCACCGGCCGTCGTCAACTGGGCTCGCATCGTTTCCGGAGCGCTCACCATCGTCGCGATGGCCGCGCTCGGACTGGGCGTGGATGTGCGCGTCCTGCGCCGCGTGGGCGCGCCCGTCACGGCAACAGCGCTCGCCGCGCTCGCGTTGCTGCTGGGCATCAGCATCGCGCTGGCGCGTGCGCTGCACGTCGGCTGAGCCTCGGTCTCGCGCTCCGCTCGCCCGCCGAGCCACCTTGACTTTCTCGACGCGCCCCGCGACTCTCCGTTCATGCCTCGCCTCGCCGCCCCCACCCTCATGTGCACCATGTGCATGTGTCAGCTCATGTGGCATCAGCCGCAGGAGATGGGTGGCGTGCAGCACTAGTTCCTCGACGTGACCGTACGTCGTCGACGCGCTCCGATCTCTCCACGATCGGGGCGCTCTGTTTTTTCGGGGTGCGGCGATCGCGGAAGAACCGGGTGCCGAGCCGGCGGAACGGTTTGACCCCCAACCCGATTCGTCCCGCATGAAGCCCATCGCCATCTACCACGAGCACCCCGACTGGTTCCGCCCGCTCTTCACCGAATTGGGGCGCCGTGAGATCCCGTTCATTCGGCTCGACGCCGCCGCGCATCGATACGATCCGTCCGAACGCAGTGTGCCGTACTCGCTGGTGTTCAACCGCGCGAGCCCGTCCGCCTATCTGCGCGGGCATGGGCAATCGACCTTCCACACGCTGCACTGGCTCAAGCATCTCGAGCGGCTCGGCGTCCCGGTCGTGAATGGCAGCACGACGTACGGCTACGAGCTCTCCAAGGCGACACAGCTCGATGCGCTCGTGCAACTCGGTCTGCCCTTTCCGCGATCCGTCGTTATCAACGACCCATCGCAGGCGATCGACGCGGCCACCGACCTGCGCTATCCGGTACTGGTCAAGGCGAACATCGGGGGTAGCGGCGCCGGCATCACGAAGTACGACACGGCCGACGCGCTCGCTGGTGCGGTCGCCGCGGGGCAGGTGAACCTGGGCATCGACGGTGTCGCCCTGGTGCAGGAGGCAGCACCGCTGCGCGACGGCCACATCACGCGCGTCGAAACACTCGGCGGGAAATTCCTGTACGCCATCGACGTCTATCCAGCCACCGGGTCGTTCGATCTCTGCCCAGCCGACGCCTGCCAGACGACGACCGGCGTGGAGCTCGTCGGCGCAGCGTGCGCCGTGGATGCGGTGAAGAGCGGACTCCGCGTGGAAGGCGTCACGCCGCCCGCCGAGATCATCGCGCAGGTCGAGCGCATCTCGCAATTCACGGGTCTCGACGTGGGCGGCGTCGAGTACCTGGTCGATGACCGCGACGGAAAGCACTACTTCTACGACGTGAATGCGCTGTCGAACTTCGTCGCCGATGCGCCGAACGTCGTGGGCTTCGATCCGTGGCTAGACCTCGTCGCCTACCTCGAGTCGCGCGCCACGGCCGGTACGCCGGCGGAGGTGGGAGCGTGAGCGCGACGTTGCTGCCCGAGCCCGCTCGCGCGGCGGTCGCGCTCGCGGAGCCGGCGAAGCGGTTGCGCTTCGGTTACTGGCTGCCGGTGTTCGGCGGCTGGCTGCGCAATGTCGACGACGAGCAGATGGACGCGACGTGGGCCTACACGCGCCGCTTGGCGCAGCGGAGCGAGGAGATCGGGTTCGACCTCACGCTCATCGCCGAGCTGTTTCTCAACGACATCAAGGGCGCCGATGCGCCGGCGCTCGACGCGTGGAGCACGGCCGCCGCGCTCGCGGCGGTCACGGAGCGGCTCGAGTTGATGGTCGCGGTTCGCCCACAGTACCACGCGCCGGCGCAGCTCGCAAAGCAGGCCGCGAACATCGATCAGATCTCGAATGGACGTCTCGCGCTCAATGTCGTGAGCGCGTGGTGGGCCGATGAAGCGCGTCGGTACGGCGTCCACTTCGACCAGCACGACGACCGCTATGCGCGCACCGCCGAGTGGCTCGATGTGGTGAGCGGCGCGTGGTCGGAGCCACGGCTCACCCACAAGGGCACGTACTACGATGTCGCCGATCTCATCGTCGAGCCCAAGCCCGCGCGCCGGCCACGTCCGACGATCTACGCCGGCGGAGAATCCGAGACGGCGAAGAACCTGATTGCCAGGCAGTGCGATGCGTACGTGATGCACGGCGATCCGGTGGAGCACGTCGCGCGGAAGGTGAACGACATGCGCCAGCGGCGCGCCCGTTTCAGCGCCGAGCCGCTGGAGTACGGTATGGCCGCCTACGTCATCGTCCGCGACACCGAGTCCGAGGCACGCCGCGAGCTCGACCGGATCACCAACGTCGCCGAAGGCTCGCCCGGCTATCACAACTATCAGGATTGGATCGCGAACACCCAACTCGAATCACGCGTCTCGCTGGAAGACTACTCGGTCTCCAATCGGGGACTTCGTGCGGGGCTCGTCGGTACGCCGGAGCAGGTGGCGGATCGCGTGCGCGCGTTCGAGGACGCGGGCGTCGGCCTGCTACTGCTGCAGTGCAGTCCGCAGCTCGAGGAGATGGAGCGATTCGCGGAGCAGGTGATACCGCTGGTGCGGTAGCGTCGCGGCGAGGGCGGAGGGAAGGCACTAGCTTTCGTCGAGGCCGCGGCGCGATTGCGCTCCGCGGCCTCGTGCGTCACCCGCGCCTGAGTCATGAGTCTTCTCGCCTGGTTCGTCATCGTCGGACTGATTCTCGTCACGGCGCTGTACGTGGCGGCGGAGTTCGCCGTGGTCAGTGTACGCCAGAGCCGCGTCCAGACGCGTGCCGAGGAAGGCAGTGCACTGGCGCGCAAGCTGCTGCCCATCCTGAGCGATCCCCACGAGCTCGATCGCTATATCGCCGCGTCGCAGATCGGCATCACGATCTCGAGCCTCGTGCTCGGTGCGTATGGTCAGGCGGCACTCTCGGGCGCCGTCGCGCCCATGCTGGAGCGCTTCGCCGGGATGGACCCCGAGTCCGCGCTCTCCACCGCCGCCATCGTCATCCTCATCGTCCTCACGCTGCTCGCGATGATCCTCGGCGAGCTGATCCCGAAGTCGCTCGCGCTCCACGCGCCGACGAAGGTGGCGCTGCTCACGCTGATCCCGATGCAGTGGTCGCTCCGCGCCATGTCGTGGTTCATCGTCGTGCTCAACGGCAGCGGCGGCATCATCCTGCGGGCCTTCGGCGCGTCGATGGAAGGACATCGGCACGTGCACTCGCCGGAGGAGATCGAATACCTGGTCGCCGAGAGTGGCAAGGGCGGTCTGCTCAAGCCGAACGAGTCGCTGCGACTGCGTCAGGCGCTACATCTCGGCCGCCGGTCCATCCAGGAATTGATGGTGCCGCGCACGCAGATCGAGGCGCTCGAGGTGGACATGTCCCTCGAGGCAGCCTTTCGCGCTGTTGCCGACAGCGCGTACACGCGCATTCCCGTCTTTCGCGACAACATCGACGACATCGTCGGCATCGTGCACTCGCGTGACGTCGCGCTCGCCGCGTGGAGCGACGCTCCTCCGGCAACGATCGAGCAGGTGATGCGCCCGCCTCTCGTCCTGCCGGTGAGCATGAAAGCCGATCGCGTGCTGGGCCGGATGAAGGACGAGGGCCACACGATGGCCATCCTGGCCGACGAGTACGGCGGCACGGCCGGCCTCGTGACGATCGACAACATTCTCGACGACCTGATCGGCAACGTCGCCGACGAGTTCCGCGCCGACGAGCCAGCGCCGGAAATGCTGCCCGACGGTCGCGTGCGGCTGCCCGGCTCGTACCACGCTGCCGATGCCGCGCGGTGGACGCGCGTGCGCTGGCAGGGCGCGTTCACGGTGGGCGGAGTGGTGCTCGCCGCATTCGGGCGCGCACCACGTGCCGCGGAGCGGATCGTCATCGGTGGCGTCGAGGTGGAGGTCGAGCGCGTCCACCGGAGCCGGATCGATAGTGTCCTCGTGCAGCCGCGCCGCCTCACGCCCGCGGACGCCGAGCGAGCCCCGTGATGGACGCCATCGTGCCGACCCTGATCGTCGCGGCGCTCATCCTGCTGAACGGGCTGTTCGTCGCCGCGGAGTTCGCGATCGTCGGCGTCTCGCGACCCGTCATCGAGCGCCGCGCCGCCGCCGGTGAGCGCGTGGCCCGCCTCGTGTCGCGCATCCTTCGCGATCCGCGCGAGACCGATCGGTTCATCGCCACCGCGCAGCTCGGGATCACGGTGGCGAGCCTCGGCCTGGGCATGTACGGCGAGCATCTCCTGGCGGCGTGGCTCGCCGACCTTTTCAGCGGCTGGGGCGCTGGCCGGTGGATCGCCGCGCACACCCTGGGCAGCATCATCGCGATCTCGATCCTCACCTACTTTCACATCGTCGTCGGCGAAATGGTGCCGAAGACCATCGCACTTCAGCGCGCCGAGGGGGCCGTCCTGCTGCTGGCCCCGGTGATGCGCGCGCTGCAGTTCGTCGCGTTCCCGGTGATCGTCGTCCTGAACGGAGTGGGCAACGGATTGCTGCGGCTCGTGGGCGTGAATCGCGGAGAGACCAACGCGGACCAGCACCGCACTCCGGAAGATCTCGCCTTTCTCGTGCAGGAGGCACGGGCGGGCGGTCTGCTGCGCAGCGACGCGGCGCAGGTGGTCTCCGAACTCCTGGAGTTCGGTGATCTGACGGCGGGCGAGGTGATGGTGCCGCGCGTGCGCGTGGCCGGGATCGCGCTGGGCTCGACGAACTCCCAGTTGCACGCCGCGTTGCGCGAGCACTCGTACACGCGATACCCGGTGTACGACGGCTCGCTCGACCGCATCGTCGGGATGCTGCACGTGAAGGATCTCATGCGCCGGCCGGCCGAGCGCGGCGGGATGATCGCCGAGGAGACTCGGCCAGTGCCGTTCGTGCCCGCGACCGCTCGAATGGAGCAGGTGATGGGGGCCATGCGGGGCGCCCGCTCGCAACTCGCCGTCGTGATGGACGAACATGGCGGCACGGCGGGCATCGTGACCGTCGAGGACCTGTTCGAGGAAATCGTCGGCGACGTGGGCGACGACGAAGATCACGCGCAACCCATCGCCCGGGACGCGAGCGGCCTGCTCGTTGCCGGCACGATGCGCCTGGACGACCTCGGCAATGAGCTGGGTACTCCGCTCGAGCACGACGAAGTGGACACCGTGAGCGGCCTCGTGCTCGCGCTGCTCGGCCGGACGCCCATCGTCGGCGACCGGGTCGCGCATGCCGGCGTGGCGCTGGAGGTCGTGGCGGTGACGGGCCGCGGGGTCGGCAAGGCGCGCGCGACCGTCCGACACGCGCCGGCGAACCATCCAACACCTGACTGAGTTACTCTCTCCGCCATGCGAACTCTCTACCGCTATCTCAAGCCCTACTGGCGATTCGTCCTGCTCGCGCTGTTCCTGGCCGCGATCAACCAGATTTTCTCGCTGCTCGATCCGCTGATCTTCCGGCACGTCATCGACAGCTACGCAACGCAGTACGACAAGTACACGCGGCTGGAGTTCTTCAAGGGCGTCGGGCTCCTCCTGGCCATGGCGGTCGGCGTGGCGTTCGTGTCGCGCGTGGCGAAGAACTTCCAGGACTACTTCGTCAACGTCGTCGTGCAGCGCGTCGGCGCCGACCTGTACTCCGACGGCATCCGCCATTCGCTGGCGCTGCCCTTCCAGACGTTCGAGGACCAGCGGAGCGGCGAGACGCTCGGCAAGCTGCAGAAGGTGCGCTCCGACACCGAGCGATTCATCGCCGCGGCGGTGAACATGGTGTTCACCACGCTCGTGGGCGTCCTGTTCGTGATGGTCTACGCCTTCAAGGCGCACTGGGCCATCGCGCCGGCGTTCTTCCTCACCGTGCCCATGCTGGCCGTGCTCAGCTCCGTGCTGAGCAAGCGGATCAAGACCATCCAGAAGGTGATCGTCGCCGAGACGACCGCACTGGCCGGTGCGACGACGGAATCGCTGCGGAACATCGAGCTCGTCAAGAGCCTCGGCCTCGCGAAGCAGGAGGAGCTGCGCCTCAACGCCACCACCGAGAAGATCCTCAAGCTCGAGCTCAAGAAGGTGCGCTACCTCCGGTCGCTCAGCTTCATCCAGGGCACCGCGGTCAACTTTCTTCGCACCTGCATCCTGTTCCTGATGCTCTACCTGATCTTCGAGAAGCAGATCACGGTCGGGCAGTTCTTCTCGCTCCTCATCTATTCGTTCTTCATCTTCGGCCCGCTCCAGGAGCTGGGCAACGTCATCAACATCTATCGCGAGACCGAGGCGTCGCTTGCCAACTTCGACGCCATCTTCGAGATCCCCATCGATCCGAAGCCGGTCGATCCGGTCACGGTGGACGATCTTCGCACGTTGGCGTTCGGCGACGTGAGCTTCACTCACGCCACGGCGTCGGCGCCCGCGCTGGCGGGCGTGTCGTTCCAGGTGAAGCGCGGGCAAACCGTCGCGTTCGTGGGGCCGTCGGGCGCGGGCAAGACGACGCTCGTGAAGCTGCTCGTCGGACTGTATCGGCCGGGTGCGGGAGAGATCCTCTACAATGGCGTGCCGAGCGAGCGCGTCGATCTCGACCGCTTCCGCGAGCGGATCGGCTTCGTGACGCAGGATGCGCAACTGTTCAGCGGAACCATCCGCGAGAATCTGCTGTTCGTGCATCCCGACGCCACTGACGATCAGTGCCTCGACGTCCTGCGCCGCTCGGCGGCCACCTCGCTGCTCACGCGCGCCGACAAGGGGCTCGACACGGTGATAGGTGAAGGGGGTATGAAGATCTCGGGCGGCGAGAAGCAGCGGTTGTCGATTGCGCGGGCGCTGCTGCGCGAGCCACAACTGCTCGTGTTCGATGAAGCCACGAGCTCGCTCGACTCGCTCACCGAAGAGGAGATCAGTCGCACGATGCGTGACGTGGCGGAATCAGCGGACGTCATCACCGTTCTCATCGCGCATCGCCTGAGCACCGTGCTGCACGCCGACCGGATCTACGTCCTCGAGCGCGGTCGCATCGTCGAGGAGGGACGACACGACGAACTGCTGGCGCGCACGGGACTGTACTACGCCATGTGGAGACAGCAGGTCGGCGAGCGTCGCGCCGATCCGCCCGCGGCGATGCAGTCACTCGCGGCAACGCGCGGCGGCACGATGGTGGGCGTCTAGCGGCTCCCACCAAAGAATGCATCGGTACTCGCGCGCGACAGAACGACCGAATTGCGGCGCAATCGTTCGGTCGAATGGACAAGCGCGTCATGCCGTGCTGTCGCTCGATTCCGCCCGGGCGACTCCGTTCGTGCGACGCGTCACGCCGCCACGTATGGCAGTCTGCGCGAGCTCAGGCACTACGCCATGACAACGCCCGATCCCAACGCGGAAAACAATCTCTAAGTTGTTACATGGCAATGAGTTATAGGAATGGGAGCGCCGGCACGTGGCTCGCAATTACACGGCGGGGATGACTCCCTCTCCCGGTCTCGACCGCGGTTCGGTCACCCTGTCCCGCCTCTTCACGCCCCGCTCCATCGCGCGGATGGCCGCTGCACCGCACGACGCGGGGCGCGATGCCGCGGCCGCGGCGGTGCTCGCCGCGCAGGCGCGCTCGCGCGTCGTCATCGCGCTCGGCGTGACGGTCGTGCAATTGGCGATGGTGTTCTGGCTGGGTGGCAGTGCGACGCCGGCAACGCTGCTCGGCATCGCCCTCGCGTACGCCGCGTTCAGCGGACTCCTCGCCATCGGTGTCGGTCGCATCGAGCGCGCCACGCCTGCCATCGTCACCCTCGCGCTCACTGGTGACATCGCCTTCAGCTTCGCGATGACCATCGCCGGTACGACGCCCGTCCACTACGAGCGCGCACTGTTCGGCGCGATGATCGTCATCCATCTCGCCAACTTCTACTTCGGCCGCCGACAGGCGTGGCGCATGGTGGTGCTGTCCTTCGCGGCGTACCTGCTGCTCATGTTCGCCGCGCCGGATCGGATCATGGCCTTCGACCGCGTCGAGGATCTGTGGACTCTGGTAATCGGCGCGGCGGGCACGACGCTCGTCATCGTGAATGCGGGCCACGTGCGCCGGCGCCTCCGCGCCATCGTCTCGCTCTTCGAGCGCGCCGAGGAGGGCGACTTCTCCGGCGAATACGACGAGGAATCCGACCTCCGTCCCGATGCGATCACTCGCGTGGGCCGCGCGTACAACCGCGTCCGCATGCACCTCGCCAGCATGGTGCTCACCGATCCGCTCACGGGCTGCCTCAATCGACGGGGCTTCGAGCAGGCGCTGGCGCGCGCCGCGGCGAGGTCGTCGCGCTCCGGGAGCGAACTGGCCCTGCTCGCATTGGATCTCGACCACTTCAAGCATATCAACGATACGCACGGTCATCTCGTCGGCGACGAGGTGCTCCGCGCCGCCGGTGCGTTGCTGAATCAGGCCTGCCGTACGGGTGACGTGGTGGCGCGCACCGGCGGTGAAGAGTTCACCCTGCTGCTGCCCGATACCGATGCCGCCGGCGCCTTCCAGTTCGCCTCGCGACTCTGTGACATCGTGCGCGGGCACGCCTTCCCGTCCCCCGCGGCATGGGCGCCCGCGATCCGCATCACCACGAGCATCGGCGTCGTCGCCGGTGCGCCCGACGCGCGCGGCGACTTTGCCGCGATGTTCTCGGCCCGCGCCGACACGGCGCTCTACGTCGCCAAGCGGTCCGGGCGCGACCGGGCTCGCGCGTGGAGTCCCGATCTCAGCGCGGCGGAAGTGCTCTAGCCGTCGGCCGCTGGACGCGGCGCATCACCGCGACAGCAGTGCGTCGAATGCATCGTCGCATGCGGCCAGGCACCGCTCGAGTCCCTCGAGCGTATGGTCCCCCATGTGGCCGACTCGCACCGTGGTCTCCTTGTTCTTGCCGTAACCGCTCCCGATCGTGAAGCCGCGCTCCTTCACCGCCTTGAGCAGCGTGGAGGCCGCGAGCGATTGGGGGAGCGTGACGCTCGTGACCGTGGGCGACCGATGGCCCTCGCGCGCCAGCACGTGCAGCGCGTCGCCATGCCGGCCGCGGAGCGCATTCACCCACGCGTACGTCCGGTCGGCCATCGCGGCATGGCGCGCCCATCGCGCGGCCATGCCTTCAGCCGCGATTGCCGCGAGTTGCACGTCGGCCGCGAAGAAAAGCGGAATCGACGGCGTGTTCGGCGTCTGCCCCTTGAGCGCGTACGCGTCGAATTCCACGAGGTCGAAGTAGAGCCCACGGCCCGGCGTCGCGCGCGCGCTCGCGATGAACGCATCCGATGCCGCGGCGAAGGCGAGACCCGGCGGGAGCGCGAGCGCCTTCTGTGATCCGGTCAGCGCATAGTCCAGTTCCCAGTCGTCGAACTGCAGCTCCGCCCCACCGATGCCCGTCACCGAGTCGACGAGGCAGACGGCGCCCTGTTCGCGTGCGAGGCGGGTGGCGGTGCGCACGTCCTGCCGCGCTCCCGTCGAGGTTTCGGAGTGCACAATGGTCAGCGCCGCGTATCGCGTGGCCCGGAGCCGGCGTTCGAGCTCGTCCAGCTCCACGGCATCGCCCCACGGTACCTCGAGCACGTCCGTCTCTCGGCCACATCCCTGCGCGATCGCCGCGAATCGGGCGGAGAATGCGCCGTTCACCACCGAGAGGATCCGCCCGGCCGGCGCGCACCGCACCCCCGCTTCCATCAGCCCGGTCGCGGACGAGCTGCTTACGTAAACGGGACGCTGCGTGCCGAAGATCGTGCGCAGCGACTCCTGGAGGCGCAGGAAGAGCGACTCGAACGCCGCGCCGCGATGCGGAATCATCGGGTGCGTCATCGCGGCGAGGACGGGCGCGCGCACCTCGGTGGGACCCGGGAAGAAAAATGTGCCGTTCGGTAGCAGTGGAGCGGTCATGCGAGCACGAGGGCGATGAGCTGGTCGAATGTGTCGATCACGAGATCCGCCTGGTTCACGACGGCGTCTCGACGAACGAATCCGGTGAACGCCGCGAACGCATCCACGGAGGGGCGCATCGCAAGGTCGGTTGCGCCATCACCCACGGCAAGGATGCGCCGGGGCAGCGCGAGCGACGCGACGAGTGAGCCCTTGCCTCTCGCGGTCGTGAGCGGCGACGACGCGTCGTGACCCGAGTAGCTGCCATCGGGCGCGAAGCGCACCGACACGGCATGCACATCATCGGCAGGAATGCCGAGCGACATCGCCACCGGCTCGATGGCCTCGCGCACGCCACCGCTCACGAGCACCACGCGCCGTCCGGCGTCGCGCAGCGATCGCAGCGCGCGCGCGGCGCCGGGCGCGAGGGCGGCAAGGTAAGCCGCTGCCAGTGCACCGACGTCGTCGCGCGTCGGATCCACGAGTGTGAGCCGTTCACCGTACACGGCGTCCAGCGCGACCTCGCCGCGCATGGCGCGGTCGGTGAGCTCAGCAACGTGCGCGCCAGTGTGCGCGCCCCTGCGGTCGGCCAGCCAATCGATGCCCTCGATACCACAGAGCGTGGAATCGACATCGAGCACCACGCTCGCGAAGCCGCGGCGCTCCGCGCCGCTCACAGCACGTTGCCGGGTGCGAGAATGCCGGCGGGGTCGAGCTCGCGCTTCACCGCCTGCATCGCGCGCACCTGCAACGGGGACATCTGCAGCGGCAGCCATTTGCGCTTCAGCTTTCCGATGCCGTGCTCCGCCGCCACCGTGCCGCCCAACTCTATCACCTCGCGCAACGTGGCCGCCACGACGAGCTCGATGCGCGCGAGCTCGTCTGCATCGTGCGCGATGAAATTCTGATGCGGATGCCCATTGCCGGCATGGCCATACGTCACCGCCTGGGGCACTCCAGCCTCATTGGCCAGCGCCCGCGCCCGCGCGATGGCCTGCGCGAGATGCGGATACGGGACGGCCCAGTCGGTGGAGACCTTGCGGCCGCCGTGCGCCCGTCGCGATGCCCCGCGCTCGTTCATGTGCGCGGGCACGGCATGGCGCACGCGGCGCGCCTCGCGCAGCGCGGTTTCCCCCTCGTAGACGCGGACGTCGTCGACGAGTGCGCCGTGCGACTCGGCCATCGCCAGCCATTCGTCGAGCGCGAGCTCCACGCCGGCCGGCGGGACTTCCTCCACGTAGATGAACGCGCCGGCCTGCGACGCCCAGTCACCAGCGCCCTCCGCCTCGCGCGCGATCGCCAGCGCGAGCGCATCGAAGAACTCGATGCAGCGAGCATGCACCGAGCGGTTCTCCCGCGCCGCCACCACGAAGCGCAATGCATCAAGCTCGGTGGCGAATGGAATGGCGAGTCCCACGACCTGCTCGGGCAGCGGCAGCAGCGCGAGCTCCACTTCCACCACGATGCCCAGCGTGCCCTCGCTGCCCACGAACCAGTCCACGGGGTCGTGCGCCAGCGCATAGCCCACGGTGTTCTTTTCGAGCGCCGTACGCCGCAGCTCCACCAGCGAACCGTCCGCGAGCGCCACGCGCAGCGCTCGCACATGCGGCCGCGTGGCGCCGTAGCGCAGGCTCCGTGCGCCCGACGCATTGCACGCGACCGCGCCGCCCACCGTGCACTCCTCTTCGCTCGTCGGGTCGGGGGCGAGCAGCAGGTCGTGAGCGGCACACGCGCGCTTGAGCTCACCCACCAGCACGCCGGGCTCCACGCGCGCGATGCGCGCCACGGGATCGATGTCGATCACGCGCTGCATGGCACGCAGGGAGAGGACGATCCCCCGGTCGGAGATCGACGCGCCCGTCGTGCTGGTCTGGCTGCCCGCCGCCGTCACCGGCGTCCCTGCCGACGTCGCCTCGGCGAGCAGCGCGGCCACTTCGTCGGCGCTCGTCGGGCGCGCGATGCCCTCCGGCACCATGACCAGCCCCGACGCATCGGCGGAATACGCGCGCCGGATCTCCTCGTCGCGCGTGACGCCGGCCAGCACACCGGGGTGCACTACGCGCCGCGAAAGTGCACGACGGTGGCCGAGCTCACGTCCGGCAGCGCGAGCAGCGCATCGCGCACCCCCGGACCCACCGCACCGTCCACGCTGATCGCCGCGAGCGCTTCGCCACCCTGCGCCAGACGCGCCTGGTGATACTCGGCGATGTTCACCCCGTTGTCACCCAGCAGGGTACCGACGCGGCCGATCACGCCCGGCACATCGTTGTTGGTGAGAATGATCAGCGTGTCGCGCGGTGTCACGTCGATGTGGAACCCGCCGATCCTGGTGAGCCGGCCGGTCGAGCCTTCGGGCGCCGCGCCGGCCACCGCCAGCTCCTGCATGCCACCGCTCAGGCTCACCTGCATCCCCGCCATCCCGAGCGACGACGACTCGGAGCACGACAGCTCGATGCCGCGCGCCTCGGCCAGCGCCCGCGCGTTGATGAGGTTCAGTCGCTCGATGTCCGTCGTCCCCTCGAGCACCCCGGCGGCGGCCGACGCCAGCAGCGCGTTCGCCGCGCCGGCCAGCTCAGGCCCCACGCGGAGCGACAGGCGCTGGATCGCGCGCGCGCCACGATCGGCCAGAATCGCCCGCGCCACCGCCGCGGCGCGCCTGGCCACGTGCAGCGCCGGCTGCAGGTCGCGCCAGCCGCCGGTTCCTGCGCCCGCCACGTTGATGGAGCGGGAGAGCTCGCCGTGCAGCAGCGCGTCGCGTACCGCCGCGCACGCGTCCACCGCGACGTTGCGCTGGGCTTCCGCACTCGACGCACCGATGTGCGGCGTGAGAAAGGCGTTGGGCGCGCGCCGGAGGGCGTGATCCGCCGCGAGCGGCTCCTTGGAGAACGCATCCACCACCGCTCCGCGAAGCTGCCCGCTCTCGAGCGCCGCAAGGAGCGCCGTCTCCTCGACAATGCCTCCGCGCGCCATGTTCACCACCACCGCGCCGCTCTTCATGCGTGAGAGCTCGCGCTTGCCCACCATGCCCACTGTTTCCTCGGTAAGCGGAGTGTGCACCGTCACCACGTCGGCCGTGTCCAGCCCCTCGTCCAGCGTGGCCAGCCGACGCACCTTCAGCGCGCGAAACCGCTCGTCGCTCACGTACGGATCAAACGCGGCCACGTCCATGCCGAACGCGAGCGCGCGCGACGCCACCTCGCCGCCGATGCGCCCGAGCCCCACGATCAGCAGCGATTTTCCCTTCAGCTCGGTGCCCAGTAGCCTGGACCGGTCCCACTTGCCCTCGTGCATCGAGGTTGCCGCGTGGGGTAGATGGCGGAGCAGGCCAAGCAGCGCACCGAAGAACAGCTCCGCCACCGCGATCGTGTTTCCCGCCGGGGCATTGATGACGGCGATGCCCAGCGCCGTGGCGGCGTCGATCGCGATGTTGTCCACGCCCACGCCGGCGCGCCCCACGACTCGCAACTTCGTGGCGCGCTTCAGGAGATCGGCGGTGATCCGCGTCGCGCTGCGACCGACGAACGCGTCGTACTCCCCGATGCGCTCCAGCAGCTCCGCCGGCGGTAGCGTCGGCACTTCGTCCACAACGAAGGAGGGCTCGGCGCGGAGCAGGGCGACGCCGTCTGGATCGATGTCGTCAGTGACGAGAATGCGATGAGGCACGAAGCGGAGTCCGGGAAGGTGCGTGGAAACGCAAGCTGGCGGGGAGGCCCGGCGAGAGCAACTTCGTGCTTCCCGCCCTGCTGCGTCGTCATGAAGGCATGGCTACTGTCTCACGTCGCGACCGGCTGAACGATCTCGCCGCGCTCGTGCTCATCTGTGCAGGAATCGCGCTCTATCTCGATGCCGGCGCACGGCTGCGCACCATCTCCGGCTACAGCTACCAGCACCCTGGCCCGCGCGGTCAATCCGCGGTGGTGGCTGCCGACTGGGCCCGTCGCGAGTCGTACGGCGGACTCGCGCTCACCTTGCTGGGATGCATGGCCGGCGTGGCGAGCGCAGTGCGACATGCGCGAGGAACGCCACAGCTCGTCAGCTGATCGCCATCGTCCCCTCGCAGACGAGCACCGAGTCGCCTCCCACGCGCACGGCGTTCACCACGCCGCCGTCCAGGTCGGCCTCCACCTCGAGCATGCTGGGCCGACCCATCTCGAATCCCTGTTCGATGATCCAGCGCAACGTGCCCTCGCGCCGATCATCGCGCGCGGCGAGGTAGCCCCCGAGCGCCGCGCACGCGCTGCCGGTCGCGGGGTCCTCCGGCACGTTCAAGCCGGGTGCGAACATGCGGGCGCGATAATCGGTTCCCGGTCGCTCGCCACCGGGCGCGAAGATCATGATCTCCGACACCGGCGCGCCCTTGAGCGTGGCATCCCAGGCGTCCATGCGGATGCGCGCTCGCGCGACCGCGTCGCGGTCGTGCAGGGGCACGAACAGGAAGGGCAGCCCGCACGACATCGCCTGCGGCGACCACTCGCCACCCAGCAGATCGTCCACTTCCAATCCCAGGACTCGCGCCAGTGCATCGCGTGAGGGCGTCGGCGCGCCGACCTCCGGCAGCTTGGCCACGGAGAGCTGCGCGAACACCGGCCGGCCATCGGTCGATCGAATGGTCACCGGCACCGGACCGACCAGCTCTTCCAGCACGACGCGCGTGTTGTCGCCCGTCAGACGAATCTCTCCCGTCTCCGCGAGCACGTGCGCGGTACCGACGGTGGGATGACCGGCGAACGGCACCTCCGCACCCGGCGTGAAAATGCGGATGCGACGCGAGTGCCGTGCGTCCACCGGCGGGTACACGAAGGTGACTTCGGAGAAATTGAACTCGCGCGTGACGTCGAGCAGGCGATGCTCCGGAATCCCGCGCGCATCAGGGAAGACGGCAAGCTGATTGCCGCCGAACGCCACGGAGGTGAACACGTCCGCGGTCACGAATCGGAAACGAGGCATGGCGCAAGATAATGACGCTGGCGAAGCGCCGTCCCGTTTGCGACCATTTCCCCATGCGACCCCTCGTGCGTCACCTCGCGTTCGCGATATCCGTGCTGCTCGCCTCGGCGCCATCACTCTCCGCGCAGCGGTTGGCCCGCCTGGAAGGCGAAGTCACGGACAGCCTGCACATGCGCCCGCTCGCCGGCGCCGTCATTCTCGTCACGCGCCTGGAAGCCAACGCCTCGGATTTTCTCACCGCCCTCGCTGACGAGCGCGGGCGCTTTCGGCTGGACAGTCTCGCCGCGGGCCGCTACGTGGTGACGGTCGCGCATGCGATTCTCGACTCGCTCGACCTCACCCTGCCGCCGCGCGAAGTCGACATCGCCGAAGGTGGGCGCGCGCGACTCGAGCTGGCGTTGCCGTCGGGGGCCACGCTTCGCGCGCGCGCCTGTCCGGGCATCGGATTGCCACGCAGCACGGGCGCTGTCGTCGGCATCCTGAACGATGCCGAGCGGGACGAGCCCCTCGCCGGCGCCACGGTCGCCGTCGACTGGATGGACATGACGCTCGATCGTACGACGATGCGCCCGTCGCTCGTACCGCGCAGCGCGAGCGTTCGGACGGATTCCACCGGCGCGTTCCGCTTCTGCGGCGTGCCCACCGACACGTATTTGCTGGTGCAGGTGCAGCGCAACGAACGTGCGGGCAGTGTCGTGCGCATCACGGTGCCGGATGCGGTCGGCGTCACCGTGCTGCGTCTCTCGTTCAGCGAGGCAGCCGCGCGCGCGCTGGCGGCCGCGGGCGACACGGTGCGCGACGAGTCGGCGCTGCCGCCACTCACCGGCACGGCGTCGGTCTCCGGCGTCGTCCGCTCGCTGGCCGGACAGCCGCTGGAAGGCGCGGAGGTGCGTGTGATGGACGCTGCATCGGTGTCGCGGACCGACGCGAGCGGCACCTTCACCCTCTCCGCGCTTCCGGCGGGCACCCAACTGCTGGAGGTGCGTCGGGTGGGCTATCTCGTCACGCAGCAGCGCCTGGAATTGCGCGGCGGCCGCACGTCGACCGCCGACGTAACGCTGCGGACCATCGTGACCCTCGATTCCGTGCGCGTGGTGGCGCAACGGACTCGCTATCGCGAGGCCACGGACCGCCAACGGCGCGCCGCGGGCTCCGGCACCTTCCTGACGGACGAGCAGATCTCTCGCCTGGCCGCCACGGAAACCAGCGAGCTGTTCCAGCGCATGGGCGGATTCCGCGTCAGCGGCGACGGGCTCGCGGCCCGGCTCTACGTGCAGCGCGGCCTGATGTCGATCGTGGGCGGTCCCTGTCCGGCCAACATCGTGATCGACGGATTCCAGCACCAGGACATCAACCTCGTCCGGCCGGCCCACATCGGCATCATGGAGATCTATCGGGGACCCGCCGGCGCGCCCACCGAGTACGAGAGCGCGTGCGGAGTCGTCGTCATCTGGACGAAGCGTTAGGAGAAACTCGCAACCCGCGCACCCGACCGCGCGAGCGAGATTCCCCTACCGCTCCGCCATGAACGGATACCGGTAGTCCATCGGCGGCGAGAAGGTCTCCTTCACGCTGCGCGCGCTCACCCACCGCACGAGGTTGAGCTTGGACCCCGCCTTGTCGTTCGTTCCGGATCCGCGCGCGCCGCCGAATGGTTGTTGCCCCACCACAGCGCCCGTCGGCTTGTCGTTCACGTAGAAGTTGCCGGCCGCGTTGCGCAGCGCCATCTGTGCCTCCCGCACCGCACGCCGGTCGTTCGCGAACACCGCACCGGTGAGTGCGTACGGCGACGTCCGGTCCACGATGCGCAACGTCTCCGCCCACCGTGCATCGTCGTACACGTGTACCGTCACCACGGGGCCGAAAATCTCCTCGCAGAGCAGGCGGTAGCCGGCATCGCTCGTCTCCACGAGCGTCGGATGGACGAAGTATCCGTTCGTGCCATCCACCTTCCCACCAGAGACGATCGTCGCGTTCGCCTTCGCGTCGTCGATGTACTCCGAGATCTTCGTGAACGCCTTCTTGTCGATCACCGCGGCCATGAAGTTCCGGAAATCCACCGGATCGCCGATCTTCAGCTCCTCCATCATCGCCACGGCGCGCTCCTTCACCGTCGGCCAGAGCGAGCGCGGCACGTACACACGGCTCGCCGCGGAACACTTCTGTCCCTGATACTCGAAGCCCCCCCGCACGATCGCCACGGCGAGCGCCTGTGGATCGGCCGAGGGATGCGCGACGATGAAGTCCTTGCCGCCCGTCTCGCCGACGATGCGCGGATAGCTCGCGTAGCGCGACATGTCCGACCCGATCGTCTGCCACATGGTGTTGAACACCCCCGTGCTGCCCGTGAAGTGCACGCCGGCCAGGTCGCGGTGCGCCAGCGCGACGTTCGAAATCTGCGCGGCGTCGCCCGACACGAGGTTGATCACGCCCGGGGGCAGCCCCGCCTCCTCGAGCAGCTTCATGAGGTAGTACGCCGAGAGCATCGCCGATCCCGCCGGCTTCCAGACCACCGTGTTGCCCATCAACGCCGGCGCCGTCGGCAGGTTACCGGCGATGGACGTGAAGTTGAACGGCGTCACGGCATAGACGAATCCCTCCAGCGGCCGATAGTCGAGCTGGTTCCACATCGTGTTGCTGCTGATGGGCTGCTCATCGTAGAGCTCCTGGGCGTAGTGCGGATTGAACCGCCAGAAGTCGATCAGCTCGCACGCCGAATCGATCTCGGCCTGATACGCGGTCTTCGACTGGTTCAGCATCGTCGCCGCGTTGATTGTCTGCCGCCACGTCGTGGTGAGCAGCTCCGCCGCGCGCAGGAAGACGGCCGCGCGATCTTCCCACGCCCAGTTCGCCCAGTCGGCCGACGCGCGCTTCGACGCCTCGATCGCCTGCGTCACGTGCGCGGCGCTCGCCTTGTGCCAGTCGGCGAGCACGTGCGCGTGGTCATGCGGCATCACGCTCTGCCCCAGGTCACCAGTCCGGATCTCCTGACCCCCGATGATGAGCGGGATGTCCACCCGCTCGTTCGCCATGCTCGCGAGTCGCTCCTTGAGCGCCTGCTTTTCCGGTGAACCGGGCGCGTAACTCTTCACCGGTTCGTTCACCGGCGGCGGTACTCGGCGCGCGCCGGAAAACCCGGCCACTGGTGCGCCGGACGACGAGGCGGCGTCCAGGGGCTGACGCGACTGGTCGGCGGCGCGCGGGGAAGCACTGCGGATGGGTGGAGCGACGGGCGTTGCCATGGCGGAGCAGGTGCGGGTGACGGAGCAGCGACGATTCGGACCGCGACGCGTCCGACTCGTAAGATAATCCCGCCTCGACCAGGCACGCATCGATCGCTTCTCCCCCCTCCGCGCCGCGGCTATTCTCCGGCATGACCTGCCGTTCCCGCTGCCGGTGTCGATACGTACCATCCGCCACGCGTATCCTGAGCGCCGCGGTGCTCGCGCTCGCGAGCACCGCGTGTGCGCCTCCGCCGATCGAGTGGGCGGCGCAGCGGTCGGTGGCCCGGCCGGCCAGTGCCGCGGTCGTCCTGGGCGCCGACGGCGTCCTGCGCGCCGATAGCCTGATCGCTGTCGCCGCGCGGCTCGCGCCGCCTCCGGGACCGATGTGCGAGGGCTCGCTTCGGGTGGCGATCGCGCGTCGCACCATCTTCGGGGTCTGGTGGGCGCCGCGCGCCGATAGCGGCGCGCGACTCCTTGCCGCGCGCTCCACCGACGACGGACGCACCTGGAGCGCGCCGGCGGCGGTGGACACGACCGACGCCGGCTCCACTGGATGTCGCCGCGAACCGCCCGCCATCGCCGCCGACTCGACGAGCGGTTACGTGCATGTCACCTACGCCCTCCGCGCCATCGAGGGTCCCGGACTCTTCTTCTCGCATTCCATGGATGATGGCGCCACCTTTCACGCCCCGGTGGCAATTCTGTACGGAGAACGTCTCGGTCGCACCAGCGTCGCCGCCGATGGTGATCTCGTGGTGATCGGGTTCGAGGATCCGAACAGCAGAACCCCGCGTATCGGTCTCGCACTGTCGAATACCATGGGACACATCTTCGAGCACCGAATCCTGCCCGTCTCCGACGACAACGGCGCCGCCGTTCGCCCGCTCACGGCGGCTCGCGGACGTCGCATCGCGGTCGCGTGGGCCACCGATATTCCGGGCGCCATGCCAGCCACGCTCGCCGTGCGCACCGGCATGGTGCGCTGAGCCGCCGCCGCATGCGAGTCCTCTACGCGGACGACGACATCATAGCCCGCACCCTGCTCGAGGCCGTGCTGCTCGATGGCGGCCACGAGGCCGTCATGGCCGAGGATGGACGACGGGCCTGGGAGAGCTTCCAGGAAGCACCCGCGCCCCTCGTCGTGCTCGATATCAACATGCCGGGCATGGACGGGCTCACCGTCTGCCGACTCATCCGCGAGCACGCCGCCGCGAGCGAGACATTCGTCATCATGGTGACGGCCCGCGATGGCCGCGACGATCTCAGGGCCGTGCTGGCGGCGGGCGCCGATGACTACGTCACCAAGCCGACGTCGCCGGAAAACCTGCGAGCGCGGCTCGAGATTGCCGGCCAGCGCATCATCCAGAACGCCGCGCGTCGTGCCGCCGAGGCGGAGGTCGCCCGCTCGCGCTGGCTGGCGGGCATCGGCGAGACCACCATCGCCCTCGAGCACGAGATCAACAACCCGCTCTCCGCACTCCTCGGACACGCCGAGCTGTTGCTGATGTACGAGGGGCTCAGCGCGGACCAGCTCGACTCCATTCGCGTCATCCAGGAGCAGGCGGCGCGCATTGCCGACGTCGTGCGTCGGCTGGCAAAGCTCAAGAATCCGCAGTCGGTGGAGTATCTCGCCGGCTCACGCATGCTCGATCTGGGCATGCGGCCCAACGGCCCCACGTAGAACCGGGAGCGCAGATGGAGCACTACTTCGGCGCGCACACGGTGGACACGGGCGGCATCCACATGGCGGCGCGCCGCGCCGCCAATGCCGGCATGCGCGCGCTCCAGATCTTCTCCGCGATTCCCAAGTACTACAACGAGCGCGTGAGCGTGCGCCCCGAGCGGGCCGAACGATTCCGGGAAACGATCGCGGCCACGAACATCGCGCCGGAGCGGATCGTCGTGCACGCGGCCTACGTGCTCAACACCGCCACCCCGGACGACGCGAAATGGATCCGCGCCCGCGACGGACTGGCGAAGGAACTCGAGCGCTCGACCACCCTCGGGGTAGGGGCGGTCTGCTTCCATCCCGGCGCCGCCACCGACGGGGATCGCGACGCGGCAGCGGAACGGATCGCGTCGGCCATCATTCACGCGCTCGATCTGGTGAAGGGTGAAACGCGCCTCCTCGTGGAGAACACCGCGGGAGCGGGCAGCACCATGGCACGCACGCCGGAGGAGATCGGCGCGATCCTCTCGCACGTGCCGAAGCGGTTGCGCGCGCGCACCGGATACGGGCTGGACACCTGCCACCTGTTCGCGAGCGGCTACGATCTGCGCGAGTCGGCCGGCACCCTCCGCGGCGTGCTCGACGCCTTCGAGGCGGCGACGGGAGAAACACCGGGCTTCTTCCACCTGAACGACAGCGAGGGCGCGCTCGCCTCGAACCGCGATCGCCACATGCTCATCGGCGACGGGACGATCGGGACGGACGCATTCGGGTGGCTCCTCGCCGACGCGCGCTCCCGCGGCATTCCGCTGATTCTCGAGACGCCCCAGCTGGATTACGAGATCGCCGAGGACGACGACGCCCCCGATCCGTACGACGTCCAGATGATGGAGCTGCTCGCACGGCTGGAGAAATCAGCCTGAGCGGAACGCGCCGAGCGGCGATCGTCGTGCCGTCGCATGGTGTGCGAACGGTCACACAACGTGGTGTGCACGCCGAAAGAATCGCTCCGCCATAGGGAGAATTCACAAATTCCCTATTGCGCGCCCCACGGGGTACTGTATCTTGCGCCCCGTCGTACAGCGCTTCTCACATAGCGAGAACCTGTTCACATTCCCAGGAGACGAGAATGGCCGCGAAGAAGACTGCGAAAAAGGGCGCGAAGAAAGGCGCCGCGAAGAAGTCCTCCGCGAAGAAAGGCGCGGCGAAGAAGGGCGGCGCCAAGAAGTCGGCGAAGTCCGGCGCGAAAAAGAAGGCGGCCAAGAAGTCGGGGGCCAAGCGCACGCCGAACGCTGCATTCATGAAGCCGATGACCCCGAGCGGTCCGTTGGCGATGGTCGTCGGCAGCACGCCGATTCCGCGCACCGAAGTGACGAAGAAGCTGTGGGCCTACATCAAGCGGAAGGGTCTCCAGGATTCCAAGAACCGCCGCAACATCAATGCGGACGAAAACCTGAAGCCGGTCTTCGGCGGCAAGGCGCAGGTCTCGATGTTCGAGATGACGAAGCTCGTCAACAAGCACCTCAAGTAGTCTCGCGCTTTCAGTCGTTGCATCGAAGGGGCGTGCCGAAAGCCGGCACGCCCCTTTGCGCGTTCTCCCTCGGGAAACCCTTGCCCGCCCGTGGTTCGCAGGGAGATTTCACCCGTTCGGTTCTCTCTCCCTTTTTCGTCGTCATGGCCTCCAACGTCGTCTCGCAGGCGCGCGGACAGAAGAAGTCCGCTGGTGCCTCGCCCTTCCGCGCCGCATGGGAAAGCATCAAGTCGCTCGCCGGCGCGATCCTGATCTATCTCGTCATCAATACCCTCCTCATCGCGGCGTATCGCATCCCCTCGGGATCGATGATCCCGACGCTGCTCATCGGGGACTGGCTGTTCGTGAATCGCGCCGTCTACGGTCCGCACATCCCCTTCACCAACTCGCACCTCCCCTCCATCAGCGAGCCGAAACGCGGTGACGTGGTCGTGTTCGTCTCGCCGTACCAGGCCGATGAGGCCGCCGCCGGTGCCGACCCCACGCCCACGCTGGTGAAGCGCATGGTCGGCATGGCCGGCGATACGCTGCTCATGCGAAAGGGGCTGCTGCACGTCAACGGCGTGCCGCAGCGGCAGGGGTTTGGCGCCGAGAGCCGCGTCGGGCCCGGCACCTCGCAACCGGGCGACGTCGATCAACTCTTTGACTGGCAGCGCACCTACGCGCTCAAACAATCACGATTCGGCGCCGCGCCCGCCCAGCCCACGCACGACGACTGGGGTCCCCTCGTCGTACCGCCGCAGCATTACTTCATGATGGGTGATAACCGCTACGAGTCCAAGGACAGCCGCTACTGGGGTGTCGTGCCGCGCGAAAACGTCCGCGGCCGGCCGATGTTCGTGTACTACTCGTACCGCAGCGGCGCGGAAACCGATCGTCCGCTCTCGTTCATCACCGACATTCGCTGGGGTCGCATCGGCACACGCATCAAGTGAGTCCCCGGTGAGACACTGGCGACGAGCGTGACCGGCGACGCCGAGACGTCCACGCAGCGCACCCAACAGCTGTTCGCGCTGTCGCAGCTCTCCTGTGTCGTGCTGTTCGGCGTGCTGCTCCTCTGGCCACCGCGGTCGAGCTCCCTCGCGCTCGGTATCGCATTCCTGGTGTCGTGCGCCTCGTTCGCCGCGACGGCAATTGCCGGCTTCGCGCACCGGGCCGAGCCACGCAAGGGCGCGCTGCTCCAAAGGAGGATGTCGGACGAGCAGGCCGTGAAGGAAGCACTCGAGGAGCGCGTGAAGCAGCGCACCCGCGAGCTCGACGACGCGCAACGCGTGCTGCACCGCATGTGGTGGCTCGGCCAGCAGATCACGCTGGAGCTCAACCCGCGGCGCGTGCTCGACCGGTTTCTCGAGGCGGCCGCCGACGTCGCGCAGGCCGATGGTGCCGCGCTGGGGCTGCTCGCCAACGACGGGATGATCGAGGTGGCGGCGGCGAGTGGATCGCTGACCACGCTGATGGGATTGCGCATTCCGGTGAACGCGTCCGCCATGGGGCACGTCATCCGCGCGGGCGGATCCTGGAGCGTGGAGGATGCCGCGGCGCACACCCACTTCGTGCATCCCACCTGGTTCGAGCTGGTGGACCCGCCGCTGCGCGGCATGGCCGTGCTCCCCGTGCAACGCCGGGGAGATCGCATCGGCGCCGTGACCATCGCCTCGCAGCGGACACGCGCGTTCACGTCGCTGGAGCTGCAACGCGTGGAGGCCATGGCCGACCTGCTGTCCGTCGCCCTCGCCAACGCCGAACTGTTCGAGTCGATGCGGCAGGCGGAGTGGCGCTTCCGCACCCTGTTCCGCGCCGCCCCCGATGCCGTGCTCACCGTGCTGCAGACCACCGGCCGCGTGCGCGAAGCGAACGACGCCGTGCGCGACGTGTTCGGCGTGGAGCCGCATCAGATCGTGGGCCGGCCGTTCAGCGACATGCTCGCACCGAATGACCGCAGCATCCTCGACGTCGCGCTCGGCAAGGCACACGCCGGCATTCCCGCGCGCGTCGAGGTGCGAATCGTGACTCCCGACGGGCAGTCGCGCGTCGTCGCGCTCGCGGCGAGCCGGCTGCCCGAAGCGGATCCACCGAGCGTGCTCCTGGTGGGGCGCGACATGACGCAGGAGCGTGAGCTGCGCGTGCGACTCATGGAGTCGGATCGCCTCGCCGCCGTCGGCGAGCTCGTGGCCGGCGTGGCGCACGAGGTGAACAATCCCCTCAGCTCCATCAGCGCGTTCGCGCAGCTGCTGTTGCGCGATTCCGATCTCTCGGCGCACCAGCGCGAATCGATCGAGGTGATTCGCAGTGAGACCAACCGGGCGAGCCAGGTCGTGAAAGACCTGCTGGCATTCGCGCGCCGCAGCGACCCGCAGAATGCGCCGCTCGACCTCAACGGCATCATCGCGCGCACGCTGCGCATGCGACAGTACCAGTTCAGCGAAGCATCCGTCCGCGTCGAGACCGACCTCGCCGCGGATCTCGCGTCGGTGATGGGAGATGCTCGACAGCTCCAGCAGGTCTGCCTGAACCTGATGACGAATGCGGTGCAGGCCATGACGCCCGGCGGCGGCGTGCTGCACGTGTCCACGCGCCAGGCAGGCGAGCTCGTGCTCATGGAGATCCGGGATACGGGACCCGGCATCTCCACCGAGACACGAGCGCACATCTTCGAGCCGTTCTTCACGACGAAGAAGGAAGGTGAGGGAACGGGTCTCGGTCTCAGCGTCAGCTACGGCATCGTGAAAGCCCACGGCGGTGAGATCGTCGTCGTCGACACCGATACTCCCGGTACCACCTTTCGCGTCACCCTGCCCGCCGCATCGGCGCTCGTGGCCGTCGAGGAGGGCGAACATCAGCGTGCCGCGTCGCCGTTGCGCTCGCCCCTCGCCGGGATCAAGCTCCTCTTCGTGGACGATGAGCCCGCGCTGCGCGCGGGCATGCACGCCTTCGGCGAGCTGCGCGGCTTCACGGTGCTCACCGCAGCGGACGGACGCTCGGCGCTCGAGACGGCACGCACGACCGGGGTGGACGCCGTCGTCTGCGACCTCCGCATGCCGCAGATGGACGGGCACGAGTTTCATCAGCACCTCGAGCGCGAACGCCCGGGGCTCGCGGCGCGCACCGTCTTCATCACCGGCGACGTCATCGCCCCCGCCGCGTCGCGAGGCACCGTCTCCAGACAGCCGGTGCTCACGAAGCCCTTCTCGTTCGACAAGCTCGAGGAAGCATTGATCGCCGTCATGCGGGGCAGGCCTTAGGCGTCGTGCCCCGGGCGCGCGTCGCTCGTCCTGCTAACAGTCCTCGCCTCCCTCCCCAACGATGCCCGCGCCTTTTCCTCGACAGACCGTCCAATGGCACCTCGAAGAGCCGCGCGCGTTACGCCGGCTCTCGTTGTCGCTCGTCGAGATGGCGCTCATCACCGGCGTCGTGCTTCGCCTGCTGCGCGCCTTCGCGTTCACGCACGGACGCGCCAGCGTGCTCATCTCGCTCGGTGCGGTCCTCGTCTGGGGACTCATCCTCGTTGGCATGGCCACCGCGCACCTGGCCAACTATCCCATTGCACGGTGGTCGTGGCGTGCGCCCCTCTTTGCGCTCGTGGAGACCGCGGGCGAGATGGCGACGAGCCTCGTGCTCATCTCGATCGGCCGCGAGCCCGACGGCACCGCGCGCGCGCACTTCCACGACTGGCCGAGCATGGCCGCCCGCGCGCTGCTGCAGAGCGAACTCACCCTCTGCCTCTGGATGTTGATCCTGAGTGGCATCATCATTCTCGTACGGCGCAGCGGTGTGGCCAGGTGAGTGGCAGCGCGCCGCTCGTCGACCTGCCGGCCTGAGCGCACCGGGCACAGCGCCCGCCCGCGTCTCGCCGCGTCGACTCCCGATCCGAGAGAATCCATGATCACCCGCTCGTACGCTCCTCGCCTCGCCCTGGTGGGGATTTTTCTTTCGCTGGGCAGTGCAGTGCTGTCGGCCCAGGTGGTGGAACGGCCGTTCGGCACCCTGCGCGAGCAGGCGGCGGAGCAGCAACGCTGGCTCGACGAGCGCATGAAGACCGTGCTCCCCGCTCTCATGCGGAAGCACAAGGTGGACATGTGGGTCGTGCCCATGCGCGAGTACAACGAGGATCCGGTGTTCAGCTCCCTGGTCGCGCCCACCACCTTCGCTGCGCGACGCCGCACCATCTACCTCTTCTGGGACGAGTGCGCGCATCCGGACCCGGAGGGCCCCGACCGCGTACGCGGCGTCGTGCCCTGCACCGTGCAGCGTATCGCGCTCGGCGGCACCTCGCAGGGCGGCGTGTTCCAGGCCGTCCGCTCCCTGACGCCCGCCGCCGGTCCGCAGGGCAGTCGCGCCGGCCAGCAGGCGGAGCTCTGGGGTGATGCGCAGTGGCAGGTGCTCAAGCAGCAGATCGAGGCACGTCGGCCCACGTCCATCGCGATCAACACGTCGCGCGTCTTCGCGTTTTCCGACGGCCTGTCGTCCGGCGAGCTCGAAGGCATGCGTGCCGCACTCGGACCCCGCTGGACGTCGCGGTTCAAGCGTGCCGAGTCACTGCCGCTCGAGCTCATCGCGGCGAGACTGCCTGCCGAGGAGGTGATGTATGCGCGCATGACGCAGGTCGCGTGGCAGATCATCGAGACGGCCTTCTCCAATCAGGTCATCCAGCCCGGAGTGACGCGCACCGAAGACGTCGTCTGGTGGATGCGTCAGCGGGTGAACGACCTCGGGCTCGGCACCTGGTTCCAGCCGTCCGTCGACGTTCAGCGTCGCGGGGTGACCGAGGCGGCACTCGGCGACAACCCCATCATCCAGCGCGGGGACGTCCTGCACTGCGACTTCGGCATCACGGCGTTGCGGCTCAACACCGACACGCAGCACATGGGCTACGTATTGCGCGACGGCGAAACCACCGTGCCGGCGGGATTGATGAAGGCGCTGGAGCGCTCGAACCGATTGCAGGATATCGTCGTCGCCGAGCTGCGCGCCGGTCGCACGGGCAACGAGATCCTGCGCGCCTCGCTGGCCCGCATGCGCGGCGAAGGCATCGATGGCACCGTGTACTCGCATCCCATCGGAATGCATGGGCACGGGGCAGGCCCGCTGATCGGCCTGTGGGATTACCAGAACGGCGTGCCCGGCCGCGGTGACGCGCGCGTCATCCCCAACATGTGGTTCTCTATCGAATTGCAAGCCACGACGCCGGTGCCGGAGTGGGGCGGACAGGCAGTGCGGAGTGCACAGGAGGAGGATGTGATGCTGGGGGCGGACGGCGTGCCGCGATGGGCGTGGAAGCGGCAGGGGGAGTTTCATCTGGTGCGGTGAACTGATCGGCGCACCAGCGGAATGTCCGGCGGACCCGACTATGGCGCTTCCGCCGCGACCTTCCCATCTTGGCACCCCACCACATGGCACCGTCGCAACGAGCCAGCGCCGACTCGCCCGCACGCCCACGGTTGAAAGGTCAGACCCAGGACCATCATGCAGATTCTCTCGCCCGCCCAGCGGCACCCCATCACTGTCAATACGGCCGCGCCGCGCGGTAGCGTGCGTGCTCCGCTCGATGCATGGAAGGCGCTGAGCTGGATCGGCCTCGGTTTCTTCGTTCTCGGATTCCTCGACATCGCGCTGGGCTGGTACCCGACGGGATTCGGGAATGCGGAATGGGAGTTCGGGACGATCAGTGGAAGCCTCAATGCGCTCGCGATACCGATGCTGGGGCTCTACCTGCTGCTGTCCTCGGCGATCGCGCGGTCGGATCGCCGAGCGGGGCGAGTGGTGGCAGTGATCATGGGGCTCATGCTCCTGCTCATCCTGGGGCTCGGGGTCATCTATCTCACCGTCATGCCGGTGGCGCTCAAGGCGGTGTCCGGAAACGCGCTGGTCTCGCTCGGCATAAAGAAGGCGGTTCTCAAGGCAATGGTGCTGGGCTCGGTCGATTCTGTGTTGCTGGCGGTGGGGATGGTGAAGGGGTGGCGGGTGGCGCCGGCTGCCTGAGGAATGGCGCGCCTGGCATGGGGGAGGCGGTCCTCACTTATTGTTGCGCGGGTGCAACATGTGACGGTCACCTGCCGGTGGAGGCGCGAAAAGTGAAGTCGTAACGTGTTGAGAACACGCAGGTTGCACCACAGTGCGCCGACTTGGCGTCAGGCACATGCGTTGCTGAACGCAATGGCAGAACTCTCACGGCTCGCCGATGGTACGGCGACCCCCTCTCGTGACTCGATCAACATGAAGCGACTGCTGGTTGCACTGGTTGCCGTTGCCTTGCTGACTCCCGCAAGCGCAATGGCCGTGACTCCCGGAAGCACGTACAACTTCTGCGGCGGGAGCGGCTTCACTTTCTGTGCGTCGGTGAACCTGAGCGTTGTCACGAACGCCACCGGCGGGTACACGGTCACGCTCGAAGTGCTGAACCGCTCCATCGCGAACGGTACGAACGCGCCGGCGCAGTTCACTTCCGTTGGCTTGGATAACGTGCTGCCTCCAGGTGAGCGGTTGGCCTCACCCTCGAACTTCCGGCTGCGTCAAGGTACCTGGGATGGTACGCGGTACGTCTTCGCGGACGTTTGCGGAACCAACCCCCTCTGCTGGAACATGGCGACCAACAAGACCGAGGCTGGCGGAGTCAGGGTGGACTTCGATGCCAACACGACGTTGGGCAATCACATCTCCATCGCATCCAACTGCTCGGCATCCGATCCACACTGGAACCTGGCCCCCATCAACACGTGCGCTCAGGGAAGCAATGCTGCACTCTGGAGGCCCGTTCGCATTTCGTTCGACGTTACGCAGAACATCACGAGCGCTGATCTCTACATCAAGGCGATCGCGAATGGATCGACGTACTGCACCACGGCAAGCAACTGCGTCATGCAGCCCCCGGTGACAGCCGTTCCAGAGCCCGCGACCATGACGCTACTCGCGACGGGATTGGCTGCGCTATCGGGAATCGCTCAACGGCGACGTCGCAAGAACGGAGAGGCTCCGACGCCGCTGGTGTGATTGGCCGACGTACGACAAGCGAAAGGGTCCCGCGAAAAGCGGGACCCTTCTTGTATCAACGGTATCGCCTTCAGTTCGGGCAACTACGCCTTCGGCAGATCGAGTTCGAACGAAAAGCGGGTCCCCATGTTCTCTGCGGACTGCACGTCCAGCTTCGTACCCAAGGCGTCGAGGAAGTTCTGGCAGATCGCGAGCCCGAGCCCGGCATTGGAGAAGCGCATGCCCGTAGAGGATGGGCGGAATCCGTCGAACAGCATCGCCATCACGTGTGGCGGAATCCCGTGCCCGGTGTCCTGCACCCAGAAGGACACTCGATTCTCCCGCACTTCGCTGCATCCGACCACCACCGACCCGTGCGACGTATACTTCAAGGCGTTGGTCAGGAGGTTGAGCAACACGCGACTGAGCGCGGCCGGGAATCCGACTCGGCCATCCACCGCAGGAAGCACTCGCGAGATCGGGATCCCTTTTTCCTCGCTGATGGGAAGCACCGTGTCGCACACGGCGAGCATGACTTCGGCCACCGAAAAAGGTACTGGGCGTCCGTCGACCAGTCGCTGGTCGCCGCGTACGGCATCGATGACGTCGCAGGCCAGCGCGTTCAGCCCGAGTGCAGCGCCATAGATCAGTCGAAGCTGACGTTCCTGAACGGCGGTCACCGGGCCGCTCTGCGCTCGCTGGAGCGTGTCGACGAGGAACAGAATGGAGGTGAGCGGTGAGCGCATGTCATGGGCGATCTCCACCACGGCGTTCACCGCGTTTTCGCTCGCGAGATGACGCACGAAATCGTGGTGACTCCCCGCCGAATGCTCGGTGTTCGCCCGCTGGAGAGCACCGAGTGCACAGGCGAGCTCTCCACCATCGACGCTGGAACCGGAGTGCTCGACCTCACTCAACAGCGCGGTGCGCAGCACATGCACGAAGTGCGTCGGGACGATGGTGCTGAGCTCCAGCTCGAGCGATTCCCGATTTCGTTTCGCTGCAACCGTGCCACTTTCGCGCTTGGCGACGGCGCGAAGCGCGAGCCGGGCGAGCCGGCTCATCTGATTTCTGATTTCCGCTGCATCGCTGCGTTCGCTCTGCGCCAGTTCCAGCACCGCAAGTTCCACCGCGTTCTGGAAAAGGTCGTGCAGAATCGAACGAGTGACGTCAGTCGCTGCGGGAGAAGAGGACACTCGCTCCGAGGGCACGTGAGATCGGGAACCGGATCCGCCCGATCCGATGTGGATGCACATCGGATCGGCCGGCGTGCGTTCGACGAATGGCGCTACGGCGCGAACGATTCGCTCGTGTCGCGACGAAAGCCGTGACGCTCGAGCAGGCGATACAGTGTCGTTCGATCCACGCTCGCGAGGCGAGCGGCACGAGACATGTTGCCGGACGCGCGCGACACGAGCCGAGTGACGTACTCCTTCTCGAACGTCGCGAGCAACTGATCCTTGGCCACGTGATACGCTTCGTGCGCGGGAAAGCCCATCGTGCCGGCCTCCGCGGATACCTCCCGGTCGGAGTGCGCCGGAATGTCCTCTGCACCGATCAGCGCGCCGGGCGAGGTGAGGACGACGAGATGCTCGACCACGTTCTGTAATTCCCGCACGTTCCCGCGCCATGGGCGGCTCTGGAGATACTCCAACGCGGCCGTGCTGAACCGCGGCATCGCGTCCAGGATTGCATGATGGCGACGCCAGAACAGTGCGAGGAAGTGGTTGGCGAGCATCGGAATGTCTTCGACCCGCTCGCGAAGCGGCGGCAGCGTGATCGTCACGACATTGAGGCGATAGTACAGATCCTCGCGGAGGTGCTTGCTCTGGATCGCCTGACGCGGATCCCGATTGGTGGCCGAGATGAAGCGCACGTCCACCTGCGCATCCTGCTGCTCGCTCCCGACACGACGGACGACGCCGTCCTGGACCACGCGCAGCAGCTTGGCCTGAAGCGGCAGCGCCATCTCGGTGAGTTCATCGAGAAAGAATGTCCCACCGTCGGCCGCCTCCAGCAGGCCGAGCTTGTCGCGATCCGCGCCGGTGAACGCGCCTTTGCGATGACCGAACATCTCCGATTCGAGCAGGTGCTCGGGCAACGCGGCGCAGTTCAGAGGGACGAGCACACCGTTCGCGCGGCGACTGTGCCTATGAATGAACTGGGCAAACATCTCCTTGCCCGTGCCGCTTTCACCGACGAGCATGACGGAGGCATTCGTCGCCGCGACCTTCCGGGCCAGCTCGATCGCAGTGCGGAGCGCACGTGACGTACCGAGAAGCGTGACGCGATCGCTGTTGCCGTGCTGCTCCACCAGCACCCGGCTCGCCTCGCCCTGCTCCCGCTTCGAGAGCACCTCGTGCGCGGCTCGGCCGAGCATGAGGTTGAGGTGCGATCCAGAGAACGGCTTGGGCAAATAGTCCCACGCCCCCGCCCGCAACGCATCGATATTGGACGCAACGCTCGGGTTGCCGGTCATCATGATGACGAGCGTACCCGGATTCGCCGCCAGCGCAGCCTTGAGAATGTCGATGCCGGCGATCGGCGTCATATAGAGGTCGAGCATCACGATGTCGAAGCGCGAGCTCCTGAGCGTCTCGATGGCTTCATCACCGCGGCCAGCGCAACTGACCGTGTAGCCCTCGACCTGAAGCACACTCGTGCATCCCTCACGCAACGTGCGGTCGTCGTCGACGACCAGCACGCGAATCGACGCGCGGTCGGACTTCGGTACGAGCGCGGTGTCAGCGACGCCTGGCTCGCCCACAGGCGCGCGCAACGACACGGCAGAGTCCGTCAGTCGAGCTACTGGATCAACGAGAGTAGGTGCGTATGAGCCGAAGCTGCTGCGAGAGGCTTGCATTGGGTACCCGGCGTCGGGTGGGTGGGGAGGGCCGTACAAAAGCGTGGCGCGAACGAGGCGGTGTGGCTGGCGTCCAACAGCACATGTAGGTGACAGGGATCACCAATTTGTGCGTTCCGGACATTCTGTCAAGTAAACGTTCCGCCACCGCTGAAAACAAACGATCCGCGACCAGGGTGTTGGCGACGCGGATCATGGCTAACTGCATGTGGGGGTATCACTTGAACACAGCGAGGCACCGTCAGCTCACGGGCAGCTCGTCGAAGCTGATGGGCCGTCCCCAGTCGCCATGCCCCGACGCATGCTCCAAAGCGGACTCTGCGCGCCTGACGAGCTCGGCAGGGGCCATTCCGGACTTGCTGAGGTCACTCACAGCGCAAAAGCCCACGTGAAGCGGCCCCGGCGCGTCATCACCGTCGGCGACAGCTTCCCGCTCCAACGCGTTCTGCAGGCGCACGATGAACTGGCGGGCCCCCGCATCATCGGTGTCGGGCGCCAGAATCGCGAATCGTCCCTCTCCCACGTAGCCCACCACGTCGGATTTGCGGCTCTGCGCACGACACACACTCGCCAGCTGATTCAACGACGCACTGACTGGCTTGCTTGACGATGACGCATGCGAGGCAGACGTCGGCGTGACGGCGATGCACGCGAATGGCTCGTGATTCCGCACGGCGCGCGCTCCCAGCTGCGCAGCCCAATGCTGAAGTCCTCGCTCACTGTACAGGCCCGTCATCGAGTCCAGGAGTGAGGTGGCGCGCGTCTCCATTAGCCGAAGACGAGCCCGGAGGAAAGTCCTCATCTTGAGTATCAAGGTCTCCACATCCAGTGGCTGGCTGCAGAAGTCCCACGCGCCGGCTTCATACGCAGCGGATCGAACGCGGTTGGACACAGGTGCCGGCGAGGTGATGAAGATCGGTACCGACGGATCAAAGAGTGGATCCGCCAGCAGCTCCTTGCACACCTCGATGCCGCCCATCTCGCTCAGCGCAGAATCGAGAATCAGCACATCCGGGTTGGTGCGCCGAGCCAGCTCGAGAGCCCGGCGTCCGCTCTCCACCCGGACCACGCTGTAGTTGTTCAACTCGAGCACGCTCTCGACTGAGCGCCCGATCCATTCGGCGTGGCTTGCGATCAGAACGAGCACTGGGCGCGCATGCAGCTGAACCATGACGATGCGTTCTGGTGCGAGGAGGGATGTCGCAGTGACGCGTGGCTTCCTTCGGCTACCGTTCCGCGGGTACTTCGGTCGCGGAGGAAGTGGAACGAGCGACGTACCATTCAAGTGCTTCGCGCAACCCCTCGTCGGGCTGATAGCTTGGCGCAAAACCAAGCTGGGTTCGTGCCTTGCTGATGTCCGCCAGCGAGCGACGGATGTCTCCGACTCGAGCCGCCGAGTGTCGAGGCGCCGACGCGTCGAGGTCGGGCAGATGCTGAAGTAGCTCCCGACGAATCGTGTGAAACAGCTGATTCAGAGTCGTTTCCTGTCCGCATGCCACGTTGAAAACCCCCCTCGCCTCTGTCGATTCCGCCGTGGCGGCCAGTATGTTGGCCTGTACGACGTCGACGACGTAGAGGAAATCCCGAGTCGTCTCGCCGTCGCCGAAGATCTCGCAGGGCACGCCTCCAATAAGATTCGCGACCCAGCGGGGAATGACGGCCGCGTAGGCGCCGTTCGGGTCCTGCCTTCTTCCAAAGACGTTGAAGTACCGCAACCCGACCGTGGAAAGTCCGTACGATTTCTCGAACGCCGTCGCGTAGTGTTCGTTCGCTGCCTTCGCTGCGGCGTAGGGAGACAAAATATCCCCGACGACGTGCTCGATCTGCGGAATGGTGCTGGTCTCTCCGTACACGGCACTCGACGAGGCATACACCACCCTTCGTACATTCGCATGACGTGCCGCCAGAAGTACGTTGAGGAACCCCTCTACGTTGACCTGACTGTTTGTGATCGGATCGGCGATCGACTGGGGCACCGACGCGAGTGCCGCATGATGCAGCACGTAGTCGACGCCTACGCTCGCCGCCCGACACGCGACCGGATCCCGGATGTCACCTTCGATGAAGCGAAAGGTGCCCGGCGCCCCGCCCGTCTTGCCCAACACCTCGGTGAGGTTTACTTCGCTACCCGTCGAGAAATCGTCGAGTCCGACGACCGCCTGACCAAGGGACAGCAGCTCCTCGACCAGATTGGAGCCGATGAACCCTGCCGCCCCGGTAACGAGCCAGGTTCGCGGCGCTGTCGCGAGCGATCGTCGGACCCGATCATATCGGCCGTCGGTCGGTTGATCCGTCATTCAGTAGGGAGAGAACACATGAGCATCAGAGGACGCGACGCATCTTCCATTCCTTAGCACGAAGGGACATGGAGCGCACTTAACTTCTGCTCGGACGAAGATTTAGCGCCGCCGCGGAAAGCATGCGGACGGATGCGTTCCGACGCAGAGTGTCGCAGGTGTCCCGCACTTCTGTTGGCTGCGCTCCGCACCCATCTTTCTCCCGCCAAGGTCCGTTGCGCGGACCCTCACACCGCGTCATTCTGGAGTCGTCAGCTGACCGCCTCCCTCCGGTCCACTCCGAGAAACATCCTTTTCCAGTCTTCCCCGTCATGGCCACCGGCGCGACCGATTCCACCGGCTCGAGCACCCTCATCCGCCGCCTGGCCGAGAAGGCGCTTGTCCGCGCCGGAGGAAAAGACGCGTGGCGCGAAGTAGACTGGCCCGCGTCGATCGCGACGGCGCTCGCATTCGTGCTTCTGTTTGCCCAGCCCTTCGTGAGCCTGGCCATCGACTGGTGGAACGTGCCGGAAGCCGGGCACGGGCTGCTGCTCGCCCCTGTCGCGGTCTGGCTGGCCTGGCGCGCGGGCATTCGTCCCGGAGCCGCGCCGAATCCGACGCTCGGTCTGGCGGTCATCGTGGTCGCGGTGCTGGTGCGCTGCGCTGCCGGTCTCGCCGCCGAGCTCTTCACGATGCGCGCCTCGCTCGTGATGGCGCTGGTCGGTCTCACGATCCATCGCCATGGCGTCCGACAGGTGCTGCAGTGGTGGCTGCCGTTCACGCTCGCGAGTCTCTCGGTACCCCTCCCGGAGCTCGTCACGCAGGCGCTGGCGCTGCCGCTGCAGTTTCGCGCATCCCGGATGGGTGCCGCGCTGCTTGAGCTCCGCAACGTACCAGTGCTGCTCACGGGCAACGTGATCCGGCTGCCGGGTCACGAACTGTTCGTCACGGAAGCGTGCAGCGGACTCCGCTCCCTCACCGCGCTGTTGAGCGTCGGCGTGCTCGCCAGCGCGATGCTGCTTCGGTCCGTGCCCGCGCGCATCGTGCTGGTTCTGCTCACGATCCCAATCGCCATCGTGGTGAACGGGCTGCGGGTGTTCATCACAGGCTTTCTCGTCTACTACGTCAGCCCGGAGCTCGGCACGGGCTTCATGCACGAAACGGAAGGATGGCTCCTCTTCCTGGTCTCCCTCTCGGCACTGGGAGGGGTCGCGTGGCTCGCGCTCATCGCCGAGCGTCGCGTGCACGGCATGCGAACGACGCCTGCTTGAGCGGTGCACGCGCAACAACGATCCAGCCACGACCAGAAGCGCCAGCATGGGCCCGGCGCGCCGGGACACCCTCAGCATTCGACGATCATGGACACCAGCGCGACGACAGAGAGCAGACCTCACGGGCATCGGTCGACACAGGCGGTTCGGCGTTTCGCACCCGCGGTCATCTTCGCCCTTGGCGGTGCCTTCATTTGGCACGCGCGAACGCAGTCAGCGGTACCGCTCCAAGCGCCACTATCGAGCGTATTGTCGCACGTGACCGGCTATCGCATCCAGGAACAGCGTCTGTCGGAGGAAGAGCGGCGGGTCGCCGGCATGACGGACTACGTGGCGCGCAGCTACTGGCGCGACAGCCTTCCGGCGTTCAGCACCTTCGTCTCGTACTACGACGCCCAGACGCAGGGCAAGACGATCCACTCCCCGCGTAACTGCCTGCCAGGGGCGGGATGGGAAGTGATGACGGCCGAGACGGAGGATGTCGACATCGACGGCCGCCGGCGCACGCTCAACCGCTATCTGCTGAAGAATGGCGCAGCCACGGCTGTGGTCTTCTACTGGTATCAGGGACGCGGCCGGATCGTCGCCAACGAATACGCGGTGAAGTGGAACCTGCTCCGTGACGCGGCAGTGGCGGGCCACACCGAAGAGGCTCTCGTGCGGGTAGTGGTGCCTGTCGTCGCACCGCATGCGTCCGCGAACACGCCGGCCGCACGCGAGGCCATCGCGGCTGCGACCGCGCTCGGCACCGAGATCGCCGGGCTGCTGGCGCGGGACGTGGCGCGGGTGCTGCCGGGCGGCTGAACTCGACGCCCCGCGCCCGATGGGTCGTTCGATGCTCGGCTCCTAGTTGCGGATCCCGAGTCGATTGGCCAGCAGCAGGTCGTACACCGCGCGCCGCAGCTCGTCCGACAGGTTGATCAACTCGAAGTCCGCGCCGCGCTCCCGGCAGCGAGAGGCGCACTGGATCACGGTGCTCAGCATGCCGAGGTCGAGCTGCATCCATTCGGCACAGTCGATCACCACGTGTCGATCGCCGCCGTCGAGCGCCTGATTCACGCTGCCCAGGAGCAGCCTCCCGTGGCGCGATGAGCGCAGCGATGGGATGCTGAACTGAGTGCCTTCGTGCTTCCGTACATGCGCCGCGGTCGCCATCGGAGGAGTCCTGACGAGGAGTCGGTGCGCCCGTCGCGGGCGGGGGCGGAAACGCCGAGCAGATGCGTCCGCACTTCCGGAGCGGAGAAACGCACCCGGCATGCCAGCCGGGAGAGGATGGCTCCTTTGCAAACTGTTGTCACATAACAGTTTGGATGAGGCAGCCGGGTACGCTTACCGCCGCCGCCCGCGGAATTGCGGCACGCCCGCAGCACATTAGGGCGACGGTGCCGCAGTTCTTCGGATCACGCGATGTGCTGCCGCGATCAGGCGACGGTGGGGGTGCGCCGGGTGGGCTCCCAGAGATGATCCTCGTGGCCGTGCGCCACGCGGTAGAGCGCGTGAATCACCGCGATGTTCGCCGAGACCGCGAAGGTCACCATCGAAACCACGCGCGGCATCGGCCTGCCGAACGGCCAGAGCGCGCCGACTGCCGCCAGCACGGCCACGCCGAGTCCGAGTGCCACGAGTACGGCGGCCCACACGTGCGACGCGCTCAGGATCACCAGACCGAACGCTGCCACGATCGCCGAGGGGGGCACCAGCCAACGACAGATCTTGTGGCTCGCGAGCTTCCAGGCGAATGCCCCGTACCGTGTCGGATCGAGGAGGTGCCGGTTGTGCATCAGCGTCTCCACGCCCCTGGCGATCGTGCGCACCTTTCGACGGTATTCGGCGCGAAGTGATGTTGTTCGGGGCACATAGCAGAGCGCATCGTCCACTGACACGGCGATCAGCCCGTGCGAGCGCGCGGTCAGGGCGGCGGAGAAATCGCGGCTCAGGTCGTTCCGTACGGGGAACCGGTGCAGGTGGGTCCGGATGGCGTATCCCGAGCCGGACGCGCCCACGATGCCGCCCGTGCGCGACTCGAGCGCGCGGATGCGCATCTCGTAACCCACGTAGCCCGCTTCCGCGGCGTTGGCCGCGGAGGAATCCCTCGTGATGCTCACATCGCGGCTGGAGGCGACACCGACGCGATCGTCGGCCATCGCTTCAACGAGCCGGCGAACGGCGGCGGCATGCATCCGGATGGATGCATCCGAGTTGATCACGATCTCACCGCGCAGGAGCGTCGCCGAGGCGTTCTCCGCCGCCGTCTTGCCAGCACGCGTGGGCATCCGCAGCAGCTCGACTCCGTGGGCTCGATACTCCGACACGATCTCGTCCGTCCGATCGGTCGATGCGTCGGACAGGATCAAGATCTGACGACGTTCCTTCGGGTAGTCCTGCGCGATGAGCGCCTCGATCGCGCCGCGGATCTGCGCCTCTTCGTTGTAGGCCGGGATGACGATGCTGACCATCGGCAGCTCCCCGGACTTCGCAGCCGCCAGGTCACGGCGCCGCGGCAGGAGCGAGAGCACCAGCGGGTACACCGCATAAGCGTACGCGGCAAGCGCCACCGGGACGAGCACAAGGATCCAGCCCACATTCGTCAGCATATGGAGATGATCGTCTTGGATGAGGCGCAATCGACTTCCAACGTGCATCTTTCCGCGCGAGCCGTCCGATCGTCCGGACCCGGCGGCCGCTTCACCCGTCGGATGGGACGCGTCACGCGACGCGTCTCACCCTGAACGCAACAAGACGACCCGAAACTCGATGGATGACGGGCAACACGGCGTGCACGACACTCGTCTCGCGAGCGGCCACGTGACGGCGCTGCACGTGCAACGGTTCGAGGGACCGGCCGGCGACTGGGACGGCGCGGTGAGGGCACAGGCGGGCTGGACGCACTTTCATCTGTTCGGCTGGCGAACGGTAATCGAGCGTGTGTTCCGGCACGAGTGCATCTACCTGGTCGCGCGCGACCAGGCTACGCAGCGAATCATGGGCGTACTGCCGCTGGTGCACGTGAGAAGCCTGGTCTTCGGGCATTATCTCGTGTCGATGCCGTTCGTGAACTACGGCGGCCCCCTCGGTTCCGAAGAAGCGGTGCGCGCGCTGACCGCCGAGGCGGCCCGGATCGCCCGCGAGGCCAGCGTGAAGCTGCTCGAGCTCCGCAGTCGATCCAGCCTGCCGGTGGACCTTCAGGTGTCCCACCGCAAGCTCACGGTGCTGCTCGACCTGCCGTCCGATCCGGCGCTGCTCTGGAAGTCCCTGCCGACGAAGCTTCGCAGCCAGATCCGGCGCCCGCAGAAAGATGGGGTGGAGGTTCGCTTCGGCCTCGCGGAAATCGACGCCTTCTACGAGGTATTCGCCCACCACATGCGTGATCTCGGTACGCCGACGCAGCCACGCATGCTGTTCGAGACGCTCGCCGAGGTCTTCCCGGACGACGTGCAGTTTGCGGTCGCCTACCACGAAGGGCGGCCGATTGCGTGCGGGTGCGGGTTCCTGTGGAACGGCGAGTTCGAGATCACGTGGGCGTCGGCCTTGCGGTCGCACCGCGCCATGTCACCGAACATGCTCGTCTACTGGGCGCTGATGGACCGGATGACGCAGGCCGGCGCGCGGACGTTCAACTTCGGGCGCTGCACACGCGGCAGCGGGACGCATCGGTTCAAGATGCAGTGGGGCGGGCGCGAGGAGCAGCTTTGGTGGTACCACGCTTCCGACACGACGGGCGCTCCGGCCACCACGCCGTCGCCCGACCAGGGTGCCTTCGCCCTCGCGACAAGGGTGTGGCAGCGCCTTCCAGTCGGGTTGGCGACGCGCCTGGGACCGCACATCGTGCGCTTCATTCCATGATCCTCCGTCGTCAGCCTCCGGTGGCCGCTCCCATCGATGTCGCTGCGATAGGAAGTGCGATCCTTGGATCGATTCGCCGGACGGCCGCGCCGACGCGACAAGCCCGTGCACTCATCGAACGGCACTTCGACACTTCTGAAGTGGTGCTCACCGACAGCGGCACGTCGGCCCTGGTCCTTGCGTTGCGGTTGAGCGTGCCGCATGGCGGAATCGTTGCGCTCCCGGCGTTCGCGTGCGTGGACCTCACGGCCGCCGCACTGCGCGCGGGCGTTCGAGTCCGGTTGTACGACATCGATCCGGTGACTCTCGGGCCTGATCTCGCCTCCGTGGAACACGCGCTCGATCGTGGAGCCGACGCCGTCGTGGTCGCACACCTGTATGGCTATCCAGCCGACGTGCCGGGCGTACGCATGCTCGCCGCACGCCGAGGCGTTCCAGTGATCGAGGACGCAGCCCAGGGAGCCGGCGGCATGCTGCACGGCCGGCGCTTGGGCACCCTGGGCGACCTGAGCGTGCTGAGCTTCGGACGGGGCAAGGGCTTGTGCGCCGGTGCCGGCGGTGCGCTTCTGGCCTTCGGCGAGCGATGGACGAAGGAGCTTTCGACCGTGACGCTGCCCGCGCCGAACCGCGGGTGGCCGGCATTGGCGAAGGTGGCAGCACAATGGGCGCTTGGCCGGCCGTCGCTGTACACGATTCCTTCGATGGTGCCGGGGCTGCGCCTCGGGGAAATGGTGTATCATCCCGCGGGTGAGCCCGCATCGATGTCGCTCGGCCCATGCTCGCTGCTCGAGTCGGCGCTCGCATTGGAGCCGGCGGATCTGAGTGTTCGCCGTTCGAGTGCGCAGGCCTACGACGCCATGTCCCGGAGTGTCGGCGGGCTCGCCACGACGGCGACGCTGCCCAGCGCGGAGCCGGGGTACTTGCGCTACCCGCTGCGCGATGTCGGGGAGACACGTGGCTCCGACGCGAGGCTCGGCATCCTGCGCTCATATCCGATCACGCTGGCCGAACAGGAAGAGCTCCGCCCGATCCTCGTTCCCGATACCGCGCCGCTGCCCGGCGCATCGACGCTGGGGCGTACCTTGCTGACGTTACCGACCCATCGATTCGTGCGCGACGCCGACCGGACGCGCATCGCGGCGTGGATGGCCGGTGGGTAGGAACCCGATACCGCTGTGACTGGCCCCTACATCCTCGGCCTCTCGGCTTTCTACCACGACAGCGCCGCCGTGGGGACGTGAATCCGGACTACTACGATCTCATCGCCGCGTTCGAGACCCGCACCGGCTGCGCGGTGATCGTGAACACCAGCTTCGACGTGCGTGGCGAGCCGATCGTGTGTGCGCTGCACGACGCGTGCACGCGGGCCCGTGGAGCGCGCATGGATGCGGGTCGCGATGCTCATCTCGAAGGTCACGACGCCCATCTTCATGGGCGCGGTGTACTTTCTCATCCTCACACCAACCGGCGTGGTGCGCCGTCTTGTCTCGCGCCGTGCGCTGACGCATCCAGCGGGTGAAGCGGGGTACTGGGCCGACCGCCGCACGACGCCGCGCAGTACGCTCACGCGGCAATTCTAGCGAGCTCTCGGGAGATCCCACGATGGCACGTCCCAGCCTGGCGCGCGAACTGTGGCAGTTCATGCGCGTCCGAAAGAAGCTCTGGCTGCTCCCGATCATCGTGATGCTCGCACTGCTGGGCGCACTGCTGACGTTCGCGCAGGGCTCCGCGCTCGCGCCGTTCATTTACACGATCTTCTAGCGCACGATCTTCCAGCGCGCATGCGCCGCAAATGTTTGCACCGCTATCCGTCATTGTGTCCGGTGATGTCGGTCACGACGACGCAATGCGCGTTGCTGCCGTGTAGCGCGATCGTCTTCCCACTGGATTCGCTTCGTCGCAATGACGAGATGCGCAGCGACGCGCATTCAGAGCGGATGGCGATGCTCGCGTGCATGTAATGACGATGCTCGAATAAACACATGCTCTGCACGAGTGACGTGTTACGCCGTGTCGGTGTGACGTTCGATACACGGCATTTCGCCGCAACTGGCTAGGTTCCCCGGAGATGCAGTTTTTTTCCCGTACGCAAGAGGCACTATGACCAGACTCCGCTCCGCCGCTGCCATCGTCGCGGCTCTTTTCATAGGAGTGCTCGCCTGCTCGACCAACCTGCCGAGCGCGCTCCGTGTTTTCTCCATGCGCATCGTCCTGCCGGCGGCGACGCTGACGGTCGGCCAGACAGAGACGGCGACAGTGGTCGTGAAGGACGACGTAGGCAACCCGGTCGAACCGGGCGCCATCGAATGGTCATCGAGCAATCCGGCGGTCGCGTCGGTCACGGCGGCGCAGGTGACCGCCCTCAAGGCCGGCACGACGCGGATCAGTGCATCGAGCGAAGGGCTGAGCGACAGCGCGACGCTGACCGTCACCGACGTACCACCCGTGCCGGTAGCATCGGTGGCAGTGGCGCTCAATGCGTCTACGGTGACGGCGGGTCAGAGCACCCAGGCGACCGCGACGACGCGTGACGCGTCGGGCGCGATCCTGACGGGCCGCACCATCGCGTGGACCTCGGACAACGCAAACGTTGCAACGGTGTCGTCGTCGGGTCTCGTCATCGGCGTGGGTGCCGGAACCGCGCAGGTCAGCGCGACGAGTGAAGGCAAGTCGGGGAGCGCGGCCATCCAGGTGAACGCTCCTCCCACCTCTGGTCCGCCGACGCAGCTGACCATCGCCGCACAGCCGGCCGGTGCCGTGAGCGGCGTGGCGCTGACGACGCAGCCCGTGGTACAGGTGCGTGATGCGAATGGCGCGTTCGTGAACACGGCGACCAACCAGGTCACCGCGACGATCGCGTCCGGCAGCGGTACGCTCGTCGGTACGGCCAGCGTGAACGCGGTGAATGGTGTCGCCACGTTCAGCGGGCTGCGCATCAACGGGTCGGGCGCGCATACGCTCCTGTTCAGCGCCACCGGTCTCACCGGGGCGACGTCGGCAAGCCTCACGGTGACGCAGACGCCGGCCTCGCTGGCGATCCAGACGCAACCTGCGGGCGCCACGACAGGCCAGCCGTTGACGACGCAGCCGGTCGTACGGATTCTCGACAACGCGGGCCTGTTGATCACGAGCTCGACCCTCGCCGTCACGAGCACGGTGGCCAGCGGCACGGCTACGGTGACGGGCGCCTCGGCGACCGCGGCAGGCGGTATCGCCACCTTCGGGAATCTGCGGCTCGACGGGTCAGGCAGCGTCACGCTGCGCTTCCAGACGGCGACCCCGGCACTGCAAGTCGTATCGGCGGCGGTCCCCATCGCCGCCGGTGCCGCGACGAAACTCACAATGACGACCCAGCCGTCGACGACGGCGGCGGTCGGTGCGGCGTTCGCGTCGCAGCCGGTGGTGCAGCTCCGTGATGCCGGAAACAACGCGGTACTCCAGGCGGGTGTGAATGTCACGGCGGCGATCGCCACCGGCGGCGGCACGCTCGGCGGAACGGTCACGGTGGCGACCAATGCGAACGGCGTCGCCTCGTTCACGGGTCTGTCGATCAGTGGTACGAGCGGGCCCCGGACGTTGTCCTTCTCGGCGGCGGGGCTCACGTCCGTCACCTCCAATACGATCACGGTGAGCTCGCCGGCCACTCAGCTGGCGATCACCACGCAGCCTTCGGCGTCGGTGACGAGCGGATCGCCGTTCGCGCAGCAGCCGGTGATTGCGCTGCGCGATGCATCGAACGTTGCGGCAGCCCAGGCGGGCGTCGTCGTCACGGCGGCGATCGGGAGCGGCAGTGGGACGCTGGGCGGGACGTTCACGGCGACGACGAATGCGAGCGGCGTCGCGACATTCACAAATCTCTCGATCAGCGGCTCGGGCACGGTCACATTGGCATTCACGTCGCCGGGCCTGACGTCGGTGAACTCGAACACCCTCACGATCGTGCCGCCCGTGGCGGGATCCGCCGAAGCGGTCTACGATCCGGCCACCCAGTCGCTGATCCTCACGGACAACTTCGATCAGTATGCGAGCCTCAACGCGGCGCTCAATGCGTACCCGAACAATCGGAACACGCAGTACATGGAGCTCATCACCGGGCGCGGCGGGGCGGGCAAGGCGGCGCGGCTGAACTACGGCATCGGTGGGGCGGACGATATCGTCTTTGGCCCGGAAGGCAAGTTGGGCGGCGTCGGCAGCTGGAATGGCACGCTGCCGCGAAAGGCGGGGCCCTACCGGCACTTCTTCTTCTCCACGTGGTTCCGGGTGTCGGCGGGCTCGGACCCGACGCAGAACAACGACAGTGGCATCAAGGGCTTCATGATGTGGAACACGGCCGGCGGTCGCTACCAGAACGCCGTCAACCGGCTGGCGCAGTCGGGCGGTGCCCGCGGGCCCAAGGGGGCGA
>JANLTI010000085.1:0-6603 GCA_031362845.1 Gemmatimonadaceae bacterium | reverse complement strand
CGCGAGGTCTGGTATGTCACATCGGGTCCCACGAGCCAGGCGTTGCGGCGGTCGAGCGGATCTCCCAGGGTGGCGATCATTCCCACCGACGATTCAGCGAGCACGTTCTGCCGGACGCGCACGACAGCCATGCCGGTTCCGGTAGACAGACTGTCGAGCCGGCGCGTACGGGTGACGAGCGCACCGAAGTTGGTGCCCGCGATGCGCCCGTTCACCTTCGCCCCCACGTCGAGTGGTACCTGCCGTCCGCCGAGCAGCCCGATGCGGCGGCTGAAGAAGGGGACGACGTCCTGGTTCGTGCCGACCCCGAAGTCGAAGATGTCGGCGCCCTGGAGAAAGAAGGTGCGCTTCTCCGGAAAGAAGAGCGGAAACCGGGTCAGGTTGGTGCGCCGGCTGTCCACCTCCGTCTCGCCGAAGTCGGTATTGATCGTCAGCGAGCCGAGTGTATTGGGGCCGAGTCGCTGGGTCACGTCGAGGCTCGTGCGCTGCTGCGTGCGCCACTCGGCGGCGGGAGCATCCACGCCGGCGCTCGACGTGACGGCCGGTCGCACGGTGAGTCCGAGACCAAGGTCGAAGGCGGGCAGGCCGGTGAGCAGTCCGGCGCGTCCGACACGAGTGACCGATGCGTCCTGCACCGCGCCGGCCCAGCGGTCGGTTTCCTGCAGACGCTGGACGCGCCGCTGCACGTTGAAGCCCCACTCGCCGAGTCCTTCGCGGAACATCAGGCTCTTGAGCGGAAGGCTGATCTCGGTCGACCATCCGGTGGATGTTCGAACCGCGGCGGCTTCCCAGATGGTGTCCCAGTTGGCGTTCTCGCTCTCGCCCTGATTGGTCACCAGCGCGTCGTAGCGCGCGCCGTTGGGATTCACCGCGAACACATATCCCGAGCGACCATCGTTGTAGGTATCGAACACGATCTTCACGTGGTCCTCGTTGCCCAGCGAGGCATCGCGCTGGCGCGCAAAGACGACGAGTCGATCGGGCTCCGGATCGTCGGCGCGAATGCCGACGACGATTGCCGAACTCGTGACGACGACGCGGACCACGGTACGCGCCGCCGGTGCAGCGCCCTCGTTCGGCTCGACCTGGGTGAGCATCACCGAATCGGCATTCGCCCACACGGCGTCGTCCAGGCGGCCGTCGAGTCGCACAGGAGCGTCCGCAGTGGCGACCCGCAGGCGCGGACGTGGGGCAGTCGCCTGGCTCGCCGCGTTGCCGGGCAGAAGCAGGGCGCCGCATGCGGCGAGCGCGATGACGTGAAGGACGTGCACCGACTTCGTGCCGCGCGACGTCAAGGCGAGCGTGATCCTCGTGCGGCCGACTGCAGCACCGGCACCGGATCGATCGCTCTACCCTTCGACCATCGCTTCACATCCGCACTTCTCGCCACGGCAAAATGCAGATGCGGTGCGGTGGGCGACGCGTTCCCCGTGGAGCCCACGTAGCCGATCACCTGGCCACGCGCGAGCGCGATGCCGTCACGCAATTCCGGCGCGTAGCGATCGAGATGCGCGTACATCAGGATGAATCGCTCGGACGAATCAGCCGCGTAGACCATGAGCCCACCCGCGGCGCTGGTGAACAGCTTGAGTACGCGGCCCTTTGCGGCGGCGCGAACTGGCGTTCCACGCGGCGCCATGAGATCGAGCGCCTGATGCTGGCGAGTCCCTCCACCTCGGCGCTCGTTGAAATTGCTGCGGAGCGATGCGGGATCGATGGCATCGAGCGGCATCGTCATCTCGCGCGTCAGTAGCGCGAGATCGTCGGCCGTCACCGTCTCGACGCCGCTCGGGGTGAGTGGCGCCACGTCCGGTGCGTCGATCGACGCCACTGGCGCGGTGATGGCAGTCGTGACCGGCCCCACGCCGACGACCGTGTCCCGCCGCTGCGTGATCGGCGCGGCCGACGCCATCGGCGTTCCTGACGTCATTGGCGCTGCGGATGCAGTACCAACGGCGGATGACGCCATGCCATACCCGCGCGCCATGCTCACCGCCGTGAGCACCATGGCCACGACGAGCGCGCACTCGACGTAGCTGATCACCTCGATGCGTCCCGCGTCGCGCGGATTGGGCACGGCCTTCTTCGTGCGCCACCGGATCAACGTCATCATCGGCCAGATCTCGAGCGCGAGAATGGCGAGGAAGAGCGTCATCTTCAGGTAGAAGACGTGATTCCCGAAATAATACGACGTGCTCTTCTCGGTGCTGCCGAACAGGCGCCAGAGCCCGGTGGACAGCCAGAGCACGGCTGCCACCCCCCACCAACTGTCACCGATGAATGCTCGGCGCAGGGCGCCGTGGTCGGCGGGGTCGTGGAGCGAATCGCGCAACGCACGCGCGCGCGCCCACACGCCGGCCAGGCCGACGGAGAGCGCGAGAAGGTGCAGCCAGGCGAGCACGAGGCGCGTGTCCATCGCGCATTTTAGCATGTTGGCACGGTCCGCATCAGGCTCGGCCGGGCGATCGGAGCTTTCGTCATGGACGGTGGAGGGTCCCGCGAACATTCTTCACGGCGACACTCATTCGAGCCACCGCGTGATCGCCCTTCGCTTTCCCGATCCCAACCGTTGATGAACCGCCTCCGAATCGCCCTGATCGTCCTGCTCGGCGCCCTCGCTCCCTCGCGTGAGAGCGCGGCGCAGGAATCGTCGCGAACTGCGCCGCGTTTCGAGATCGCCTTCAGCAGGAGCGCTCACGCCGAGCCCATAACCGGGCGAGTGTACGTCGCGCTGAGCCGCACGAGCACGGCGACGAGCACGCCGATTCAGCAGACCGGGGAGAACGGCGTTCCTCTCTTCGGTGTGAACGTCGAGCAGCTGGCCGCCGGTGCGCCGGCCGTGATTGATGGCAACGCCTTCGGTCATCCGGTGCGAAGCCTGCGCGACATTCCGGCCGGAACGTACTGGGCGCAGCCGTTCGTGAACGTCTACACGAAGTTCGCGCGCGCGGATGGCCACACCGTGTGGCTGCACATGGATCAGTGGGAGGGGCAGAACTGGAAACGCTCGCCTGGCAATCTCTACGGCGATCCTGTTCGCATCACGATCGACCCGAAATCATCGAAGCCGATTCGCCTCACGGCCGACCGGGTCATTCCGCCCATCGTCGTGCCGGCCGATTCGGGCAACGTACGCCGCATCAAGATCCGGAGCGACATTCTCAGCAAGTGGTGGGGGCATCCCATCTTTCTCGGCGCGACCGTCCTCCTGCCCAAGGGCTACGACGAGCATCCCGAGGCCAGGTATCCGGTCGTGTATAATGAAGGGCACTTCACCCTGCGCGCGCCGGGTGTCGGTTCGACGCCGTACTGGAATGCCGACGGCACGCCGCGCATGATCATCGTCAACCTGCAGCATCCGTCGCCGTACTACGACGATTCGTACGGCGTGAACTCCGCCAACAACGGGCCGTTCGGCGATGCGATCATGCAGGAGCTGCTACCCGCCGTGGAGACGCGATTCCGCGTGCGCCGCGAGCCGTGGGCCCGCCTGCTCACGGGCGGCTCGACCGGTGGCTGGATCGCGCTCGCCAAGCAGGTCATGTATCCGGACGTCTTCGGCGGTGTGTGGGCGCTGTGTCCGGACGCCGTCGACTTCCGCTACCACCAGATCGTGAACATCTACGCCGATACGAACGCGTACTGGTTCGATCGCGGCTGGATGAAGATCGACCGTCCCACGCAGCGAAAGCCCGACGGCAACATCACGGCGATGATGAAGGACGAGAACTGGTACGAGCTCGCTGTCGGGGATCGCTCTCGCTCGGGCGGGCAGTGGGATATCTGGGAGGCGACCTTTGGCCCGGTTGGGGCCGACGGCCATCCGGCGCGCATCTGGGACAAGCGCACCGGCGTGATCGACAAAAAGGTGGCCGAGTACTGGAAGCAGCACTACGACCTGCGCCACATCCTCGAGACCAACTGGACGACCCTCGGCCCCAAGCTCGCCGACAAGATGAATGTGTACGTCGGCGATGCTGACTCGTACTACCTCAACATGGGCGTTCACCTGCTGGAGAACTATCTGAAGACGACGACGTCTCCGATGTTCTCGGGTGAGATCGTTTTCCAGCCCATGGCGCCGCACTGCTGGGGCCCGCCGATGAACGAGCTGATGGCGAAGATGGCGACGCACATCGAGAAGCACGCGCCGGGTGGGGCGGATGTGAGGAGTTGGAGGTACTGAGGGCGTAGGCGGCGACGTGCCCGGCGTGGGCTCGGCGTGGGCTCGGCGTGCGGCGAAAGGCGTGCGGCGCGTCGTGTGGCGAGAGGCGAACGGCGTGCGGCGTGGAATAGGGAAGGGGCGGTTGGATAAAGAGCGGTAACCTCAACCGCCGTGTTCCGAATTCCCGCCGCCCGCCGGACGCGCCCCGCCTCACGACGCGCCGTACGCCTTTCGCCGTACGGCGGTGGCGCCCCGCCTTTCGCCGTACGGCGGTGGCGCCCCGCCTTTCGCCGTACGGCGGTGCGAGAATCGCGACCGGGTGAGGAAACGCGCGCTCTAGAGACTCGCGACGATTCGATCCAACTGCCCGATGTGCCGGCGCACGTGTACGGCATGCAGCCAGAAGGCGTCGCCGATGTTGAACCGGAGAGGCAGCCACGGGACCAACGGCGGCGCGAAGCGCAGTGCGCGCCAGTCGAGCGACTGTGCGTCGTCCATCGTTGCGAGGTAGCGGGTGGTCTGGCCCAGAAACTTCTCGACCACGCCGGCGCGCGGCGTGCCGGGGCGCCCAATCTTCGGTGAGACCATCGGCTTCGGCTTCTCCAGCGAGCTGACGATCATCTTGCCGAGGAAGCTCGGGCGCCACTCGCGCGCCGGCGCTGCGGCGTCAGGTCGAGCGCCGCGCACTCGCTCGACGACCACCGGCAGAAAGAGTTCGTCCATGAGGAGCAGGTGCTCGAGTGTCTCTCCCACGCTCCACGCGCCTGGCTTCGGCTTGCGCACCAGGCGTTCCGGGTCGAGTGTCCTCGCGACGGCCGCCACGCGTGCGTGGTTCTCGCGCATCTCGGTGCCAAGCCTGGTGTGGAGGTCGCGCTGCGTGATGGTCATGGGTCGGTTGGCTGAGGATGGATCGACGCTCGCAGGGTAGCGCTCGGGACCCGAGCGTATTGCAAGCATGCGCCCATGCGACGTGCGGCGAAAGGCTAGCGACGTGCGGCGAAAGGCGTGCGGCGCGTCGTGTGGTGAAAGGCGAACGGCGTGCGGCGTGGAATAGGGAAGGGGCGGTTGGATGAAGAGCGGTAACCTCAACCGCCGTGTTCCGAATTCCCGCCGCTCGCCGGACGCGCCCCGCCTCACGACGCGCCGTACGCCGCACGCGCAGTTCACTCCATTGCCGCCAGCACCCGATCCAGCACCGCGTAACTCTCGTTGACGCCACCTTCCATGCCGGAGCCGAGCATGCCGTCACGCTCCTCAACGGTGTGAGCGAGGGAGATGGACACGAGTCTCGTGCGGCCGTCGCCGAGATCTTCGAGCGTGGCCGTCTCCACCAGGACATGTCCAGGCATGCCGTCCCACTCGAATGTGCGCACGGTGCGCTCGAGTGGGACCACCTCGCGGTAGCGACCCTCGAAGCCGTCGATGCCGTGCGCGGAATGTTCGACGTAGCGCCAGTGTCCGCCGCGCTCCCGCTCGTCGCGTTCGATGACGAGCCTGTTGCCACGTCCCCACCACTGCGCGACGAGAGCGGGATCGGACATCGCCTGCCACACGCGCTCGCGCGGCGCATTGAAGATTCGCTCGATGCGAATCTCACGATCGGACGGTGTGGTGACGGTTGCGCGATTGAGGGTCGTTGTCATGATCGGTCTCCTGAGGTGCGATCGAGGAAGTCCCCGAGTCGGTCGTAACGGGCCGCCAGCATGGCCTCGTAGCGCGTGATCCAATCGGTCCCGTCCCGCAACGCGCGTGGTGTGGGACGGCAGTAACGCACACGCCCGATCTTTTCCGTCGTGACGAGCCCCGCGTGCTCGAGTACCTGGACGTGCTTCTTCATGCCGGTGAGGGTCATGTCGAACGCACCGGCGAGATCACTGATGGACGCCTCGCCTCGGCCAAGCCGCTCGAGCACTCGGCGTCGCGTTGTATCGCCGAGGGCGGAGAAGGCAGTGTCGAGTCGTCTGGAAAGCTGAACCATATAGTTCAGTATTGTCCCGCGCGCCCAAATGCGCAAGGGGGATCGAGATCGAGTCGCGCCTGGTGGACGAAGTTTTTATCGACGTACAGGTGATGCCTCTCGACGTGCGGCGAACGGCGAACGGCGAGCGGCGTGTCGTGTGGCGAGCGGCGTGCGACGTGCGGCGTGGAATAGGGAAGAGGCGGTTGGATGAAGAGCAGTAACCCTACCGCCGTGTTCCGAATCCCCGCCGCTCGCCGTACGCGCCCCGCCTCACAACGCGCCGTACGCCTCTCGCCGCACGTCGCCGTACGCCTCTCGCCGCACGTCGCCGTACGCCTCTCGCCGCACTTCGCCGTACGCCTCTCGCCGTACGTCACTGCGGCGCCCCGCCTCACGCCGCCAGAAATGCTTGCGATACCCATTGGGTATCAACCCGGACTAATGATGTCTTGGACCCTACCCCCCTGACGCCGATAAC
>JANLTI010000032.1:0-16646 GCA_031362845.1 Gemmatimonadaceae bacterium | reverse complement strand
GAGCCACCCTTCTTCGTGTTCGCCACGCAGAACCCGATCGAGCTCGAGGGCACTTATCCGCTGCCCGAAGCGCAGCTCGACCGATTCATGTTCGAGATCGTGCTCGACTATCTCCCGGAGGAAGATGAAGTCGCGGTCGTCCGCTCCACCACGTCGGTGCCGCTCGAGGCGGTGAACACCGTCGTATCGCGAGAGGAGATCCTCGCCTTCCAGCGCGTCGTCCGTCGCGTTCCCGTGGCCGACGCGGTGACGCGCTATGCCGTGCGCGTGGTGCGACACAGCCGGCCAGGCGAGCAGGGCGCTCCGGATTTCATTCGCCAATGGGTCTCGTACGGCGCCAGCGTGCGCGCGGCGCAGGCCCTCATCCTCGGCGCCAAGGCGCGCGCGCTGCTGCAGGGCCGCGCCCACGTCAGCTTCGAGGACGTGCGCGCGCTCGCGCTGCCCGTGCTGCGGCATCGCATCCTGCTCAACTTCCAGGCGCAGTCGGAGAGGGTCACCACCGATGTGCTGATCGGGAAGCTGCTGGGCGCCATCCCCATGCCTCGCTCGGCGCTCTGACATGCCGAATGCCGCCGCCCCTCTGCTCGATCCCGTGCTGCTCGCGCGGATCTCCGACCTTGCGCTGCTCGCTCGGTCGGTGGTGGACGGCTTCATGCACGGCCAGCATCGTTCGCTGCGTCGAGGGTCGTCGGCTGATTTCGCGCAGCACCGAAGCTACCAGCCGGGCGACGACCTTCGCCGCATCGACTGGCGTGTCTACGGGCGCACCGACCGCTTCTACGTGAAGGAGTATGAAGCCGACACGAACGCCAGTGTGCTGTTCGCGCTCGATGCGACGGCGTCCATGGCGTACGGCAGCGGTAGCGTGACGAAGTACGACTATGGCCGCTTCCTCATCGCGTCGCTCGCCTGGCTCTCGCAGCGTCAGGGCGACCGGGTAGGGCTCGCGACTTTCTCCGGTGATCTCGTGGACATCGTACCACCGTCCACGCGTCATCTGCAGTTGTTGCTGCATACCCTCGGTGGCTCGCGCGCCAGCGGCGCTGGCCGACTCTCCACGGCGGTGGATCGTCTCACGCACCTCTCGACGCGCGCTGGCATCGTCGTGCTCGTCACTGACTGCTACGAGCAGCCCGACGACCTGGGCCGCGCCGCCGACGCGCTGCGCATTCGCGGTCACGATGTCATCGTCTTTCATCTGGCAGACGCGGCCGAGCGCGATTTTCCCTTCACGGCGGCAACGACGTTCGAAGACGCCGAGAGCGGCGTGCGGTTGCCGCTGCGGCCGGACGATCTTCGCGCCACGTATCTCGCGCGGATGGCGGAGCACCATGCCGCGGTGAGCGCGCGCCTCTCGGCCGCGGGCACCGACTACGTGCGCGTGCACACGGATCAGCCGCTCGACCGCGCGCTGCATGCGTACCTGGACTCCCGTCTCGCGCGGAGCCGCGTGCGCTGATGGCGTTCCTCGTTCCCGCGTTCCTCGCCGGACTCGCTGCACTGCTGGTGCCGTTGTTGTTGCACCTGCGGCATCGGGACAAGGATACGCCGCAACGCTTTCCTTCACTGATGTTCCTGGAGCGGCTGCCCATTCGTACTGCGGAGCGACGTCGGATCACCGACTGGCCGCTCCTGCTGCTGCGTGCCCTCGCACTCGTGCTGCTCGTGCTAGCCTTCGCCAGGCCGTTCGTGAGCGTCGGCCGCGCGGCCGGTTCCACGGACGCCGCGCGCACCGTCATCGTGCTCGTCGACCGGTCCATGAGCATGAGCCATCGCGACGTGTGGCCCGCCGCGCTCGACTCGGCACGGCGAGTGCTTAACGGACTCGGCCCTCGCGACCGCGTCGCGCTCGTGCTGTTCGACGACGAAGCAGAGGTGGTACAGCCCTTCACCGGCGATGGCGCACTCGCCCTTGCCGCGCTGCGCAAGGCGACGCCTGGCTCCGCCGGGACTCGATATGCCGCGGCGCTTCGTGTCGCGCGGCAACTCGCGGCTGACGAGGGAGGCGAGCGAGTGGAGATCGTGCTCGTCACCGACCTGCAACGCAGCGGACGCTCCGGGGTGGCCGGCCTCGAGCTGCCGGCGAACTTTGCCGTGCGGACGGTGGCCGTCGCGATCGCGGACCGGGCGAATGCACGCGTCGGCAACGTGGATGCGCGACGCAGCGACCGGAACGGACGGCAGCTCGTGTCCATCCGGACGCGCGTGGAATCCCGCGATGCCCGTGCGTCGCGCCAGATGAGTGTGATGCTGCGGCTGAACGGACGCGCCAGCGGCACGGTACTCGTGAACGTGCCGGCCACCGGCGAGTCGCTCGTCGCGTTCGAGCCAGTCCCCGTTCCCGCCGGCCTCGTGAGCGGGCAGATCACGATCGACCCCGACGCCCTCGCTGCGGATGACACGGCGCACTTCGTCGTGCCGGCCGATGACGCGCTGCGCGTGCTGCTCGTGGCATCCGAGGATGCCGGCGTCGACGACACGATGTATCTGGAACGGGCGCTGGCCGTGAACGGCGCGCCGAACATTCGCGTCGAGCGCATGAGTGCGCGGAGGCTGGATGCACGGGCGCTGGGCGACGCGGCGCTCGTGATGATGTGGGACGCCGCGCTCCCATCGGGAAGTGCTGGCGCCGCGCTGACGGAGTGGGTGACGCGTGGCGGCGGTCTCGTGATCGTGGCGGGCCGGCGTCTCGAGGTGAGTGGAACCTCCGCCTCGCTCGTGCCAGCGAGCGTGTCGGTGCAATCGGAGCGCGCCAGCGGCGAGCCCTCGGCGCTCGGTGACGTGCGAGTCGACCATCCCTTGCTCTCGCCATTTCGGGATGCGCGCGCCGCGCTGTACGCCGCTCGGTTTCGACGTCATTCGAAGCTGGTGCCCGCCGCGCGCGCCGACGTGATCGCCAGATTCGACGATGGCTCCGCCGCGATCGTCGAGCGGCGTGAGGGAGCGGGTCGCGTGGTGGTGGTCGCCGTTCCGCTTGATGCACGGGCGGGCGATTTTCCACTGCAGGAGGCATTTCTCCCCTTCGTCCGGCAGCTGGTCGTCCACACGGCGGGGCGCGATGTCACCGTTCTGGCGCGGACGACCGGCGAGCGCTGGACCCTGCCCGGTGCACTACGCGAGCCGGTGGTCGCGGCACCCGGTGGGTCCATCGTGCGGCCGGCGCGCGATGCGAAGGGAGCCTCCGTGCCGTTGCGTTCGGCCGGCCTGTACTCATTGTATGACGGCGGTGTGCGCGGTGCGCCGCTGGGCATGCTCGGCGCGAATGCGCCGGCGTCGGAGTCCGACCTCACACCGATGTCTCGCGACGAGCTGCTGGTCGGCACCACGCTGCGCACCACGTCGCCGGAGATGGCGACGCAGCCGCCCGCCGCCGAGGTGGCGGAGCGTCGTCAAGCGTTCTGGCGATTGCTCATCGCTGCGCTGGCCGTGCTGCTCGTGACAGAAATGCTGTTCGCGAATCGCGGCTGGCGCGGTACGGCCAACCGCCTCAGTTTGCCTCAACCGGGACGGAGCGATTCATGACACCGGTCCATCAGCTCGCCGTCACACTTGCCGCGCTTCGCCGCCAGTGGCGCATCCGCATCGCGCTCGAGGCCGCGGTGTGGATGGCCGCCGCGGTGCTGCTGGCCATCGTCGCCGGTCACATGCTGACGTCGGCACTCGGTGGCACAATCACGAGTGTGCTGGTTTCGCGGGCGCTCGGCTACGTGCTCATCGTCGCGGCGCTGGTCTTCTGGCTCGTGCGCCCACTGGTGCGGCGCGCGAACGATCAGCGGTTCGCCTTGTACGTGGAGGAGCGTGCACCACAGTTGCGTCAGGCACTTCTCGCGGCGGTGCACGAGATGAACGCACCACCGGCGGAGCGGGCGTCTCCGTCGCTGACCGCTCGCCTCGTCGAGCGCACACTTGTCATGCTGGCGCCCCTCCAGCGCGACGCCACCATCGAGCGGCCGCGGATGATTCGCGCGTCGCGCGCACTCGGCGGCATTGTCGTCGCCGCTGCGCTCCTGCTGGCGTTCGGACCGCCGGGCATGCGACGCGTCGCTCGCTCGCTCTTCGCCCCGTGGTCCGTGGCGGAAGCCGCAGTCCCCGCGATCGCCGTGCAAGTGGTGCCCGGTGATGCCACCGTGCCGCGTGGTGCATCAGTCGACGTCGGCGCGTCGCTGGTTGGGTTCACGTCCGACAGCGCGCAACTCGTCTTTCGCGCCGACTCTACCGCCGAGTGGATCCGGCTGCCCATGTCGCGCGACCGCGACGAGCAGAGATTCAGCTCGCGCCTGCTCGACCTCACGCGCGCCACCGAGTATTTCGTCGAATCGGCTGGACACCGCTCGGCAATCCACCGGCTCAGCGTCTCCGACCTGCCCGCAGTGAGCCGCCTCGCCGTCGATCTTCGGTATCCCGCCTACACCGGCCTGAGGGCCGAACATGTGGACGACGGCGGCGACGTGGCTGCGGTGGTGGGTACGACGGTGACCGTGCGGCCGTCGGTCACGAAGCCGATTCGTGGCGCACGTCTCGTCTTCGACGACGGAGCGGTCGTGCCGTTCGTGATGGGCACCGATGGTTTGCCCGTCGCGTCGTTCGCGTTGCGCAAGAGCGGCTTCTATCGGGTGGACCTCGTGTCGATGGACGGCACCTCAGTTGCCGGATCCGCGCAGTACGCCGTGGACGTCCTGCCCGACCGCGCGCCCACGGTGACCATCGCCGAACCGGGACGCGATACAAAGGTCACGAGCGTCGAGGAGGTCACGATCGCCGTGCGTGCCAGCGATGACTACGGAGTCGAGACACTCGAGCTCCGGTACCGGGTCAACGGCGGCGAGGAGCGGCGCGTCGCGCTCGCCGACAGCGGCCGGCGACGGTCGCGAGAGCCCCGCGCCGCGCACACCCTGTTTCTCGACGAGATGAAGCTCGCGGCCGGCGATCTGGTCGCGTACCACGCACTGGCGCGCGATGCGGCGGGCAATGTCGGCAGCAGCGATGTCTACTTCCTGGAAGTGAGGCCGTTCGGCAAGAACTATCGTCAGGCCGAGCAGCAGGGAGGCGGCGGTGGTGGTGGTGGCGGCGGTGATTCACCGGACGGATTCGTCGCGCGCCAGCGGGAAGTCGTGGCTGGCACGTTCAATTGGCTGCGCGACAGCGCGGCAAGCGCGCCACGCAAGCGTCGCGAAGACATCGCAACGTTGAACATCGCGGAAGGTCGGCTGGTGAACGACGTCGCGACGATGGCCAAGCGGCTGGAGGAACGCGGCGCGGCGCGCACCGACACGACCTTCCTGCACATCCAGGCCGAGCTCACCGCCGCAGTGACGGCGCTGCAGTCGGCGGCCGAGCTGCTGGTCAAGGGTCGTGGACGCGAAGCGCTTCCGCCTGAGCAGCAGGCGCTTCAGCGTCTGCAGCGTGCGCAGGCCCTGTACCGCGACGTGCAAGTGCAGATGGGTGGAGGAGGTGGCGGTGGTGGCGGGGGTGGGGGCGCGCAGCGGGCCGAGGATCTCGCCGACCTGTTCGAGTTGCAGACGGACAAGCTGCGCAACCAGTACGAGGCGGTGCAGCAGGAGTCGTCCACGCCGCAGGGTGCGCAGCGCGAAGCGGATGCCACGCTCGAGCGACTCAAGCAGCTCGCCGCACGGCAGCAACAGGAGAATGAGCGACTTCAGCGGCTGGCCGACCAGATGCGCGACCGGTTGGGCCGTGACGCGAGCAGTGGTGGTGGCGGAGGAGGCGGCGGATCGCAGCGCGAGCTGGCGCGACAGGCCGAGGAGGAAGCACGTCGACTCGAGCGCCTGTCGCGGGAGCAGCGTTCACCAGAGCTGTCGCGCGCGGCGCAACAGCTTCAGCAGGCAGCTGACGCGATGCGAAAGGCAGCGGGCGGTTCCACGGCGCAGGGCGCGGCGGCACTCGAGCAGCTGGGTCGCGCCGCGAGCGGGTTGGAAGGTGCGCGCGCCACGCGAGTCAGCGAGGGCGTGCGTCAGCTCGCGCAGCAGGCTGGGGCAATCGAGGCTCGCCAGCGTGACATCGCCGACGGGGTGAAGGCCGTGTCTGGCGCATCGGGTGAGTCGCGTGCGGAGACGTTGCGTCAGCTCGGCGAGAAGAAGGACGCGCTGCAACGAGATGTCGAACAGCTCGAGTCGAGCGCGGATCGCCTCGCCCGCGACGGCCGGCGCGAGCAGCCCGGCGCGGCGGGAAAGATGGGTGAAGCGGCTGACGCGATTCGCGACCAGCACGTGCGCGACAAGATCGCGTTCTCGAAGAACGCGATGCGCGGTAGCTCGGCCGAGTACGCGAATGCGCTCGAGGGGCAGATCGCCGAGAATCTCGGGGACGTCGCGGCGAGGATGCGCGCCGCGGCCGGTGCACTTGGCAGCGGGTCACGCGAAAGTGGACAGGCCCGCTCGCTCGAGCAGGCCCGTGAGCTGGTGCGTGGACTCGAGTCGCTGCGCGATCGCGTGGCCGATCGATCGGGACAGCAGGGACAACAGGGACAGCAGGGACAGCAGGGACAACAGGGACAACAGGGACAGCAGGGACAGCAGGGACAGCAGGGACAGCAGGGACAACAGGGACAGCAAGGACAGGCTAACGCTCGAGGTGGGTCGGGCAGCCGTCCAAGCGAAGGGAGCGTTCAGGGCTCGCCCTCAACGCTTGCACCGGGCGACACGCGTCAGTTCGCCCGCGAGCTCGGGCTGCGTCGCGCGAATGCAGAGACCCTGCGCGGCGAGCTCGCGCGTCAGGGGGTGCAAGTGGCCGACCTCGACAAGATGATCGAGATGCTTCGCCAGCTCGAGCGCGGGCGCATTGGCGAGCCGCGCGGACTGGAACAGCTTCAGGTGAGCGTGATCCAGGGCCTCAAGGAATTCGAGTTCTCGCTGGCTCGCCGGTTGGGCGTCGCTGGCGGAAAGGGTCCTGCACTCGGGAATCGCGCACTCGTCTCGGAAGAGTATCGCGCGGCAGTGGAGGAGTACTACCGCTCGCTGGCCGGCGCGCGTCGACGCTGACCGGTCAGCGCCCGCGCCGGTAATCCGTCGGCGCACCGGCAATTGCGGCGAGCAACTGCTCGTCGCTCAACTGCTGCCAGGCGTCCGGCACGGGAGAGATGTAGCGGGTTTCCGCGTCCAGCACGCAACACAGCCAGCTCACGCGGCGCATCTCTATCTCGGGATCCCATCGCATTCCCTCCGGTACGAGAAACACCTGCCATGCCCGCCCGTCGGCGTCCACTACGATGCGGCGTGGATGCTCGGAGACACTCATGCCGCGTTCACCGTGCGTTCCGTGTCTGTGGCGCGCCCCTCGAGCCAACGCGCGCCTACCGTGATCAGCAGCACGAGCAGGATGAGCAGGACGCTGTACGCGGCCGCTGTTCCGAACGAGAGCGAGCGTACCTGCGCGAGGATCTCCACCGAGATGGGCCGGTTGGCGTGCGTATACAGCACCACGCTGGCGACGAACTCGCCCACCGCCGCCACACCGGCCAGCATTGTTCCGGCCACGAGGCCGGGCCGCGCCGCGGGCAGCACCACGCGTCGCAGGGCGAGCCAGCGCGAGGCGCCGAGCCCGCGCGCTGCATCCTCCAGCGTGGGATCCATCTGGCGCAACGATCCTTCGATCGCACTCGTCACGATGGGGATGTTGCGGATGAAATAGGCGAGCGGCAGGATCCAGAATGTCCCCACCAGCAGGAAACGAAGTTGCAGCGGTGCATTCCGGTCGAAGGTCGCGGCCAGCCCGAGCGCGATGGCGGTGGCGGGAATGGCCCACGGCAGTGCGGCGAGCAACGCCAGCATGCGGCGGCCAGGCGCCTGCGAGAGCACCACGACATAGGCGATGGCGAAGCACACCACGGCATTCGCGGCGGTCGCCAACACCGACATCCACACGCTGTTCGTGATGGGCCGCCACAGCTCACGCTCCATCGCCAACTGCCGATAGTTGTCGAGCGTGTACTCCGGGGGGAGCAGCTGCGTCGTCCACGCGCCATCGCGCGCGAAGCTCACGAGCACCACCATCGCGTGCGGCAGCACCAGCAGGATGACCGTCGCCGCCGCGAAAGCGGGCAGCAGCGCCCGCGCCACGGGCGACCGGAGGCCGCTGCGCGTGATCCGACCCTTCCCCGCCATCGCGTAGCGCCGCCGGCCCTCCAGCCAGCGCAGGAGCAGGAGCGCGAGCACCGCCGTCACGGCCAGTACGGTGGTCTCCACGTACGCGAGCCCCAGCGCGCCGTTCAACTTGGAGACGAGGATCTGCGTCGCCAGCACGCGCGCGCCGCCGCCGAACACGTAGGGGGCCGAAAACGAGCCGAGCGCGCTCATGAACACGAGCAGCATGGCACCGGCCAGCGACGGCGTGAGCAGCGGAAGCGTGATGCGCCGCAGCAGGAGGGCCCGCGATGCGCCCAGGCCCGTCGCCGCCTCATCGAGCGTCGTGTCGTATCGCTCCAGTCCGGCGCTCACGAACAGGAACACGTAGACGTACATCGTGTACGCGTGCACGAAGATCACCGCAGTGAGCCCGCTCAGCGTCCACGGCGGCTCACGCATGCCGAGCATTCGCTGTACCACCCGCGTCACCACGCCGCTCTCGCCGTAGAGGAAGAGAAAGGCGAGCACACCCACCAGCGGGGGCAGCGCCGCCGGCAGCGTGGCGACGCCGCTCAGCACCCGGCGACCGCGAAACTCCGTGCGCGTGAGCAGGAACGCGAGCGGTACGCCCACCAGCAGCGCGGCCACCACGGATCCGATGGCGACGATCACCGTGCCGCGCAATGCGTCCAGGTCGGCGGGGCTCGATGCGAACTCCTTCCAGTCGGCGAGCCCGCGCTCGAAGCTCCCGACGATCACGGCCACGTTGGGGTAGACGACACTCCACAGCAGTAGCGCGAGCAGCCCGAGCGCCGTGACCGAAACGCCCCACCCCGCCGCCCGCGCGCGGCGCAGGATCACGCCGGTACCACGGCCACCGGCACGTCGGCCAGTCGAACACCCGCTCGCGTTCCCTCACGCGCCGCAGCACCGTCGCCCATCACCTCCACTTCGGCGCCATTGCCCAGGATCACGCGGTAGACGACGTGTCCACCGGCGAACCGGCGTCCCGCCACCACCCCCCCCCACGCTGGCACGCCGTCGGTCTCCGACAGCACGAGCGACTCGGGACGCAGCACGGCGAGCAGCGCGCCATCAGCGGTTGCGCTTTCCTGTCGCACACGTGCCTCGAGTGCTACGCCGTCGATCGTGATGCGCACGCGATCACCGACTCGCTCGGCCGACACCAGTGCAGCGCGCCCGACGAACTCGGCGACGGCGCGCGTGGCCGGCGCATGGTACAGCGTTTCCGGCGTCCCCACCTGAAGCAGCCTGCCGCGCTCGAGCATGGCGACGCGATCCGCCACCGCAAAAGCATCCTCCTGGTCGTGCGTCACGAACAGCGCGGTCACCCCTGACAGCCGCAGCGTGGACCGCAACTCGTCACGCATGCTCTGCCGCAGCGTGGGATCGAGATTGGACAGCGGCTCGTCGAGCAGGAGGACACGCGGCTGGATCACCAGTGCGCGGGCCAGCGCGACGCGCTGCTGCTCGCCGCCGCTCAGTGCCTGCACCGACCGCTCGGACTTGCCCCCGAGCCCAACGGCGTCGAGCGCCGAGCGCGCGCGCGCCAGGCGGTCGGCCCTTCGCACGCCGCGCGCCTCGAGGCCGAACGCGACGTTCTCCTCCACTCGCATGTGTGGAAAGAGCGCGTAATGCTGGAACACCATGCCGAACCCGCGGCGCTGCGGCGATTCGCGCGTGATGTCGCGCGGCGCGGCGGCGCCGTCGCCCAGCAGCACACGACCGCTGTCCGGCGTCTCGTATCCGGCGGCGATGCGCAACGTCGTCGTCTTTCCCGATCCGGATGCGCCCACCAGCGCCAGCAACTCGCCCGGCGCGATGGTGAGCGACAGGTCATCCACCGACGGGTCGGGGTTGCCGGGATACCGTCGCGTGACGTGCTCGAGTACGAGTGCGCCCGGTGCCGAGTGCAGCACCGCATCGCTCGTGTCGGTCACTTGCCTCGGCGGCTGTTACGGATGTTCGCGTCCCAGTACTTCATCCACGCGTCCAGGCTGTCCCGCATCATCGTCTGATCGCCCGGCATCGGCTTCACGTCCGTGCTCGCGCGCTTCACGACGTCAGGCAGCGAATCGGACGGAATATCGGTGCGCGCGGGAATGCGCAGGAACTTCACCGCCGCGTCGTGCACCGCGGCCGGCGAGGTCACGTACTCGTAGTATTGCCGCGCGACGTCGGGATGCTTCGCGCCCTTCACCAGCGCGATCGCGTCCACCAGCAGCGGCGTTCCGCTCGCCGGTATCACGTAGCCCACCGGCGTCTTCGTGCGCTGTTCGAGCGTGGCGATGTCCGGCATGTTGTACAGCGTGATCGTCCCTTCCTCGCGGCCGAGCTTCTGGTAGAGCAGCGCCGGATTGAGCACGTACTCCTTGGTGTTGCCGTCGAGTCGGCGCAGCCACTCCCAACCCTCCGCGGTGCTCCCCGTGCGCGCGACCGACCGGGCGAGGATCGCGCCGAAGATGGCGCGCATCGATCCGCTCGCGATGGGATCGCGGATGAGGACCTTGTTCTTCCACTTGGGATCGAGCACGTCGTCCCAGTCCTTCGGCGCGTCGGCCTTCGTCACCGCGTTGGTATTGTAGGCGATGACTTCCGGCGTCATGTACGTGCCGAACCAGAACGCGCGGGCATCGCGCGCGTCGGCCGGAACCTTGTCGGCCCACGTCGGCGTGTAGGGCTCGAGCAGGCCTTCGGTCGCGGCGCGGCCGAAGATCTCCGCCGGTGCGCCGAACCAGAGGTCCGCCTGGGGGTTGGCCTTCTCGGCCCGTAGACGGTCGAGTACCTCCTGCGACCCCATGTCCACCCACTGCACGTCCACGGTGGCGTGCGACGCCTCGAACCCGCGCTCGTAGTACTCGAGCAGTTCCTTGCCATGCGGCGAATACACTGTGAGCACCGTGCGTCCGTCGCCCTTGCCACAGGCGAGGGCGAACGAGATGGTCAGCAGCGATGCGGCGTGGCGGAGACGACGGCGATGGAAGCGCATCATGCGGGTCGGGTTGCGTCGCGGCGGTGAAGTCCACACGTCATGGCTGCACCGCGGTCGATCCCGCACCGCGGCCGTCGGCCGCGAGCAGGTTGAGAAAGATGCGCGCCGCACCGGGGATGCCGGCGGGAAGCTGGCGGAACAGCGCGAGCGTCGTGTACACGTAGGCGCCCTTGCCCACCGGCGCGACCAGCACCGCCGCGCGGTTCTCCGGCTCGCCGGGGTCGTGCATCTCGAGTGGCGCGCGATAGTGCGGATCGAACGAGCCTGGCATGTACAGGGCGCGTTCCTGCACCCAGCGATCGAAGTCGCGCGCGCCGATCCGATTCGGAGTCGTGAGCAGCGGGTCGGCAGGTGCCAGCACGCGCACCGGTGCCAGCTCGTCGGTGACGCGCTGGGCCGTGCGCGCGAGCGTCACGGGATACGGCAGGATGCCAGGCGCCTGGATCTCGGCCTGGCCGTACTGCACCACCACGGTTCCGCCGGCGCGTGCGAAGTCCTGGAGCTTCGACGCCTGCGAGACCAGCGCGCGATTCGCCGCGAAGGCCCGCGGTCCCACGACCACGGCGCCGAACCCGGACAGATCGGTCCGCTCGAGTTCCTCGGCGCCGACCATCTTCACCTGCACGCCGAGTTGCGTCAGCATCGGCGCGACATTGTCGCCGACTCCGCGCACGTACGCGATGCGCGGGTTGCGCGGCAGCGCCGCCTCCACGGACTCGATCAGCGCCGCTGCCTGTCGGTAGTAGCGCATGGGGCGCACGTGCTGATAATCGATGGGCAGGTAGCCGATCGCGAACTCCTGGCCACCGCTCGTTGCCATGACGGAGAGCGTATGGCGTCCGACGGGCAGCGTACCGCGCACGCGGAACGTCAGCGTGGCCGACCCGAAGGAGTCGACCGCGACGCGGCGGATCACGGAGTCCGCGCGCAAGCCGGCCGGAAGGGTGAGCGTCACGCTCACGCCGCGCGGCGCCATTGCCGCCGACGTGATGTGCACGTCGTACAGCCGGTCGAGCGCCGCACCGGTGCGCGCGTACTGCACCTCCCCCTCGAGGGTGACGCTGATGGGCGGCACCGCGGCCAACGGCCGACGCTGTTCGCCGCGCGCCGGATCGGCGAACCGATAGACGATGGGTCCGGCGTCCACGGTCACCGGCTCGCCGGCGACGCGCAATGTCACGCGCGCGTAGCTGTCGGCGAGTCGGTCTTCGCCGATGGCCAATGGCATCGGCGTGGGCGGCAGAATGAACACGTCGCCGCGCTTGCCCACCGACAACCACCACGGGACACTCGACGCCTCGGCGAGGACGCCGAGCGTCGTCCGCGCCGCGCTGTCACGCGCGACGTCCAGTGGCCCGCCACGATGCATCGCGCCCGTCCCGTACTGCAGTCCCGCACTGGCGCTGAGCAGCGTGACTGGCGCCACGCCCTGGTTGTACACCGAGATCGTCACGGGAACCGTGTCACCCACGGCCACCAGCTCCCTGGGCGCCGTCGCCTCCACCAGCACGCCGGCGACGGCGAGCAGCGCCGCGGTGGCTCGCCGCCGCACCGATTCCAGCGAGACGGCCAGATCGCCCGCGACGCCACCGCACAGGGCGACGCCAGCCGCGGAGCCGCACGACTGGGCCTGTCGCATCTCGGTGAGCAGGTGCACGACGCGGGCGAGTGGCGCGATCATCGGAGCCGAGGCGACGAGATTCTCCACGCGTCGGACGTCGGCGATCGCTCGTGGAAGCGAGTCGAGTGCGGCGCGCCCGGCCGCCGTCAGCGTGGCCGACGCCAGCCGTGACCATCCGGCGTCGAGACCGTCGAGCAGCGACTGCTCGGGCCCGATCGCGCCGAGTCGCGACGACTCGAGCGTCAGGTAGTCCATCGACGTTCCGCGGCGCTGCAGAATCCCGAACCCCTGCGACAGATGCTGCGACCGGCTCTCGCTCGCGATCTCCGCGTACGTCCGCCCGCGCAGCGCGCTGAGCTCACCGACGTTGAAGCTGAGTGTCGCCTGCGCCGGATTGAAGCGCGCCGCGCGATAGAACTTGGAGGGCGACCACGGGCCCAGCCCGAGTGTCGCGCGCGAGGGAAACCGCACCGTGTCCGCCGCGGCGTCGAATACCTCGCGGGCCAGCATGCCCGATACCTGATGGTGCCCGTGTCCGTCGCGCGGCGTGCCACTGAACACCGCCACGATCACGTGCGGCCGGAACGCCCGCACCACCGTCACCACATCGAGCAGGATGGAATCCTTCGGCCAGTGCGTGTACGTCTCCTCGGCCGACTTGCTGAATCCGAAGTCGTAGGCGCGCGTGAAGAACTGTCGGCCGCCATCGAGTCGGCGCGCCGCGAGCAGCTCTTCCGTGCGGATCATTCCGAGCAGCGGGCCCAGTTCGTTGCCGATCAGGTTCTGCCCGCCATCGCCGCGCGTGAGGGACAGATACGCGGTCTCCACCTGGCGCCCGCGAGCGAGCCACGTGAGCAACTGCGTGTCCTCGTCATCCGGATGCGCGCCGATCTGCAGCACGCGCGCCGTGACGTCGAGGCCAGCCACCGCCTCGCCCAATGCGGTCGCGCCGCGATCCTGCGCAATGAGGAGTCGCGGCGCGGCGAGGCACACGAGCAGGGCGACACGACAGAGTCGGCGCGTCGTCATCACCCTCACACCCGGGCGGTCTTGCGCTTCGCTCCCGCCTGCGGCACGGGCGGCGGCGTGAGTGCCTCGACGACGATGCGCTTCTGCTCCGCGTCGTGCAGTTCCTTGTAGCCTTCCGCCGGACTCGCCCGTTCGGGACGCCCGACGTACCGGATCGTGAGCATGTTGCCCGTGGCCACGCGCAGTTGCGGAGCGACGTAGGTCCAGGCGCCCATGTTTTTTGGTTCCTCCTGTGCCCACACCACATCCTCCAGGTCCGGGTACGCGTCGACGATCGCCGCCAGTGCCGCACCGGGCCATGGATACAGCTCGTCCACGCGCACGAGCGCCACGTCGCCACCACCACTGTCGCCGCGGGCCGCAAGCAGGTCGTAGTAAAGCTTCGCCGTGGAGAGCACCAGCCGGCGCACTCCCGCGCGGCGCGATGCCGTGGTCACGTCGTCGATCACCGGCTGGAACGATCCACCCGTCAGCTCCTCCAGACGCGACGCCGCGGCGGGCAGACGCAGCAGGCTTTTCGGCTGCATCAGGATGAGCGGCTTTCGATCGCTGCGCAGCCCTTGCCGGCGCAGCACATGGAAGTACTGCGCCGGCGTCGACGGATACGCGACGATCATGTTGTCCTCGGCGCAGAGCTGGAGGAACCGCTCGAGCCGCGCACTGGAATGCTCGGGACCGCCCCCTTCGTATCCGTGGGGCAGGAGCAGCACCAGCCCGCTCCGCTGTCCCCATTTGGCGCGATCGGCCGAGATGAACTGGTCGATGACTGGCTGCGCCACGTTCACGAAGTCGCCGTACTGCGCCTCCCACAACACCACGTCGTTCGGCGCAGCGGTGCTGAAGCCGTACTCGAATCCCATGACCGCGGTCTCGGACAACGGGCTGTTGAAGATCTCGAAGCGAGCCGCCGCGTCGGCCACCGCGGCGAGCGGCACGAAGGTGGCCCCGGTGTTCACGTCGTGCACCACGGCGTTGCGGTGTGCAAACGTGCCCCGCTCTGCATCCTGGCCGCTCAGGCGCACGTTCATTCCACCAGTGAGCAGCGCACCGAACGCCAGCGCTTCGGCGTGTCCCCAATCGATTTTCCCCGTGCCGATCGCCTCGCGCCGACGCTCGAGTGTGCGCGCCAGCTGCTTGTGCAGCGTGAATCCGGCCGGATATGCGAGCAGCCGAGCATTGATGGACTGGAGCGTCTCGGCGGCCACGGACGTCACCGGTTCCATGGGCTTCTCGTGGCCGGCCACGCGGACCGGCGTGCCGCCAGTCGCCGGCGCGGCGGCCGCCTTCATGGCCGTGTGCACCGCGGCGAGCTTCTGCGCGAACTCGTCGTCGATTGCCTTCACGTCCGCGTCGGTGAGGACGCGCTCGCGCACGAGACGCGCCGCCCACACCTGGCGGGGGGTGGGATGCGCGCGCACCAGCTCGTACAGCTTCGGCTGCGTGAACGCGGGCTCGTCAGTCTCGTTGTGTCCCCAGCGACGGTAGCCCACGAGGTCGATCACCACATCCTTGGCGAACCGGTCGCGATAGGCCGCAGCCAGCCGAATCGCGCCGATGCATGCTTCCGCGTCGTCTGCATTCACGTGCAGCACCGGCACCTCGAACCCCTTGGCCGGATCGCTCGCGTAGCGCGTCGAGCGCGCATCGCTCGGGTCGGTGGTGAATCCCACCTGGTTGTTGACGATGAGATGAATCGTGCCGCCGACGCGATACCCGCGCAGCCGCGACAGGTTGAAGGTCTCGGGCACCACCCCTTCGCCCGGGAACGCGGCGTCGCCGTGGATGCACAGTGGAAGCACGAGACGTTCGTCGCGGTCGGCGACCGATCCCGCCACGCGCTGATGTGCGCGCGCCATGCCGCTCATCACCGGATTCACGACTTCCAGATGACTCGGATTCGGCGCGAGCTCCAGCGTCACGGTACGGTTGCCGACGACGCGCTCACCCTCGAAGCCGAGGTGGTACTTCACGTCACCGGTTGTCGCGTCGACGCTCGTCTCGCCGGGCCGTCCCTCGAACTCGCCGAACATCTCGTCGTAGGACATCCCCATCACGTGCACGAGCACGTTGATGCGCCCTCGGTGGGCCATTCCGATCACGACGCGCCTGGCACCGCTCAGTGCGGCACGGGTGATCGACTCGTCGAGCATCGGCACCATCGCGTCGGTGCCTTCGATCGAGAACCGCTTGTAGCCCTGATACTGCCGGCCGAGGAATCGCTCGAGCCCGTCCACCTCGGTGAGCCGGCGCAACACGGCGATCTTCTCGTCGGGCGTGAGCGGCTGCGTGAACGTCTCCTGCTCCACCGCGGCCTTCAGCCACGAGCGTTCCGGCTCGTTCCCCAGGTGCGCGAACTCGAACGCGATGGCACCGCAGTACGCGCTGCGCAGCCGCCGGACGACGTCGGCCGCCGTGCCCGACTCGAATCCAAGCGCGCTCGCCGGCACCCGCGCGAGGTCGTCGTTGGTGATGCCGTGGAACTCCGGCGTGAGCTCGATGCCGCCCGGGGGTGGCGTGCCGAGGGGATCGAGCTGCACGGCCAGATGGCCGTACTGGCGAATGGCCTCCACGAGCGCGGCGGCACCCGCGATGCTACGCAGCAGGCCATCGTCGGCTGCATGCCCGCCACCAGTGACACCGGCGAGCGACTCCGCCGCGCGGAAGAACTGCCGCCAGGATTCGTCCACCGACGACGGGTCACGCCGGTAGCGCTCGTGCGCTTCGGCGATGTACGCGTCGTTGAACACGGTGGTGGATGGAGGGAAGCTGGGCATGGCGTGCAATTTAATACGGGGCGGTGCGCGCTACGCGCGCACCTTACTGGGCGGCGGCGCTGCGCGCCGCCTTACGGGGCGCGTGGCCGTGCTGCGCACGGCACGCTTACGGGAACTGACAACAGCTC
>JANLTI010000009.1:0-5569 GCA_031362845.1 Gemmatimonadaceae bacterium | reverse complement strand
GATCCGTGGATATCCCATCTCCGTGGCCCACAATGGCGACGAGGCACTCGCGCTGTACGAGACGGTCAAGCCCGCGCTCGTGCTGCTCGACGTCATGATGCCAGGTCGCGACGGCTGGGAGGTGTGCCGCATCATGAAGCAGCACCCGTTGCTCGGCAACAAGGTGCGTATCATCATGGTGACGGCCCTCGACGCGTGGGACGACAAACGCGAGGCGTTGCAGCTTGGCGCCGACGATTACGTGGAGAAGCCCTTTGACCTGCCTTCGCTCGCCAAGACAGTGCAGCGCAACCTCGAACAGATGCGCGTCGTCACATAGCCTCACCCCGCGCTCCGCCGCCTTCCCGCGGGGCCTGTGAGCGAGTCGGTCCTCCTCACCGATACGGACGATCCGGTAGTCCGCCAGGCGGCCGCGCTCCTCGATGGGTGGCGTGCCGATGTTCGTGCAGCCGACGACATGCTCGCCGCGCTCGCGGAGCCCGGCGTGCGTGCCGTGCACTTCACGACGGCTGACCCTTCGCTGCTTCGCGACGGCATCGAGCAGGCGCACAAACGCGGTCTGCCGGTGGTCGTCGGCTGCGCGGATGAGGCGGCCCGACGTCGTGCGGTCGAGTCGAGAGCTGAAGAGTGGTACCTGCTGCCGGCGACGGCGGAGGAAATCGCCGCGCGCACCTGGTCCGCGGTGGCGCGCGGCGCGGCGCTCGGCGCGGAGAACGCGCACCGGGTGGACCAGGTGGAGCAGGAGCAGATGCTCCATGACTCCCTCACCGGCCTGCCCACCCTTCCCGTATCGATCGAGCGATCGCGCCAGTTCTTCAAGGAGCGCGGCGAACTGGTCGTTCTCTACTTCAATTTCGTCCGCTATTCCAAGATCGAGGAAATCTACGGGTGGGAGAAGCTTGACGCGGTGCTGGAAACGACCGCCAGCGCGGTGCGTGAATTCCTCGACGACGACGACCTCGGCGACTCGCGCGTGATGGTGAGCTTCACGAACGACGACGACTTCATCTTCTTCCACGTCCCGCAGGACGGAGTCGCGGCGGCGACGGAGGGAGAGATCACCGAGATGGTGACGCGCCTCCAGCGGCACGTGGGCGCGCAGATCGAGACGGCGCACGGCGAGGACATCGCCGCGCTGTTCGATATCTACGTTGGCCGCGCGCATCTCTACTACAATCCAAAAATCCGCCTCGAGCGACTGATCTATCGGGGCATCCGCGAAGCGCAGAACGCATCGCGCTCCGTGGAACAGCGTGAGCGCGCGCGACGCGTGAACGATCTCAAGACGAGCCTGCGTGACCGGCTGGTCTATGTGGACTACCATCCGATCGTCATCGCCTCCACCAAGGAGATTTTCGGCTACGAGGCGCTGGCGCGCGGCCGAATGCGCACGCTCCGCAGCCCCGAAGTGATGTTCGACGTCGCAGCCGAGGCGGACATGATCTGGGAGTTGAGCCGCCTGTGTCGAGCGCGCGCCATCGAAGGGATGAACACGCGGCTCGCACCAGGGGAGCTGCTGTTCATCAACGTGGATCCTCACGATTTTGCCGATCCTGCGTTCACCGATCAGGAGGTCGACGATCCCTCGCGCGTCGTCATCGAGATCACGGAACGCACCGCCATCAAGGACTACCCCAAGTTTCGCGATCGGCTGAAGGCGTTTCGCGACATCGGCTACCGGTTCGCGGTGGACGACGCGGGCAGTGGGTATGCCGGCCTCGGTTCGATCGCCAACCTCGAGCCCGATTTCATCAAGCTGGACATCTCGCTCATCAGCGCCATCGACACGAACTTCATCAAGCAGAACCTGGTGCAGACGATGGTGAAGTTCGCCGAAGACCACGGCGCACAGGTGATCGCCGAAGGGGTGGAGCGGGCGGAGGAGTTCAAGACGGTGCAGGAGCTCGGTGTGCACCTCGTGCAGGGCTTCTACCTGCACCGGCCACAATCGGCGTCGTCACCGATCATCCCCCACGTCGCGACGGCATAGCCTCGTCGCCCGACGGCGACGCCGAGGCGTGCGCGTCGACGCCTAGCCGAGCAGCTCGGCGACGAGCGCGTACGATCGCTCCGCGGCACCCAGTCCGAGATGCACGACGGCGCGCGCCGCGCGCCCGGCGCCCTCGCGTTCCGTGGGCGCATCGAGCCATGGCTCGAGCGCGCGCTGCAGTGCATCGGCTCCGTCCGTCACCTGCGCGGCGTCGGCGTCGATGAGGAGTCGCGCGTCGCGTGAGCCGTGATGGCGTGGGCCGAACACCACCGGCACGCCGAATGCCGCGGGCTCCAGGACCGAGTGCAGACCGGCGGCATGAAATGCACCGCCCACGAACGCGATGTCTGCGAGCGCATAGAGGTCGCCCAGCACGCCCACCCGATCGACGATCACGACGTCGGCATCGCCGGCCTCCGGAGAATCGAGCCGCGCCGTGCGAAGTCCGGCCGCATGCGCCCACCGCTCTATGTTGACGACGTGACCGGGCATCGGCTCGTGCGGCGCGATGATCAAACGCACCGCGGGCCGGTGCGCGGCGATCCGTGTCCACGCGGGCAGGAGCGCCGCCTCGTCGCTCGGCCACGTGGAGCCGGCGACCAGCGTGGGACGGTCGCTCGACAGTGGGGCGAGCAGGGGACTCTTCCGATCGACCTGCGCTGCCCGCTCCCAGACCTGATCGTACCGAGCGTCGCCGGTCACCGACACGCGCCGAGCGGGCACGCCAAGGGCGATCAATCGATCCGCGTCCTCGGTGCTGATGGCGCCGACGCGATCGAGACGGGCATAGGCATCGCGGAGCAGGGCGCGGGCCAGCCCGGAGCGTCGTGACGACGACGGCGCGAGCGTCGCACTCACGAGACCGAGCCGTGTTCCTCGGCGCGATGCCTCGCGCGCGAGCGTCGGCCACACATCGAGCTTGCTGAACACCAGCGCCGTCGGGGACAACGCCTCCAGCGCATTCCGCATGTCCGCTCTCGCGTCGAACGGCAGCACGTCGCGGAAATCGACGTCGAGCGCGCGCGCGAACGTCCGGGCGCTCGGCGAGAACCAGGTATAGGCGAGCTGCATCGCGGGCCGCCGCTGCCGCGCCAGCTCGAGGATCGGGCGAGCCTGAAGTCCCTCGCCGACACTGGGCGCGTGCATCCAGAGCAAGGGGCGAGACCGATCGCGCGCGAATGCGGCGAACCGGGACATGACGTCGCGTCGCGAGGCGAACGTGGCGACGAGCTTCCGATCCGATTCGGGCGCGATCGCCGATAGCGCGCGCGCCAGCCGGGCGACGCTCTCATATCCGAACGCGAGCGCGTGGTTCACCGCGCGACGGACCACCGAGCCGATCGCGTGACTACTTCGACCCGCGCACCTTCGCGATCGCGGCCTCGATGGCGACGCGAAACGAGTCGACGGGATAGGCGCCCTCGAGCTTCCGGTCGCCGATGAAGAAGGTGGGCGTCGACTGGACGCCGGCCCGGCTACTCCGGTCGCGATCCGCCTCGATGAGCGGCAGCGTGGCGTGTGAAGTCATGCATTGACGCCACGAGGCGGCATTCGCGCCCGCGGCCACGGCCAGCGAGTCGAATACCGGCATGGGACTCTCGAGCGCGGCCCACCGTGGCTGCGTGGTGAAGAGCGACTCGTGCAGCGGCCAGAATTTTCCCTGGACGGACGCGCACATCGCGGCTTCGGACGCGGCACGAGCGTTCTTGTGAATGCTCGTGAGTGGAAAGTTGAGATAAGCGAGTCGGACCTTGCCCGTCTGAACGAACTCTCGATCGATCGTGGCGAACGACTGATCGTGCCACTGCTTGCAATACGGGCACTGGAAATCGCTCACCTCCACGAGCCAGATCGGCGCCGTGCCGGCGCCGCGAATCCGCCCCCGGTCGGCGGCAGTGCTCACCGAGTCGGTCAACCCGCCCGTCGACGGCGGGGCGCTGGAATCTCTGCGCGCGCCCGTCGCCCCATTGGCCGCGGGCCCCGCGTTCGCGGCGGGCGTTGCCTCGGAGCGTGCGCAGGCGGTCATCGAGACGACGAGCGCGAGCGTGCCGAGCAGGATGGACGAAGTTCGCGGCATGGCGGGAGGGATGTATGGTGGCCGACTCTCACCGAAAGATAATGCGCCCACGGACGACTCGGCGAGCGAACGGGCCGGCATGTCTGCCGTGATCGTGTGATGGGCGCTAACGTTGATGGACGGCGCAGGTACCGGCGGCACGACCCTCATCTCCCGAAATGCTTTCACACTTCGCCGGACGTGCCCTTCTGGGCGCCATGGTCCTGCTTCAGGGGGGACCACAGATTCCACCCCCTCGGGGGCTGGTGAACGATTTCGCGAACGCCCTGCCGGAGGCGTCGATCGCGCGAATGGAGCGCGTGGCGCAGGATGTTCGCACCAAGTCGAACGGCGAGATCGCCATCGTCACGCTGTCGGACCTCGGGGGACGCGATCCGTCCGACATCGCGCTGCGCATCGGACGCGAGTGGAAAGTGGGCAACATGGCCGCGATCGGCGATCGCTCGCGCAACGCCGGCGTAGTCATTCTGCTCGTGCCCAAGGAAACGTCGAGCGACGGACGCGGCTACTGCCGGGTCGAGACGGGGCAGGGCGCGGAAGGATTCATCACGGATGCCACGTCCGCGGCGATCTGTCGCGAGGCGACGCCGGCGTTCCAGCAGCGGGAGTATGGCGCAGGTCTCGAGCTGGTAACGCTGAGCGTGGCGCAGCGCTTCGCCGCGGAGTTCGGTTTCGCGCTCGATACCACGCTTGAACGACCGGTGGTTCGCCCTCCCGCCGGCGCGACGCGTCGTGGGCGCGGGATCAATCCGGCGGTGCTGCTCATGCTGCTCTTCATCATCCTGTCGTTGCTGGGCAAGGGGCGACGCGGTGGAGGAGGGTGCCTGCCGCTCTTTCTGCTGAGCGGGATGGGCGGAGGACGAGGGGGAGGGTGGAGCAGTGGAGGATTCGGCGGCGGTGGTGGCGGCGGATTCGGGGGTTTCGGTGGGGGCGGTGGATTCAGTGGTGGCGGCGGCGGCTCATCCTGGTAAAGGCGATCATGGCGACGATGACACTCGACGATCTCGTGACGCAGCTACGCTCGGCGTACGGCAGCTCGCTCTCGGGCGTGGTGCTGTACGGCTCGGCCGCGTCGAGCGAGCACATTCCCCGGAAATCGGATTACAACGTGCTGGTGTTGCTCGACCGGGTGGAGCCGGCGACGCTGGCGTCGTCGTCAGCCGTCGCGCGCGCGTGGCATGAGGCGGGGAATCCTCCCCCGATGACGATGACGACGGCCGAGTGGCGGCGGTCGTCGGACGTCTTCCCCATGGAGTATGCGGACATCATCGACCGTCATCGTGTGCTCCACGGGTCGGTGCCGCTCGACGGCGTGACCGTGTCGCACGATCACCTTCGCCTGCAGCTCGAGCAGCAGGTGCTGGGCAAGCTGCTTCAGCTGCGGCAGGGTGCGCTGCTGGCCGGTCCGGACGGCAAGCGGCAACTCGAGCTCATCACGGCGAGCCTCAGCACGATGATGGTGCTGTTCCGGTCCGTGCTCCGGCTCCATCGGCAACAGCCCG
>JANLTI010000062.1:0-37628 GCA_031362845.1 Gemmatimonadaceae bacterium | reverse complement strand
AGCGGGCGTCATCTTCGTCGCGTTCATCGGCGCAATGGTCCTCATCTTCGTGCTCCGGCTCATTCGCGGCGGCCGGAGTCGAAAGGTCTGATGACGGGTCGAGGGTCGAACGACAGCGTCAGTGTCTCACTCGGCCCCAGTGCATGCCAGCGCGCCAGCAGGTCCTGCAGTCTCGTCCGGATGCGCTCGAGCGTCTCATCGGTGACGGTGAACTCCGCGGCGTGCGACGTCGACGCGAAGTAGGCCTGCACTGACTGGTTGCAGTCGTCCGCGGTGAGTGGATGCCCGGTCGCGCGTGCGACGTCGAGGTAGCCGACGAGCACTTCGGCCAGCAGCGCCTGCGGCGACAGCGGCCCTCGCGGCCACGGCTTGCCGAAGTCGCGCAGGTCCCATCCGCGCGCGACCAGCCCGTAGAACGCGTCTCGAAAGCCGAGTTCGCACTCGACGGCGAAGTGCGTGAGATCATGTGCCGAGAAGAATTCCGCCGTGGGACCGGTACGCTTCTCCCACGTCGTGGTGCCATCCGCTCGCCGAAGCTCGAACACCACCGTCGCGTCCGCCCGCCTGCCGAGCCGGAGCTCGAGCGGTGCGATCGCCACGGGGTCACCCGACGGCGGTTGGATAGGTGCCGGCATGCAGACGCCGCGCGAGCGAGGCCACCTCGTCGAGGGTGGACACCGTCGAGTCGAGGTCGCGCATGATGCCGTCGTGCAATCCGTAGACGCATCCGTGAACGGAGAGCGGCTGCCCCCGATCCCAGCAATCCTGCACCACGGTGGACCGCGCCGTGTTCAGCACCTGCTCGGCCACGTTCAACTCGCAGAGCCGGTCGACGCGCGCCTCACCCTCCAGCCCCGTGAGCTCCACGTCGTGCTGCTGCGCGACATCCTGGACGTGCCGGAGCCAATTGTCGATCAGGCCGTATCGGCGGTCGTCCAGCGCGGCCCGCACACCGCCGCACCCGTAATGGCCCGTGATCAGGATGTGCTCCACCTTCAGGACGTCCACCGCGTACTGGAGCGCTGACAGGCAATTCAGGTCGGTATGCACGACGACGTTGGCCACGTTGCGATGCACGAACATTTCGCCCGGCAGCAACCCCACGATCTCGTTCGCGGGGACGCGGCTGTCCGAGCAGCCGATCCACATGTAGCGCGGCGCCTGCTGCGCGACGAGCCGCGAGAAAAAGCCGGGATCCTCCCGCTCCATTTCCGCGGCCCACGCGCGATTCTTGGCGAACAGTTCGGGGATGTCCGTCATGCGTCGTGTGGCTCGAAGTGAACGCCCGCCGTCAATCCGCCGACGTGAAGGTGATATCGGTGTCGATCGGCTTGCCGTGCCGCCACACGCCCGTCCCGGCGCGCGGCGTGGTGACGACCTCGAACCGCACCTCGAGGTCCTGCGGCGCGTCGGCGAACGTGGGCCGCAGGTCGTGAAGCACGGCGGTGTATGCCGCCTCGTGATCGCTCGCCGACACGATGCCGACATGAATCGGATGCGCGAAGCGCTGCATCTCCATCGCGCCGGGGACCTTCTCGGCGATGTAATAGATGTAGGTGTACACGGTCACTGGGCTAGGAGGTCTGATTCGATCGGGCGCTTCGTCGGTACGGGGCGGTTGCCCGCCCACGTGCGGTGGCGTCGAGATGATATAGCCCGTGTGACGCTCCGAGGCCAGCCGACGGGCGAGCCGGAGCGCCCGGCTACTGCGCGCTCACCGCGTCGACGACGAATACGAGCACCGAATTGCCGGGAATGGGGCCGTAATCATCGCGCCCGTACCCGAGTGACGGCGGAATGATCAGCTGGCGCCGGCCCCCGACCTTCATCCCCACTAGGCCGAGATCCCAGCCCTTGATGACCTGCCCCGACCCGAGGGTGAAGGTAAACAGGGGCTTCGGCGGCGCGTTCGAGTCGAACTCCGCACCGTTGGCGAACGATCCCACGTACCGCATGCCGACGCTCTGCCCATTGGCGAGCACGGCGCCGGTGCCGGGCGTGATGTCCCGATAGTAGAGCCCCGACGGCGCCTTGGTGGACTGCGCCAGGTTCACGTCGAGTGCGGGAGCGAAGGCGGTCTGTTCGATGGACACGGCAGTCGGGGAATTGTCGCTGCAGGCCACACACAGGGCCACGGCGAGCAGGGTGGAAAGCTGTCGAACACGCATGCGTGATGTCTGGGGAAAGTTTGAAAAGTGTGCTCGGGCAGGATCGCGATCAGCCTGCGCCGCCCTGTTCGCGGTCGCGGCGAACGGGCACGCGCTTGCCCTTGATCGTCGCGCTCCGAAGGGTATCGATGATGCCATCGGCGATTTCGTCCGGCACCTCGACGAGGGAGAAGCGTTCGGTGATCTGGATCGCGCCGATGGCGCGTGGATCCACTCCGGCTTCGTTCACGATGGCGCCCACGAGGTCCGCTGGGCGCACCTTCGCCAGTCGTCCCGCCCCGATGTACAGGCGCGCGACGTCCCATTCCGGCGTGATGCGCTCCTTCTTGCCACCGGCCGAACGCGCACCCGCCTTGGCCGCCTCGTGACGGCGCGAGCCGGCCTTCGCGGTCGGCGCACGTTCGCGGTCGTTGCGGCTCGGACGTTCGGTGCGAATGGTGACCGTCGGAATCTCCTCCGGATCGCCCCCGCTCTCTTTCGCGTCGGCCTGCTTCACCGCGGCGGCGGCGACGTCCATGATGTCGAATTCCTGCGCCAGCGAGTCCACCAGCACGCGGAACTGATCCAGGCCCCCCGCGAGGATCGTTTCGCGGAGCGACGCGCGCGTCATCTCCAGACGGCGGGCCCGCAGGTCGGCCACCGTCGGCACTGCGGCAATCTCGATTTTCTGCTTCGTCTGATACTCGATGTTGCGCAGCAATCGGTGCTCGCGCGGCTCGGCGAGCGTGATCGCGACGCCCTCACGCCCCGCGCGCCCCGTGCGCCCGATACGGTGCACGTACCCCTCGGCGGCGCTCGGTACGTCGTAGTTCACGACGTGCGACACGTGCTGGACGTCGAGCCCGCGCGCCGCGACGTCCGTGGCAACGAGCAGGTCGGTGGTGTTCGCGCGGAACTTCTTCATCACGCGGTCGCGCTGCTCCTGCGACAGTCCGCCATGCAGCGCCTCGGCGCGGTAGCCGCGACCGTTGAGCGTCTCGGTCACCTCGTCGACCTCCGTCCGCGTGCGGCAGAACACGATTGCCGACGTCGGATTCTCCACGTCGAGCACCCGGCCCAGCGTCGCCATCTTGTGCGCGCGCGACACGATGTACGCCACCTGCCGGACGCGCGGTGCCGAGCCCGCGGGCAGGACTTCGCGATCGATGCGCACGCGAACGGGATCCTTGAGATGCTTGTTCGCAATGTCGGCGATACGCGGCGGCAGCGTGGCGCTGAACAGCGCCGTCTGCCGCTCGGCCGGCATGGCGTCGAGGATCGCTTCGAGATCCTCAGCGAACCCCATGTCGAGCATCTCGTCCGCCTCGTCCAGGATGACGGTCTTCACGCCATCGAGTCGCAGCGTCTTGCGACGGATGTGGTCCAGCGCGCGCCCGGGCGTGGCGACGACCACGTCGACGCCGCGCTTGAGTGACCGGATCTGCGTCTCCATGCTCGCGCCGCCGTAGATGGGGATCGCCACGACGCCCATCGCCTTCCCGTACTTGTGCACGGCCTCCGCCACCTGCATCGCGAGCTCGCGCGTCGGCACCAGGATGAACGCCCGCGTGCGCTCGCGCGCGTCGGCCTCGGGTGTCAGGATGTGCAACAGCGGGAGCGCGAACGCGGCGGTCTTGCCCGTGCCGGTCGCCGCCTGCCCAAGGACGTCGCGCCCGGCGAGCAGCGGCGGGATGGCTTCGCGCTGCACAGGCGTGGGCTCCTCGTACCCGAGTGCGGTGAGCGCATCCACGACGCGGGGGTCGAGACCGAGACCGGAAAAGCCGGCGGCGGGAAGAGAGCCGTCAGGGCTCGCGGTACGGGGTGTCATCACTGAAACATACACTGGACGCGGCCGTCACGCGGTGGATCGGGACACGCGGAATATCTTGCGAGCATGCCCGCACGCTCTCCTTTGCTGTCGTTCGACATTCGCCCGTCGCCCATGCAGGGACGTGGCGCCTTCGCGACCCGTCGAATTGCCGCCGGCACCAGGCTGATCGAGTACGCCGGCGAGCGGCTCACGCCGGCCCAGGCCGATGCGCGCTATCCCGACGTCGATGGCGAGCGCCATCACACCTTCCTCTTCGCCATCGACGACGACATCGTGATCGACGCGGCGGTGAACGGCAACGACGCCCGGTTCATCAATCACTCGTGCGATCCCAACTGCGACGCCGTGATCGAGGACCAGCGCATCTGGATCGATGCGGTACGGAACATCGCGATCGGCGAGGAGCTCGCGTACGACTACGCGTACGTGCTCGACGAGCGTCACTCACCAGCCGCAAAACGTCGCTTCCCCTGTCACTGCGGCGCGTCGACGTGCCGCGGGACGATCCTGGCGAAGAAGCGCTAGCGCGCGCAGAGATGCGTCAGCGCCACGGCGCCGAGTGAACCGCCGAGCGCCGGGCCGAATCCGGGCAGCTTGTTCACCGTGCGGTCGATGACCTTCGTGCCCCGGGCGTCGGCGAAGTAGACGTTCTCCTTGGCGGCCAGCGACTTCCGCGTGCAGTTGAACGTGGCCGCGGTGCGATAGCTGGCGAATGTGCCCTTCGCTCCCTTCACCGGCGTGGTGAAGACCACGCGCACGTTGGCCGCGACGAGATCGCCGGTGCGCTTGATACTGCGCGTTTCGACGAACACCGCGTTGCCCGCCGCCGTGGACCCGATCGCCTTCCACCCGCGCTGCGCACGCGCCGAGGAGGGCAGTGCGGGCAGGAGGCACAGCATCGAGAGGGGCAGGAGGCGACGAGCGAAACGCATGGGCGAAGCGGTGGGGGTCAGGCGCGCCGCGAGGCGGCCAGCTCGGCTTTCTCTCGGAACGAGAACACATGACCGCACTGCACGCACGCGAAGCTGCCGGTGTGCGCGCCGAGATCGTAGAGCTTGGCGAGTTGCGGATGCTCGCACGGAGCGGTGCCCCAGGCGTCGCGGAGTTCCTGCGCGCGTTTCTGCTTCATTGGCTCGTGTATGGCGACTGCTGTGCTCGGAGACCCCTTGCAAAATCACCCGCCCGCCCGCTTCGCGCTACGGGCGGGAGTTCTGGTTCGCCTCTTTTCGCAATGCGCAAGACGCGCGCACGCGTGCGCCCGTGGGTAGATTGAGGTTCACACGTGAGGAGCTCCGATGATCCGAGGGTTCGAGTTCGAAGAGGATGGGCGCACGTTCGTGTGCAGCGTCGAAGCCCGTCGTACGACCCCCGATGATGCATGGTGGTGGTTCAACGTATCGGGTGATCGCCAGCGGTATGCGCCCTTTCAGGCGGCCTCGGCCGATACGCAGAAGGGCGTGAAGGCCAAGATCCTCGCCTTCTACGTCAACCTGCTTGAGGCACGGGCGCGGCCTGCCGAGCCGCGCAGTCACTGGGGCCGGCGTCCGAAGACCGACGCACCCGCCGTCACTCCGTAATCTTGTCCAGCACCGATCGTCTGCGCGTCAGCGCTGGCGGTCGCGCACCACATGTACGGTCGTGCCCCACGGGTCGCTCACGCGCCACCCGTCGGGCGTGACCTGCGTGGCGTAACCGGCACGATCGACGCTCGTCTTGGCCCGCGCCACATCCGGTGCCGCGAGCACCATGCGCCACTCCACCAACCGCGGCTCGTCGGGCGCGGCCGAGCGCGCTCCGGGACCGGCCCACGTGTTCACGCCGAGATGATGGTGGTATCCGCCGGCGGCGAGGAATAGCGCGCCCGGGTAGCTCCAGACCATTCGGTCGAGCCCCAGCACCTCGTGGTAGAATCGGGACGCGGCCTCGAGGTCTCCGACGTGGAGATGGACGTGGCCCATGCGCGTTCCAACGGGCATGCCGGCCCAGGGCACACCGGCGGCCTCCGCCGCGAGCGCGGCGAGGTCGAGCGGCTCGGATGCCATGAGCAGCTCGCCGTCACGTGCCCGCCAGTCGCTCCGCGATCGGTCCGCGTACACTTCGATGCCCAGCCCATCGGGATCGCGCAGATACAGCGCTTCGCTCACGAGATGATCGGACGCGCCGGCTCGCGCACCGATCTCCGCGAGGTGCGCGACGAATCTGCCGAGTGCGGCGCGGTCCGGCAGGAGAATGGCGAAGTGATACAACCCCAGGCGCCCCGCGCCCGATCCGGTCGAGACATGCGAATGCTCGCGCAGGAGCACCAGCGGCCGGTCGTCGTCCTCGGCAGCGAGCGACGCACTCTCGTCATCGCGTTGCAGGACGCGCAGTCCGAGCACCCGCTGATAGAAGGCGACCGAGCGATCGAGCTCGGAGACCTGAAGCGACACCTCACCAAGCCGCAGGTCGGCCGGTAGGCGATAGTTGGGCGGTGCGATGCCCACGCGTCCATCCTGCGGCCGCGCGATGTTCTCCCCGTTCGCCGAATTCGCTGTCATGGGCGATATACCCGCCGTGGCCTTCGCGGGTTCGCACCCTGCCACGAATCGTACCTGCGAGCGTCGGACCGGTCAGGCGACCGACGAACGCCGCTCCGCTCGGCGCTGCGCGCGCCACCGGTGATGATCAGCGAGGAGTAGCGCCACTCCCGCAGCGGTGAAGCTGAATCCGAGCAGGGCGAAGTGCCACTCACGCGTCGCGATGCTGTGCGCTCCGCCGAGGGCGAACGCCGACGTCGCGTAGCCCGCCACGATGCGATCGAACGAACGCAGCGGGATGATCCGTCGTCCTGACGTGATTGCGGAGCGAGTCATCGCCCATCCAGGTGAAAGTCAGCGCTCGCGGCACGGCGGCGTCCGCGGGCGTCCCGCACGACGAGATCGACGGTGTACGCGCCGGACGGCATCGCGTCCATCGCGATCGACCGGCGGCGGCGCGAGCGCGGCCCGCTCACGTCGTCGTCGAAACTCACCGCCACCGGATCGACGGCGTTGAACAGGCGCTTCAGGCCCGACTCCTGCTTCGTCACCACGAGCCGCGTGCGTACGCTGCCGGCGTCGAGTCCGCACACGTCGTAGTAGACATCCACGTCACTCCCAAGTACCCGTGAGCGCGGTGCGTCCACGCGCACGTCGAACGTCCGCACTGGTGAGGCTGATGCGGAGGATGCGGCGGAATCGCCTGCGCCGGATGTCCGCGCGGGGCTCGCCGGGCAGCTCGACCGCATCAGCAGCGCGTGTCGGGCGAGCAGCACGGAAACGCAGGTGGCGGCAGCGGCGGCACCCGCGCGCTTCCAGAATCCGGGCGAGCGCGCGCGCCGCCACTCGCCAAATCGGGCCACGCGTGGCGCGAGTGCTGCGCCAAGCTGCACCCGTGCGTGATCGGCGCGCGCGGCAGCGGATCGAACCCGAGGAGCGTTGGCGTCCACGATGCGGCGACCTGCGGCGAGACCGGCATCCATCGCCGACTCGAGGCGTGGTCGCTGCTGCTTCAGGATCTCGATGCCCGCATCGAGCGCGGAGTCGAGCGCCGCGGACGAGGCCGGCGCTCGTCCGACCGCGTGCACCGGCGCCGTGGCCAGGACGCTGGCCGGCGCGTTGGGGGAGTGGATGGTCGCGCGCATTACCCCGCTCTCCAGCGCCGCGATCACATCTTCCGCCGACTGCAGTCGGTCGTCCGGGTCCTTGGCCAGCAGTCGCTCGATCACGTCGTATACGCGTCGCGCGTCTGCCGACTCGTTGTCGAGCGGCGGACGTGGTACGGGCGACTGCACGTGGTGCATCAGGATGGCGAACGGGTCGCTCCCGTCGAACGGTACGTGACCGACGAGGCATTCGTAGCCGACGATGCCGAGCGAATAGAGATCACCTCGCCCGTCCACCTCGCGTGCGCGAGCCTGCTCGGGACTCATGTAGCGCGGCGTGCCGATCGACATTCCCGTCGCCGTCAACTTCGACTCGGCCGCCGAGCGCGCGATACCGAAATCGGTGATCACGCAGCGATCGTCCTCGTCGAGCATGATGTTGTCCGGCTTCACGTCGCGATGAACGATGCCGCGTCGGTGCGCGTGACCCAGTGCGCTCGCCGTTTCCGTCAGGATGCGCTGGACCTCGCTCGCCGGCAGCCTCGTGCGCTGATCGAGTCGAGCCGACAGCGAGTGCCCGCGCAACAACTTCATCACGAAGTAGATCACATCGCCGCTGCGCCCCACCCGGTAGATCGGCACGATGTGCGGGTGCTCGAGCTGCGCCGACAGCCGCGCCTCGCGCTGGAAGCGCGCGACGAGGTCGTCGTCGAACGCGAGCGAAAACGGCAGCACCTTGATGGCGACCTCGCGATCGAGCTGTCGCTCGCGCGCGCGATAGACGATCGCCATGCCGCCGCGTCCGAGTTCATCCAGGATCTCGTACGTGTCATCCAGCGCAGCTCGGACAACAGCCAGTTCACCGCGATCCGTGCGGAGAGGAGCAGTCATTCGGCGCGCGACGGGCTCGAGTCGGTGCGGCCGGCGGTCTCGCGGAGACGCAACCGCTGGAACCATTCACCGAGGAGCGCCACGACCGCGACGCCGGCGAGCAGCGAAAGCGTCGTCCGGAGATCGGAGCGATACGCGCCGAGCGCGACCAGAAGCGCGGTGGCGGCGGCCGGCGGATGATAGGCGCGCAACGATGGCTGGATGAGCGCCGTCCCGGCCACGGCGAACGCGCCAGCCCAGACGCGCGCGACGCTGAGTCCTCCGCCCATGAAGAGCCGTCCACCATCTCCCGCTCCGAGCAGCAGAACGGCGAGCCATCCACAGGCGAACGCGACGACGTGACCGACGACGATGCTGTGGAATCGCGTCGTCGGGTGACCCGGGTTCACGGCGATGAGTAGCGCCGTCGGGCCGAGCGCGGGAAAGAGCCAGGGCCGTCCGGTTGCCAGGCTCATCGCGCCGGCAGCGAGAATGAGCGTGCCCGATACGACCGGTACCCACACCGAGTCCGGCATCGTCGCGGACGTCTGGCCGGCGCGGCGCATCGCCGTGCCAAATCGCATGGACGCGGTGCGTGGTGCGGGGGCGGAATCCGTAACACCTGCGAGCGGAACGGTCGGTGTCGGCATTGACTTGAACCTCTGGCACGTGACGGGGCCGCGCACGTCGAAACAATCCGCCCGCGCGCACTCATGCGTAGGACGGTGCGCGGCCTCGCGGCGTCACGTTTCGCCACGCAGTTCGTCCTTCGTGCAGCCGGCACATGCGACGATGCATTCGCGGCTGCGACCCCTGGCATGGTGATAGCCGGCATGGCATTCCTGATGATCGCCGGCGAGCGGTTCGCACTGCCCATCGGCGACACCATCCTGGGCGGAAGCACGAATGAGTTGTTCCGCGGTTCGGCGCTCGCCGACGTGCCGCCGTTCGCGATTCTCACGGCGGACGAGGACTCGATGTCCCTGCGTGTCGTCGCAGGCGCCGAGCACGTCAGCGTGAATGGTCAGCCCCTTGGCACGGAGCCTCGCACCCTTCGTCATGGCGACCGCATCGTGCGCGGCGATCTGGTCGTGCACGCCGGTGATCTTCGCGCGGCGGGACGGACTGCACGCGCTCGGGGTGTGAGCGACGAAGATCTTGCTGTAGCTCCCGCCATGCTCGGCGCGAACCCGACGGCGACCACCGGCGGTCGGCTGATCAGCGCCGATGACGGCCGCATCCACACGGTCAGCACGACGGGTCTCGTCATCGGTCGTGATCCTGATTGCGATGTCGTCCTCGACTCGCACGACGTGTCGCGCCGGCACGCTACCATAACGCCTGATCTGCTGGGCTACACGCTCCGGGATGACAGCACCAACGGCGTCTTCGTCAACGGTGAGCGGGCCGAACGCTCGCACCTATTGAGCGAGGGAGACGTTGTCCGCATCGGCGACGCGATCTTTCGCTTCACGGCTGATCCCGCGTCGTACGAGCCAGACCCCTCCATCTGGGGGTCTGCGCCGATACCGCTCGCTCTACCCGCTCCGCCATCGGGTGCATCCACCGGCGTCTTCGGCGCGAACGAACCGTCGCCGGAGACAGCGCCAACACGGAAACAGGAGCGACAGGTCGAGCGCCCTGCCGCGGTCGCCGTACTGGCCACGTTGGACGTGCTGGCCGGCCGCGTGCCCATTGGCATGCGGTTCCAGCTGGAGCGTCCGGTCGCACAGATCGGTCGCGGCACGGCGAGCGACGTCTGCCTCATCGACGACAGCGTGTCGGGTGCTCACGCCACCTTGATGATGCGAGGTCCCGCGTGGCATCTCATCGATCACGGATCGCGCAACGGCACATACGTCGACGGAAAGCGCGTCACGGAGTGCGTGATCCGGGGCCCGTGCGAGCTGCGACTGGGCGCCGTCACGCTCTACTTTCAGCCGCTTCGCACACCGACGCAGGAATCGATCGGGACACTCGGACTGATCGACGTCGAGCACGACAGGACGCGCTCCGCCAAATCGGACTGAGCTGGTGGCGGACTGCGTCAGTCCGCTCCTTCACGCCTCAGTTCGGCAACGAGGCATCGGGATTGCTTCTCTGTGTGCTCCAACCACACAGGGAGCATCGATGCGAATCTTCACGACGTCCATACGCGCTGCCGCAACCGCGCTGTTCCTCCTCTCGGCCACTGCGTGCTCGAGTGCGGGTGGATTGGGTAGCATTCTTGGCAGCGTGCTGGGTTCGGGCGCCGGAGGCGGATCCCAGTCGAATCAGGTGAGCGGAACCGTGGAGGGCGTCGATACGCGCAATCGCCAGATCGGCATCCGGCAGTCCAACGGGCAGACCGTGGGCATCAGCTATGACAACCAGACACAGGTGCGCTACCAGGACCAGAACTATCCGGTGACGTCGCTCGAGCGGGGAGATGAGGTCACGCTTCGCATCCAGCAGACGCAGAACGGTGGCTATTACACCGACGTCGTGCAGGTCGAGCGGTCAGTCTCAGGGCCGAGCACGACTCAATCCGGCAACGTGCAGCTGATCGAAGGCACGGTGCGCCAGGTTGATCAGGCCAACGGAGTCTTTCTGATGGATGCGTCGAATCGCGGCCGTCTCACGGTGCAGCTCGGCCAGCAATTGAGCCGGAGCGATCTCGACCGTTTCCGAAACCTGCGGGTCGGTGCCTACACGCGCCTGTACGGCGTGTACCTCGGCAATTCGCGCGTGGAGCTGCGGCAGTTCAACTAGCGGCTGCGTCGCGCTCGCGTCAGCCCGCTGACGGCCGCACGGTGACCGGACGCCTGATCTCCACCGTGTAGCCGTCGCGCGTGAGCAACTCGGTCAGCACCTTGGCCGCGCTGCGATCGGCATGCTCGAGAATGCCGGACTGCCTCGCCGCATCCATGAGCTGCACCCGGATGCGACGCTGGATGAGGTCGCGATCCTCCGGGCGGAACGGATTCAGGAGTCCGGCCCGCTCGTCGTAGGTCGTGACGTTGAGGACGTCCACGCTGAGGATCTGTGCGGGTGGCAGCGTCACCGTGATCCGCTTGTCCACGGAGTCGATCTGGACGTCGGTCCCGCGCTCCATGTCGATGCCGGCCGAGACCTTTCCGGTGACGACGAGCAACACACGTTTCGTGGAAGCGAACCGCGTCTGCTCGTAGATCACGACGTCGCGCAACGTCATCTCCGATGCGACGAGCTTGGCAACCTCTCGCAGCCGCTCCACGACCGTCTGCTGGGTGATGCGCGGCGCGGAGGGCTGACCGAACCGCGCCAGGGTACCGGAGGCGCTGCGGACGACGAGAATGCCGACGACGAGCAGCGCGGCGAGGGCGCCGACGACGATGCCCCAGCGCACGATTCGTCCCTGCGGAGATGGGGGGGCGCTGCTGCTCACTCGCCGATGTCGCTCATGCGCCTCGCTCTGTCATGTGATGGAAAGATGCGAACCGCGCGGCCGGGCGTCCAGATAGATTGTCGGCATGACTGCTGGTCCCGATGCGTTTCCCGTGAAGATCCGGTCAGCTGCTGCGGCCGATGTCGAGGCGATCGTAGGATTGATCGATCTCAACGTCCCGAGCGGTGAGCTGCTCCCGCGCACCCCCGATTTCGTCCTGCTCAACGCCGATCATTTTCTCGTTGCGGAGCGGCATGGGCGCGTGGTCGGCTGCGTGCACCTCGACGAATATGCGCCCAGCCTGGCCGAGGTGCGGTCGTTGGCCGTGTCGCCGGACGCACAGGGTGCGGGAGTGGGCGTCGCGCTCGTGGACGCACTCGAGCGATTGGCGCGGGTGCGTGGATACACGACGCTATTTGCCGTGAGCAATAGCGGCGAGTTTTTCCGGCGACGGGGCTATGCCGAGCGGCACATTCCCGAGCTCGATCGCGAACGATCCAGCGTGAGCCGATACAAGGGCGTGCATGCAAAGGACGTGACGGCCGGAGGCTGATGGCCATTCTGCACGCGATCGCGCGCCCAGTCAGCTAGATCATGTGCTTGCGGCGCATCACGCCGAGCAACACGGCGGCGAGCAGGAACTGGATCCCCACGAGGATCTCGAAGCCGTACGGGTGATGCGCCAGCGGAATGCGCTCGAAGTTCATGCCGTAGACGCCGGCGATCGCGACGAACGGAATGCTCAGCGCGCCGACGACCGCCAGCCCCTTCGAGACGGTGCCGAGGCGGTTCGAGACCTGCGTCAGGTAGCTGTCCAGCGTGCTGCTCATCAGATCGCGATAACTGTCGAGCGAATCGGTGATGCGCAGCATGTGATCGTACACGTCCCGGTAGTAGAGCTGCGCGTCGGGCGGGAGAAAGCGTGACGGGCGGTTGGTGAGCTGGCTGAGGACGTCGCGCTGTGGCGCGAGATACCGCCGCAGGGAGATGACGAGTCGCTTCACCTGGAAAATCTCCTGCAGCAGCGCTTCGTCGAATTGTCCGAACACCCGCTGCTCGATCTCGTCGACGAACTCATCGAGCTGGTCGAGCAGGGGAAAGTATGCGTCCACTGCGAGATCCAGCGACTGATGTGCCACGCGGGCCGGACCACGCTCGAGCAGGTCGGGGTTGGCCCGGAGTCGGTCGGTCAGCTGCTTCACCACTGGAGACGCCTGGCTGTGCGCCGTCACGACGGCATTCGCCGTGACGAAGATGGCCAGGTTGGTGGTGTCGAGATCGTAAGGATCGGGCGTATGCTCGACGAAGCCGACGACGCGGGCGATCACGATCAGGAAATCGGGGTATTCGTTGACCTTCACCCGACTCACAGGGTTGAGCGCGTCCTCGATGGCGAGCGGGTGAAAGTGGAAGACGTCGGAGAGCAGCGACGCCTGTGCCGGATCGGACACGTCGAGATCGAGCCAGAGGGTTCCCTCCCCTGCGTCGATCAGCCGGCGCAGGTCGGTGGGCGACGGGTCGCTCTGGATGTCGCCGGCGGGAGAGCGATAAATGCCGGTGAGCCCGGCGGCAACCGGCGCGATTGCTCTGCTTCGTGTTTTTGCCATGTCGGAGGCGGGAACGGGCAACATATGCGCCGCAGCGCGCAATGCACGCTGCGCCGGCACGATTGAGGTATTGACGGTCCAGGCGCCGACACGGTCACCCGGCGGTCGGCGCTTGCGACCATCATGGCGCGGCGTCAGTCTTGGCGCATGCAACCATTCATTAGAGTTGTCAGCCTCGCGATCGCTTACGCCACAGTAGCCCTGCCCGCCCTCGCACCCGCCCAGTCGTCAGCGGCCACGGTGCGCGGCCGCGTGCGCGGGGTGATTCCCGGCGTCGAAGTGCTGCTCACTGATTCGCTCCATCTGGTGCAGGGCAAGCGCGTGGGTCTGCTGACCAATCATTCGGGCCGCGACCGGTCGGGAACGAGCACGATCGATCTCCTGTTTCGAGCGCCCGGCGTGAAGCTCACGGCGCTGTACGGGCCCGAGCATGGCATTCGCGGCATCGCGAAGGCGGGCGAGAAGATCAGCTCCAGCGTCGACTCGGCCACCGGCGTCAAGGTGTACTCGTTGTACGGCGACGTGCAGGTGCCCACGCCGGAGATGCTGAAGGACGTGGACGTGCTGGTGTATGACATCCAGGACGTCGGGGCGCGGGTCTACACCTACCAGTGGACCCTCTCGCTCGCCGCGAACGCCGCGAAGAAGCCGATCATCGTCCTGGATCGCCCCGACCCGATCCGGGCGGACCGCTACGAGGGAAACCTGCTCGACCCGAAATTCGCGTCACTGGTGGGCCAATATCCTGTCGTGCTGCGCTACGGACTCACGCCTGGCGAGTTGCTTCGTTTTCTCGCTGGCACGAAGCTTATCGACGCCAACGTGACCGTGGTGCCGATGAAAGGATATCGCCGATCGATGTGGTTCGACGAGACCCGGATTCCCCGCGTGAACCCGTCGCCGAATCTGCGCACCCTGGACGCCGAACTGCTGTATCCGGGAACGGTGTTCTTCGAGGGAACCACGGCGACGGAGGGACGCGGCACCGATGCGCCATTCACGCTCATCGGTGCGTCGTGGATGACCGACCACGTGGCCATCGCCGCTGAACTCAACGCCCTGCGGCTGCCGGGAGTGCGGTTCGATACGGCGACGCGAACGATCGAGCCCGGATACAAGTTCGGCGGCCAGACGATTCCGATGCTCAAGGTGCACGTGACCGCTCGCAATGCGGTGCGCCCCGTGGAACTGGGCGTGCGCATGCTGCGGGCGATCCAGGCGCGCCATCCGGCGGAGTTCCAGTGGCGGCAGCGTCAGATTGACCGTCTCGCGGGCACCGACCGGCTGCGTGGCGCGGTGGAGCAGAACACGGTGAACGCACTGCTCGCCGAATGGCGCCGCGACGCAGCGCGGTTCGAACGACGCGTGAAGCCCTATCTGCTGTACCGATAAGCGATCGGTGCGAACTACGAGAGGTGAATGGTGAATCGTGAATGGTGAAATGTGAACGGCAAGAACACAGTGCAGTTGGTAGCTCGCCGTTCACAGCTCACAGCGCGCAACTCGCGGTTGGCAGTTCTCGGTTGCCGTCTACGATTCACGATTCACCGTTCTCGGTTACCAGTCCACCCGCATCCCCACCTGGCCCTGCCGGGCCGCGTACGCCCCGGTGGGGATGCCGAACGACGCCACGGGTGCGCCGGCCGCGGTGAACTGCGTGCCGCCGTACGAGAGGTTGTTGTTCCAGTTGAAGACGTTGAACAGCTCGGCCGATGCGCTCACCTTGCGGCCGTCGCGCTCGTAGAGCGAACGCGCGAGGCGGATATCCACCGTGCGATACCAGTTGTCCCACTTCTGCTCGGGCCGGCTGGTGCGGATGCCCGTCGACGTAGTGGTCCCGCCGATGAAGTCGTCGCCGGTGACATTGTCCAGGTTGATGTCGCGCCCGTCGATCGTGATGTAGGGACGCGGGCTCGCGAACGTCGCGATGGACGAGAGCATGAACCCGAACGGGATCGGGCTCACCTCCGACATCACCAGCCGATGGCGTTCGTCCCCCGTCGTGCGCTGGCGACTGAAGAGGAAAGGCAACGCGAAATTCGGCAGTGCGGCGGTATCGAAGTCGCCCTGGTACCAGCCCAGGGTGTACGCCATGTTCACGCGCGTCCGATTGCGTTGCCACGTGCCCTGCATCAGCACGGCCGAATAGTCGGACTGGCCAATGTCGTCCCAGAGCAGGATGTCGCCATACGCCGTCGTCAGCTTGCGCCGTGCCGGTGTGACCGACCGGTCCACGTAGTTCGGATTGCGCTGCACGTACAGGTTGTCCATGTGCTGGCGCACGTAATCGAGGTTGAGTCCGAGCTCGCCCGTGAACTGGTGCCCGACGCCGAGCGACATCTGACGACTGTGCGGCGTCTTCATGTCGTGCTTGATCAGGATCGGCGCCGGGGAGCCTGACTGTCCGGCAATCACGCGTGCGCGGAGCACCGCCGGATCGGTCGTTCCCGGGTTCGTGAAATTGTACGTGCGCCACGTGGAGTTCTTTCGCTCCTGGAACCCGATGAAGCTGGTGACGCGATCATAGATGATGCCGAACCCGCCCCGGACGAAGGTGCGATTCGTTCCCTGCGGATCCCACGAGAAGGACACGCGCGGCGAGATGTTGCCGAGCTGGTTCTTGCGGTCGCCACGGTTGAGGTAGTTCGCCAGCGCAGGGATGCCCTGCAGCACGGGGTCACTCGCCCACGGCACCGTGTACTTGTTGTTCATCGTGTTGAACTCGGCATCGTGACGAAGTCCCAGTGACAGCGTGAGGTTGTCACGCATCCGCCACTCATCGTTCAGGTACACGCCAGTCGTCACGCCGGTCGCATTGGCGATGGCATCGGTCACGCCATTCGGGTCGGTGAATCCCACCGCGATCGATGCGGTGTTCGGCAGCGCGGACGTGTCGGTGAGAAAGTTGAAGGTGCCGTCCTTGTTGTTCGGGAAGTTCTGCGTCGCCGCAATGCGACTGAGCTCCACGCCCGCCTTCATGATATGCGAGCCGGCCGCCTCCACGTTGAACGTCGCGCGGTCCACGAACCGCAGATGCGTCTCCTTGAGAATGAGCGGGAAGCCCGAAGTCCCGAGCACGACACCCGGGTAGGTGAATTGCGGACCGGGGGTCAACGGCGCTTCATTGTGATTCCAGTTCACGAGCTGGAGGCTGGCCTCGTTCACGAACTTTCCACCTGGCGCCAGGTAGCGCTGCCGAAGCTGTCCGGTGTAGATCTTGTAGTCCTGCGAGATGCCGCTCTGCTGCGCCACTCGCGCGCCAAAGTTGCCCTCCCCTTTCAGGTAGCGCGCGGAGCCCATCGCGTCGTAGGTCACGCTGGGACTCTGCACCATCGTGAGGCGCGTGAACATCGTGTGGTTGCGGTTCGGCGCCAGGAACGAGCCCTTGTACTGGGTGAACGGCCCGCTCGTCGGGTTCACGTCGAGGAAGAAGTCGGTCGACGCCAGCTCGTAGCTCGTGGCGATGAACAGCTTGTCCTTCCGCAGCGGACCACGAAGGTTGAAGCCGAGCTGCCGGCGGCCGAACTCCGGCACCACGGCCTGGAATGCGTTCTTCGCGATCAGCGACTTGTTCTGGAAGAAGCCGAACGCCGAACCCTGCCACGCGTTGGTGCCGCGGCGGCTCTCGGCGCTGATGACGTACGAACCGGCGCGAGTGTATTCCGCGTCGTAGGGATTCACGTACACACGGAACTGCTCGAGCGCCTCCTGCGGCAGTGGCGATCCCGTCTGGCCCAGGCCGACGATGTTGCCGTTGAACAGGCTCTTCATCTCCACGCCGTCCATGTAGACGTTGAAGAACCGCAGGTCGGGCGCGGCGCCGCCCGACGGCAATGTGCGCCCGGACTGCGGCGCGTACGTCTTGATGCCCGGCGCGATGCCCGCGAGGTTCATCACGCCGCGCGAATTGAGCGGGAGATTCTCGATTTCCTCCTTCATAACCGGCGCCGACACCGACAGGCGCTGCACCTCCACCTGCTTCACCCGCTCGCCCATCACCGTCTGCGCCTCGAGCTCGGCCGCGCCCTGCTCCATCATGAAGTCGAGCCGCGCGCGCTGCCCGATACCCAACTGCACGGTCTGTCGGTTCGGTCGCGAGCCGATGGACCGTACGGTCACGCTGTACTGGCCGGGAAACAGGCCGAGCATGCGAAACTCGCCATTCACTCGCGTCATGGCGCGAGCGGTCTCCTGCGTCGCCACGTTGACGACCGATACCTGCGCACCACCGAGCGGACCGGCCGCCGTGCGCACGATGCCTTCCAGGACCACGGTGTTCTGGGCGTGTGCGCGTGCCGTGAACGCGCTCAGGCAGAGGCCGGCGGCGAGCAGGCGAAGCGGCAATGGTCGCATGAGCGACATCCTCCTGGAGGAGTGGAGGGAACGCGGGCGAGGGGAATCGTCCGTCGCCCCGAGAAGTGCTCTCGCGCTCCTCGCGACGTGGCGAGATTATACGACACACCCCAGCGAAAGGCCACCGATGCATTCGCTCCATGTCGTCGTCCTGCGGATCGCCTCGGCCGCCCTGTTCTGTGTCGCGGCCGGTCCGATGGCAAGCGACGCGCAGGCGCTGGACACCATCGCCGCGCGTACGCTCGCACCGGGTGTGACGTACCGACAGTTCACCGATCCGCGCGGCCCCTGGATCGTGAGCGTGGTGCGGGTGGATCTTCGCCGAGCGGACGTCGTGCTGCGACAGAGACGGGCGAACGATTCGCTGCGCGCGCGCTAGCGCACCTCGTCCATGGTCCGGCGAACTACCGCGACCGGCGTCCGGGTGCTGGCCGCCGTGAACGCCGATTTCTTCGATGTCGTCACGGGTGAGAGCGAAAACAACCAGGTGATCGACGGCGAGTGGTGGAAGGGGCTGAAGGTGACCGATTCTCCGTACGACACCTACGACAATGCGCACGCCCAGCTCGCGATCGACTCGGCAGGTCGCCCGTCGATCGATCGGTACCTGTTCGACGGACGGATCTGGGCGAAGTCGCGCATGACCCCGATCATCACGCTGAACGCGATTCCGTCTGGTACTCAGGAGGGCACAGCACTGTTCACACCGCGATACGGCGGCGCGACACCGCGCGACACGACGCGGCGAACGGTGGAAGTGCCGCTCGCCGAGGCCGGCATGCTGGGAGACACTGCCGTCTACGTGCGTCGCGGCGCGCTCGCCGAGGCATCGGGCACAACCATACCTGGCCACGGAGCCGTCCTGAGCGCGTACGGGGCTCGATCGGACGCGGTGCGGGCCATCGCGGAAGGCGATACGGTGCGCGTACTGCTCGCGACGCTTCCGCGACTGTCGCGCGGCCGCGCGCCGACGCTGCTCATCGGCGGATGGCCGCGCATCCTGCACGACGGTCGCAACGTGGCGGGAGAAGCCGCGATCGTTGAGGGGACGATTTCGCGAAACGCCGAAGTGCGGCATCCGCGCACGGCTCTCGGCTTTTCGCGAGACGGCCGGCTGCTGTGGCTGCTCGTCGTGGATGGTCGCTCAGCGAAAAGCGCGGGCATGACGCTCGTGGAGCTCGCCGAGCAGATGCGCCGGCTCGGGGCCTGGCAGGCGCTCAACTTCGATGGCGGCGGATCGTCGACGATGGTGATCGACGGCGCGGTGGTGAATGCGCCCTCCGACGCGACGGGCGAGCGAGCGGTCGGCAGTGCGCTGCTGCTGCTGCGCAGAACACGCTAGCGCACCAGCGGGCTTGAGTCGTCAGCTCGCGGGACTCTCGTCGGCGAGCATACGGCTCGCCACCTCCTTCACCAGCTTCGCCGCCACGAAGGCAGTCACACCCGACGGATCGCGCGCCGGATTGTACTCCACGATGTCGGCGGCGACGACGCGTCCACCCGCATCCTGCACGATCGAGACGACCTCGCGCACGGTGAGCCCTCCTGGCTCCCAGTGCGAGACGCCCGGTGCGAAGGCGGGATCCAGTACGTCGAGGTCGATCGAGAGATAGACCGCCCCATCGACAATGGAGCGAGCGCCCGATGCCCACGCACGCATGTCGATGATCTCCACCCCGTACCGATTCGCCTGAAGACGCTGATGCGCATTGAGGGTGCGGATGCCGACTTGCACGAGGCGATCCGCCAGGCCCTCCTCCATGATCCGTGCGAACGGACAGGCATGTGAGTGGCGATCGCCCTCGAATTCGTCGTAGAGATCGGCATGCGCATCCAGATGCAGCACCGTGAGCCGCGGATGCGCCGATCGCGCCGCGCGCAACAACGGATGTGACACCGAATGGTCGCCCCCAAGGCCGATGGGCCGTCCATCGCCGTGCATCACCCGGAGCGCGGCACGTTCGATTGCGGCGCGCGGCTCTGACTCCGACAACAAGTCGACATCGCCCGCATCGAGGAGCCCGGTGCCGTCGGTCAGGTCGCGAAGCGACTCCGACCAGCCGTTCGAGGAGGGCGACGCGAGCGCCTGCCGGATGAGTGTGGGTGCACCCGCTGCACCCCGCAGGAACGACGAGCTCGCGTCGTGAGGAATGCCGAGCAGCGTCGGACGCCTACCGGACATCCTCCACCGGCGCTTCCTCGTCGGTCGGCTCTCCGTCCGTCTCACCGTCCGGCTCGCCATCACCGCGCTTCCGCAGCAGGCGCTCCTCGCGCTTCGCATCCTTCTTCTTCTTGCGGTCCTGCTCCTTCTTGCGCTTCTCGAAATCGTAGTTGGGTTTCTTCGCCAATGCCTGATGCTCGGAATGAGAGGGCCGGATGGGCGAAAGGCGCGGGAATCGCGCTCACGCCACACACGGCAGGTCCTACTTCAGGGCGCGCGGGGCAACGAGTATTCGAACTCGTACGCGTGCGAACCGTTCGCGATGAGGATCACCATCGTGCCGGAGATTCCGGCGAGGCCATCGGTGCCCGAGTCGGGCACCACTGAGAGCGTGAGTGTCTGCGCGCCGCGATTCATCGTGCCACTGTGCTGAAGCATGAAGCGTCCGCTGCGTCCGGCAATCGTGCCGCGCACGAGTTCGATCGCCACGTAGCCTGCCGATCCCTGCACCGACGTGATCGCAGTGAGCATCTGCCCCGTGCTGATGCCCTCGAGATCACCTCGAAACTGCTTGTCGAGCGTCATCCTGCCCATCATCGTTCCGTCGGTGTACCCGTCCGCCGGCTGCGGAGTGACCTTCACCTCGAACGATCCCTTCGCCATCGACATCACGATCCCCTCCCTCACGCCAGAACTCGCCACTCCCGCCGACGACTGCGCGAGCGCGCTCCCGGGAAAGGTAAGGCAGAGCGCGAGTGTCGACACGCCGAACGTGTAGGCGATGCGTTTGGCCATTCTAGCGGGCATCTCTCATGAACTCGCAAGGTATGCGTTGACACGGGCCACGACCGACGCAGGCGTCGGGTACCAGAGCCGATTCGTGTCGACGACGTCAGCACCATCCACCTGCACTCGCAATTCGCCGAGTCCACCGGTCTGCCGATGGACGTCGAGCGCGGGATCAGCCGACAGCTCCGCCGCCACACGGGCAGCGATCACCCGCTTGACGGGTCAGACAGGGCAGTAGTGAATGTCGACGCGACGCATCGGGATGCCGTGGGAGGGTGGGCGAAGTACGGTCGTGACCCGGAAAGCTGCATGGTGGCCCGGGCGTCGTCCAGCCGTCGCCGCCGACGAGCATCTCCATGAGACAGTCGCCGCGAGGCATGACTCTGGCGCTAGGGGCGTTCGTTCCGGCGTCCGCCCGCCGTTCAGCTCTCGGTCGCACTCCACATGACTACCATCGCTCGACCCCGCTCCGCTTCCACCGCCGCGACGCGAGCCACCGCCGGTGCGAGCGACACCGGATTCGTTCGCGTTCGCGGCGCGCGCGAACACAATCTGAAGGACGTGAGCCTCGAGATCCCGCGCGACGCGCTGGTGGTCTTCACGGGGGTGTCGGGCTCCGGCAAGTCGTCGCTCGCATTCGGTACCCTGTACGCGGAGGCGCAGCGCCGGTATCTGGAGTCCGTGGCGCCGTATGCCCGACGCCTGTTTCATCAGATGGGCGTGCCGGACGTGGACTCCATAGACGGCCTTCCCCCCGCCGTCGCGCTCCAGCAGCAGCGCGGTGCGCCCACGACGCGCTCGTCCGTCGGGAGCGTGACGACGCTCTCGAACCTGCTCCGCATGCTGTATTCGCGCGCCGGAAGGTATCCCCGCGAGCAGGAGATCCTGCACGCCGAAGCATTCTCCCCGAACACGCCAGCGGGTGCCTGCCCCAACTGTCATGGGCTTGGTCGGGTGTACGAGGTGACAGAACAGTCGATGGTGCCCGACGATACGCTGACGATCCGCGAGCGGGCCATCGCGGCCTGGCCGTCGGCATGGCAGGGACAGAACCTGCGTGACATCATCACGACGCTCGGTTATGCGGTCGACGTGCCGTGGCGCAACTTGCCGAAGAAAGACCGCGAGTGGCTGCTGTTCACCGACGAGCAGCCGCAGGTACCCGTGTACGCCGGATACACCCACGACGAGGTGAAGCGCGCGATCCGGCGCCGCGAGCCCCCGGATTACCAGGGCACCTTCACCGGCGCGCGGAAGTACGTGTTGCAGACCTTCGCCACCACGCAGAGCGCGTCGATGAAGCGGCGCGTCGCGCAGTATATGGTGGGCGCCGATTGCCCTGTGTGCGGGGGCAAGCGCCTGCGGCGCGAGTCGCTCTCGGTGACGTTTGCCGGCATGGACATCGCCGAGATGTCCGCGCTTACCATGGGACGGCTGTCCGGCATCATGCGTCCGTACGCCGATGGCACGGCGCCCCACGAGGCGCGGATGAACCGGGAGCATCCCGAGCGAGCGATGGTGTCCGAGCGTATCGCCTGCGACCTGGTAGAGCGACTCGCCGTGCTGCTCGATCTCGGCCTCGGGTATCTGTCGCTCGACCGCAGTACGCCCACGCTTTCGCCAGGTGAGCTTCAGCGGTTGCGGCTCGCCACACAGGTACGCTCCAACCTGTTCGGCGTCGTCTACGTGCTGGACGAGCCCTCGGCCGGTCTTCACCCCGCCGATACGGAATCGCTCCTCCTCGCGCTGGAGCAGCTCAAGGCCTCGGGCAACTCGCTGTTCGTGGTCGAGCACGACCTGGATGTGATCCGGAAGGCCGACTGGATCGTGGACGTCGGACCGGCCGCCGGTGAGCACGGTGGACACATCGTGTACAGCGGTCCGCCCGACGGATTGCGTTCCGTCGATGCGTCGGAGACGCGACGGCATCTCTTCACGAACGGAGCCGGGTCGCGCGCGCCCCGTGCGCCGCGCGAGCCGTCGGGATGGCTGCGCCTGAGGAGTGTGACGCGTAACAACCTGCACGGGCTCGACGTGAACTTTCCACTCGGGGTCTTCACGACGGTGACCGGCGTGTCGGGGTCGGGGAAGTCCAGCCTCGTGAGCCAGGTGCTCGTCGAGCTCGTCGCGCAGCATCTCGGTCATCCCCTGGAGACGGACTCAGACGGCGAGGAGCTGGAGCGCACGACGCCGTCCGCGGTGGGTGGCGAGATCACCGAGGGACTCGACGCCATCAAGCGCCTGGTAATGGTGGACCAGAAGCCTATCGGCCGCACGCCACGTTCCAACCTCGCGACGTACACGGGGTTGTTCGATCACGTACGGAAGCTGTTCGCCTCGACGAAGGCCGCGCGTGCGCGGCGGTACGACGCGGGACGCTTCTCGTTCAACGTCGCCAAGGGACGATGCGAGACATGCGAAGGCGAAGGCTTCGTCATGGTCGAGCTGCTCTTTCTCGCCAGCGTCTACGCGCCATGCCCAACCTGTCATGGAGCGCGATACAACGCGAAGACGCTGGAGATCCGTTATCGCGACCGCAACATCGCGGAGGTGCTCGGCCTCACCGTCGATGCGGCGTGGTCGTTCTTCGAGGAGGAGGTCCACATCCGTCGTGCGCTCGATGTGCTGCGCGAGGTGGGGCTCGGGTATCTGCGGCTCGGACAGCCGGCCACCGAACTGTCGGGTGGAGAAGCGCAGCGCATCAAGTTGGCCACCGAACTGCAACGCGCCCAGCGGGGCAACAGCCTGTACATCCTCGACGAGCCGACTACGGGACTGCATCCGTCGGACGTGGAGCGGCTCGTCACGCAGCTCGACGGACTCGTCGAGTCGGGAAACACGGTGATCGTCGTGGAGCACGACATGAGCGTCGTGGCGCGGAGCGACTGGGTGATGGACGTGGGGCCGGGGGCAGGCGACGAGGGTGGGCGCATCGTCGGGGCGGGCGTTCCGGCGCGCGTGGCGCGCCTGGAGGGAAGCCGGACGGCGCCGTATCTGGCGCGATATCTCGACCGGTGACGCGGAGACGCGGCGTGCGTTGGCGCGTGGCGCGACTCAGCGCGCGACTGTAGTCACTCGGCAGGCAGGAGCGCCACGAGCCGCTTGGGCGCGATGAGCCGATAGGAATCCGTCAGTAGTTCCTTCAACTCAGCCCAGTCCACCATTCCGTCCAGGTAGACACCGACCCAGCCGCTCGGTCCCACGTACGGCGGCACGAAGAAGCGCTCCGGCGCCGCGCGCACCATCAGGCCCTGATTGCCAGGTGCCGCCTTGCACCACACCGCCGGCCGACCGCCACCGTGATGATTGTTTGGCGCGGCATACATGGCGAATAGCTTCTTGTTCACGCGGAACGTTGGCTCCCTCCAGGCTTCGACTTCCACCGCTTCGGGGAGCGACAGGCAGAGCTTCCGTAATCTGGTGATCGGGCGCGGCGGCACCGTGCCTACGCCAGTACGCGTTTGCCGGGAGTCGCGGCCGTGAGCGCACTCAACACCATGGCGGCGCTGAGGAACACGACCCACAGCCTGACGTCGTAGAGCAGATGCATCGCTACTGGCCCACTCTCCGCGGCCACGCGACGGCCGCTCGCGACGAAGAGTGTCGCCACGAGTGGCGCGAGCGCCGCAACGCGAGAGTCTCGCGCCTCCAGGCTTCGTCGGATCAGTTGCATTCAGCGGAGTGGGGAATGATCGCTGGTGTCTGCTCTGCCCTGTCAGCGACAGCGTGCGGGTAGGGTAGGCTGACCGTTCTGCTTTACAAGGTAACGACGACGGATCGGAAGCCACCGGGCCGCACGACCCAGTCGGATCCTCGGATCGCTCGCCACCAGATGACGCTGGCCTCCCGCTCGACCCGTCCGGTGAGGTTCGCTGGATACGGTACTCGGCGCGATGCGCCTGGCGCGAGCGGTTCGCATCGCGACCTGTCGATGCAGGGTGCCCAGTTGATCGCTGCCAATGCTTCGCGTCCGACCACGAACACGAACACCTCCTGCGTCGTGCGGTTCGTGATGGTGATCTCCGGACGCACCGCAACCACGGTGAGCCCCCCATCGCCGCCGAGCTCGGTGTCCTCCACCGCCGTCGACTGCGGGCCGGAGCAACCGAGGATGATTGTCATCATCAAAAGCGCGATCGATTTCAGAGTCATCATCGTTCACCACGGTTGTCGTATAACCGGCTCAACCCGTGGCGCGGCGCGGCCGTCACCACCTACTTCGCCACCGCCCCCATCGTCCAGAATGCGATCCCACCCGCCTGTTGCCCCACGGGCGGCTACACGCACATCGTGGACTTCACCGACCCGATGCACCCGAAGAAGGTGGCGCGCTATCAGCTGGAGGACTTCGGCTTTCACGACATCATCGTGCAGGACGATGTGCTCTACCAGGCGTACTACGACGGTAGCGTACGGCTCGTGGACGTGAGCGGCGAGCCGCTTGGCAACCTGGCCGACCAGGGTCGTGATCGTTCCGTAGGTCAGCGCCTCGACGTGAAAAATGGCCGGTCGCCCACTCGGGCGACCGGCCATTTTCACGCGCAGGATGGAACGGTGATCAGGTGCAGCCCGGGCCCTTCAGGGCAGCGTCAGCCAGCGCGCGCTGCAGGCATTCGGCCTGCGGTACCGGCAGCTCGGAAACGATGACGTGCGTCGGCAGGTCGAGCGTGAGCTGGTTCAGTCGGCCGAACCGGCGCATGTCCACCCACCGATGACCCTCGAACACGAGCGACAAGCGGCGGTTGTAGAGCAACTCGTCGATGAACGCCGACTCGCTGGCAAACGCGGCGAGCGGTGCGAGTCCACCAGACCGGGTGCGGATGGTGTTGATGTCCGCCAGCGCTCCGGCGATGTCTCCCGTGAAATACCGGGCCTCGGCGCGCAGGAGAATCAACTCTTCGTTGCGCAGGATCGGAACGGGGGACTCGCGCAGCGCGTAGTTGGTGTAGTCGAAGGTCGTCCCAACGCCGTGCGTGGCATTGGAGGGGCGCTTGACCGGGATCGTGAATACCTTCGCCAGGAATCGTGCGTCCCGCGTGCCATCCGCCTTCAGCTGAATCCCGCTGTCAGCCCGAAAATGGGCCACGATGCTGGAGTTCGACACATTGCTGATGCCGTTCGCCACATCGCTCGCCGCCGCCGAGTACACGTTGAACGGGCCCGTGCTCAGCGAGCCGGCGGGATCAATGAACGACTCCGCGAGATTCGCCAGCACGATGTTGTAGCAGGCGGCGCTCCGCGCCGCGCCACACCCCGACATGCCGACCGACGCGCGATACGCGTTGAGCCGAGCGGCGAGACCGCGGTTGAACTTGAGATAGTTCGCGGGGGTGGTGAAGCCCGCGTACCCGGCATGCAGGGTGAACGGGAAGGACGCCCCACCGGCCGTCAGCTCCGTCTTGCCGAGATCGAGCCGGCTCACCGCGTAGCGATACACCGAATCGCGCGACACGAAGGGGGTGAGCACGGCCGGATCTTCGGAGATGTCCACCGGCGCACCGAGGTTGAACCGACTCGCGATGATGTAGGAGTACGCGAGTGCCTGCGCGGTGTGCGTGAATCCGAGGCCCGCATTCTTGCGCGCGTCGGTGAAGACGCCTGTTTCGGCTCCGTTCAGCGTATTGAGCAGGTTGACGGTGTTGCGCAGATACGTGTAATAGCCGGCCCAGAGCGACGTGCCGCCAAAGCTCGCCGCCAGCTTCACATCCGGCGACAGCCACCCCGTGGTGTTTCTGCCCTCGGTGGGGGTGTAGTTGTACGACTCGCGACCGAGAATACCCACGCCGCTCACGTAGCCGGTGTGGTTGTCACGATCGTTACGAAGGATGCCGGCGGCCAGGAGCGGGACCGCCGATGCCGGGTCACCCTGAATCGATTCCGGCGTCGGGTTGAGATAGTTCGGGACGGTGAGTCGGTCACCGCAGGCGGCCGAAGCCCCCAGCAGCGCGACGCCCAGAATCCCGCGAGTGATCGAAGGTCGCATTCCGGAGTGTCTCACGGAGAAGAGTTGGTTGGTCATGAAGGAGAGCACCGATCAGTACGCGATATCGAAGCCGACGAACAGGCTCCGAGTCGGAGGGAACGGCGCAAGGTCGACGAACCGCACGACGCTCTGGTTGCCGAAGTTGTTGACCTCTGGATCGAAGCTCCAGTAGTCGGACCAGGTCTTCAGGTTGCGCCCGCTGAAGCTGATACGCATGTCACGCCCGCCGGTATACCGGCTGGTCAGCGCCGCAGGGACCTGATAGGCGACGGTGATCTCGCGCAGCTTCACGTACGAGCCATCCTGAATATACTGGCCCGCGTTGCGGCCGCCGTTCCACTGGGAGTACCGGTACTCGCCGAGCGGCACGCCCGTCACGGGCGACGCCTTGTCGTAATCCCAGGAGTTGCTGCCCTCGTCGAACAGGTTCTGCGTCATGTTCGACACGAAACCACCCTTGCGCCAATCGAGCAGTCCCGAGATGGTGAACCCCTTATAGGTGAGGTCGCTCGAGAAGTTCATCTGGAACTTGGGATTCGCGTCGGCCAGGATCGTATCGACCACGGTGGAATCCGGGCGGGTCAGGTTGCCCCAGATGGCCGTCGAGATCTGCCCACGCGCGATGCGGCCGCGGCCGTACTGCGCACCGAAGCCGGAGTTCGCGATCGCGAAATCGGCAACGCGTGTCGGCAGCGACTTCACGCGCGACTTGAAGGACGAGTACTGAACCCGGGCGTTCCAGAGCACTGGCCCACGGATCGGTACGAGATTCATGGCGACTTCGACGCCCTTCGTCACCAGATTGCCGCCGTTCAGGAACTGCTGCGTGAACCCGCTGGACTGCGGCAGTGGGGCCTGAAGGAGCAGATCCGTGATCGACCGGTCGAACACGTTCACCTCGAGCCCCGCGCGCGAATCGAAGAATTGCGCGTCGACACCGTACTCGATCTCGCGCATCTTCTCCGGCTCGATCGTCGGATTGCCGACCGTGCCGGGCACGCCCAGCGCGGTACGACCATCGATGAGGCCGAGGCCGGCGATCGTGACATCACGGTTGCCGTAGTTGGCCTGGTTGCCCGACGTTCCAACCGCCGCGCGCAGCTTGATCTCGTCCGCGCGGGGGAAGGGCGACACGAAACGATAGGCCGCCGACGCGGCGGGCCAGTAGAAGTACTTGTTGCGATCGCCGTTCACGCTGCTGCGCTCGGCCCGGACGCGGGCCGACATCGACAACTTCTCGTCGAACATCAGGAGTTCTTCGTTGGCGAAGAACGCCTGGTCACGCACGGCCGTCGGGGTCTGCGAGATCGTCGGTGTGCCCTGGTCGATCAACGAGATGGTCGGCACCAATCCGCGAGCGATCACCGAATAGCGGTTGAGCGCGCGATCTTCGTACTGCGCGCCGAACGACGTCGTGGCCGTCGACAGGAATGGGATCATGCCCCGCGCGCCAGGCGTGAAGATGTGCACCGCGCTGAGTGTTCCGTTGTACTGGGTGCTGAGCGCCTCACCCTGCGAGGCGGTGCCGAGGAACCCATCGTCCGCTTCGTACTGCAGGTTGTTCGGCGAGTAGGTCTCGGACCCTGCGTTGTAGCGATCGAGTCCGCCGCTCAGCGCGAAGGAGAGCGACTGCCTGTCGTTCGTGTAGGCGTTGAAGCGCGCCGTGCCAGACGCGATCATGCGCCACACGTCCTCGACGTTGCGGAGGCTCGCCAGGGTCTGGAACGGATTGGTGCCGATGCCGGTGAGCGCGCGGACAAGATCGTTGTCCACGTAGCGGCCGGCGACCTGCCGCTCGAGATCGATGATCGCGGGGGTGTAGCCGAACGCGTAGATGGGGCTGACGAACGTGTTGTCGTTGTTCGACACGCCACGCTCGCTCTTGCTGCGGGAAATGGCCGCCGAGACGTTGGACGAGAAGCGGGAGCCGAAGGTGTGGTCAGCGTTCATGCGCAACGACTGCCGGATGGCGCCCGTGTTGAGCTCGGTGCCACGGTCGTTCTTGTGGAGGCCCGAGAGGAACACCTTCGTGTTTTCGCCGCCGCCGCTCAGGGAGACCGACGTCTCGTGCGAGAGATCGTTCTGACCGTAGATGCGATCCTGATAATCGTAGTAGGGGCATTCGGTCGCGCAGTACTGATCGGCGAGCGTTGCACCGAGAAGATCGGTCGCGGTCTGCTTGGTGAAGCGGCGCGAGCCGAGGAGGCGCGTCGCCTGATATTGACCGAAGCGCTGCGTCAGCCCGACGCGCGTGGCGCCGGTGCGTCCGCGCTTCGTGGTGATGAGTACGACACCGTTGGTGGCCTTGGAGCCGTAGATCGCCGTCGCCGCCGCGCTCTTGAGCACCTGGACATTCTCAATGTCACCAGGGTTCACGTCGGCAAGACGATTCGTCGAGTTGTCCTGGGTCGTGTTGAAGCCGCTGCCACTCGCGCGCGACACGGCGTTGATGCCGGTGGAGATAGTGGCGTTACTGATGATGACGCCATCGACCACGAACAGCGGCTCGCCATTGCCGAGCACCGAGGTGACGCCGCGGATCTGGATCTGTCCGCCGCCGCCCGGAGCGCCGCTGTTCATGTTGATGGACGCGCCCACGATCTTGCCTTGGAGGGCGTTATCGAGAGAAGCCGCCGGGACACGTGCGATCTCCTCGGCCGACACGCTGGCCACCGCGGTCGCGATGTTGCGGCGTTCCTGCGAGGTCGCGGCACCGGTGACCACCACTTCGGAGAGCTGGGCCGCCTCACGGGTGAGCGCGACTTCGATGGTCTGTTGGGTGGAGAGCACGCGAATGTTCTCTCGGCGGAAGCCGAGCCCGCGGAAGCTGACCGTGACTTCGCTGGACGGAATGGTGAGGCGGAACTGACCTTCGCCATTCGCCTGGGTCACCAGGGTCGTTCCGGAGACGGAGATGATCGCTCCGGGCACGCCGGCCCGGCTCGTGGCATCCACCACGCGGCCGGTGAGGACTCGCGTCTGCGCCAGCAATGCCGACGGCATGGCCAACGCGGCCAGAATGGCCAACATCAATTTCGTTCGTGCGGGCACTGTGAAACCTCCCCGGGGGTTGGATTGACGCGGCACTGTCGCTGCCATGCCGGTCGCGCGAGAGCCGGTCGCTGGGTCCGGCGTGGCACGACATGGCACGACAGCGGTCGAAGGGCCTCGAGAGGGAACCGAGGAGGCCGATCGACGATGCGTTCGTGGCGCGTGCACGCCGATTTACGGCTTTTGCCGCCGTGCGTCAAGACCGAATCGTTCGTACGCAGGTAATCACCCACGATACCGGCCGATCCGTCACTTATTCCCGGGAATCTCGATCGTCGGTGGCGCCGCTACCATAAAGGAGGGTGGAGCCAGCCCCGCCAGATCAGCCGTGCGTGCCCCCTGACCCGCCACCCGAGCCCTGCGACGAGCCCGTTCCGCCTGACCCCTTGGCCCCGGTGGAGCCGTAGCCGCCTCGCTCCTTGCGCGAACTATCGGTCTTCCCCTGATCGGTGCCTGACTGTCCCTTGCCCCCGTGCCCGCCAGGCATGCCGTTCTTCTCCGTGCCGCCCTTCTTGTCGCCGCCCGACTTGCCGTCTTTCTTCGCCATGTCGCCTTCCCGGTGCGCGTGAGCCTCTCGCCGGAGCACGACGCGTGACGATCACGCGGAACCCGACGCCTGCACAAGTCGCATATCGGGTGCCGTTTCCGCGGCGCTACAGCTGTCGCGACTGTGGCGACTCGTCGATGCCGGGTAGACCGGACGACGATCGGCGGAGCGTTGCAGCGATCCGCCACGCCCAGATGGCCAGAGCGGTCGCGATCACCGTGCTGAGCATGAACCACGGATCCTTCACGACCACCCACCCTTCCACGGCGGTGCGCCACACGTGGGCCAACGTGAGCAGAGTGAAGACGACGGCGGTGGTGATGACATAGGCCCTCATGAGCACCTCCTTCCGTTTCATGGACGCGCTGATCGCTCGTGCGTCGGCACGGGGCTCGCAAGGACGGCACGCCGGTCGACGTCCACGTCGTCCTGCGGCATCAATCTACGATCACCTGCGTTCCGTGCGGAATGGATCTCACCTCCGGCTATCCCTATTGGCCCGTCAAGCACGGGTTGCTTCAGACCTATCCTCGCCTGGACGAGGATCTCGCGTGTGACGTCGCGATCATTGGAGGCGGGATCACCGGCGCCCTCGTCGCGCACCATCTCGTCGAGGCGGGCAGCGAGGCGGTCATCCTCGATCGTCGCGAGATCGGCTGGGGAAGCACCAGCGCGTCCACGGCGCTCCTGCAATACGAGATCGACGTCTCGCTGACCGATCTCTCCCGGATGATCGGATCGCAGCACGCCGAGCGCGCGTATCTGGCGTGTCGCGCTGCGATCGACAAGCTGGAGCGGCTGGCGAGCGGGCTCGGTGCCGATACCGGGTTCGAGCGCAAGCGCAGCCTGTACCTCGCTAGCAAGAAGCGCGATCGGGCCACGCTGCGAACAGAGCTGGAGCTGCGCCAGGCCATTGGCTTCAATGTAGAATGGCTGGACGAGGACGACATCGCCCGTCGCTTCGCGTTCCGCCGGCCAGCGGCGCTGCTGTCGCACGACGGCGCCCAGGTGGACGCCTACGCGCTCACGCACGCGCTCCTGACGCATGCCTGCTTGCGCGGGCTCCGCGTGTACGATCGCACCAACGTGACGAAGGTGGACGCGTCGCGCGATGGCGTCACGGTGCGCACCGCGGACGAACGACAGGTACGCGCCCGTCGTATCGTGTTCGCCACAGGGTACGAAACGCACGAGTTCCTGAAGGAACGGGTCGCCAAGCTGGTGAGCACCTACGCGCTGGTGAGCGAGCCGATGCGCTCGCTCGACGGGTGGGGCGAGGATCGCTGCCTCATCTGGGAACATGCTACGCCGTACCTCTACCTCCGCACGACGAGCGACGGGCGCGTGATGATGGGCGGTGAGGACGAAGCGTTTCGCGATCCCGCACGGCGCGACCGCCTGCTGCCGCGCAAGACCGAGCGCCTCGCGAAGCGCTTTCGTGAGCTCTTTCCCGACCTCGCGATGCAGGTGGCGTTCGCCTGGGCGGGCACCTTCGGCGAGACGAAGGATGGCCTGGCGTACATCGGCGAGCACCCGGACTGGCCATCCTCGTACTTCGCGCTCGGCTACGGCGGCAATGGCATCACCTACAGCGTGCTCGCGGCCGAGATCATCCGTGATGCACTGCTGGGCCGGCGCAATGACGACGCAGCGCTGTTCCGGTTCGACCGGTAGCTGCCGTGGCGGGTGTGCCGGTCCCACCGGAAGCAGGGGGAATCCACGTCGCGCGTTTCCCGTTCGGCGTATTCCGTTCGGCGTTTGAGAACGGTGAACGGTAGGTAAACGGTCAACAGGAAACGCATCACGTGGTTTCCGCCCGCCCGGTCTCGAACTCTTTTACTCTTCCAGCACGGTGATATTGAGATTCGTGGGTCTGGAGATTGACCGGGTCGCTATCTTCGAGGGGACGGCACGGTGCAGCTTCGACGGGAGGACGAACCCCATGTCACGAGCATTTCTGCGGGACGATGCGGAAGGCGAGATGCCGCGTCGCCACTACGATCTTCCGGATCGCGATGATCCGTCGTACGAGCGCGTGGCGGCGCGCGCGCTTCTCGAGGCCGCACGGGTGAACGAAACGCAGCTCGCCGAGCGCGCGACGGGGTACTACTGGGGCGAACCGCGCCTGCGCGTCCACGTGGAAGCAGTGCTCGCCGAAGCCGAGCGGACGAACGACGAGCGCCTCGAGCAGGTCGCACGACGCTTTCTGCGCTGATGCGCGCGTGCGGTGCGTCAGCGCGGAGATGACGACGGCAGAGCGATCTCCTCGATGGTCGAGATGATATCGCCCTCGAACACGTCATCGACGACGTCCATGCCGTCGACGACTTGTGCGAACACGGTGTAGTCGCGGTCGAGCCGGCCGTTATCGCGCAGGTTCACGAACCACTGCGCGTCGCCGGTATCGTGCCCGCGCGTGCTCATGCCCACCGTACCTCGCACGTGCGGCACGCCACCCAACTCGTCGCGCAGGTATTGCGCGAGCCCAACATATTCGCTGCGGCCGGGGCTTCCGCCCTGGATGACGAAATCGTGCTCCACCCGGTGCCATGTGAGCCCGTCGTAGTAGCGCGCCTGTACCAGGGCGAGAAGGCGGGCGGCCATCATGGGCGCCGCGTCGCCACGCAACCGCACGACGAACGAGCCCCCACCGCTGGCGTCGGCCATGCGAACGCGAAGTCGGACTTCTGCGCCGAGTGCGAGGGCAACCGCGCGGGCAGGAAGCTCGTACCGCGTGGGGGGCGGTCGGTCCTCGCGCGGTGCGCGGCCCGCCGCCTCGAGGAGCGCGATCCGCACGTCGCGCTCGGAGGCACTCCCGCGCCCGACCCAGCGCTCGAACATCGCGTTCGCCGCCGCACGCACGCCGGCGCCGGGCGTGCGCGTGAGGGCGATGGCCGCAGCGCGAACCACGGGAGCCTGCTCCGCGCGCAACGCCGCCAGGAACAGCCCGGTGTCCGTTGGCGTGAGTGTGCCGAGCGCTTCGATGGCCGTTTCCTGTACGATGGCGTCATCGTCACGCGAAAGTTGGCGCAACGTGACAGAGTCCGACAGCGCAGCGGCGGCACGCGCCGCATACATGCGCACCTGCCACTGGCGGTGCGTGGCGAGCGCTCGCACACGTGGCGCGGCGTCGAGCGGTCGCACGCGCGCGAGGGCGACGACCGCGTGAGCCGCGCCGTGCCACGACACGCCGGTCGCCCGACGGCGTGACGCGTCGGCAGGCAGTCCGTCAACCCACTCGCGCAACAGCGTTGCGATTCGCTCGTCCGACGCGCACGCCGAGGTGACCAGGTCCGTCGCGCGCAATCGCACCGGCCACGACGCGTCAGCGAGCGCGGTGCGGAGCGCCCCGCAGTCGCCCCGTGCCGCAACCAGTGCACGGTACCGATGCCGCCACGCCGGCTCCGGCCACGCCGGGCGCGCGTCCAGGGCCGGGAGCGAATCCCGCGCGGCGAACAGTGGGTCGCGAATTCGTCCACGCGCACGCTGCGCCAGCCGGCGCAGACGCCCGTCGTGATGCGCTCCCGCCTCCCGCAGTGCGACATCGGTGGAGTCGCGCCGATCCTCGGCCTGCAGGAGGCGTCCCACCAGCGCGGAGTCGGATCGACTCAGCGTCGCGCGCGTCGCCGCATCGGGTGCGAGCACCGGGGGCAGGTTCGCGCACCCTATCGAGCTCACGCTCGCGATGACGATCGCGCCTCGCATCCACCGCGTCGCCGCTGCAGCGCTCGTCCTGCTCATGCGTCGACCACGTCGTCTCCCGACGTGGACGTGCCGCCGAAGGATTTTTTCCGGCTTCCTTTCTTAGGCGCGACGGTCGCCGCTCGCTTCGAATTTCCCGTGCTCGCCGCTCCGCGCCCACCGCCCTTCCGATCCGGCCGTCCCGCACCGCCCGCTGTCTTCCGCTTGCGCCCCGCCTTGCCTCCCTTCATCGAATCACGCAGTTCGACCAGGCGCCCGGCCCGGCGCGTTCAATCCATCGCGCGCCCTCATCCACGCGACCGAGCTTGATCAGCGCGCAGCCGAGAAAGCCGCGTGAGAGTCGGTCGCCGGGATCGACGGCGAGCGCCCGCGTGTAGAACGTACGTGCTCCCGTGTAGTTCTTCTGGACGTAGGAGATGGACGCCAGCTCTCGCAGTGCCGTGGCGCTCGTGGGCCCGAGCTGGACCGCTCGTACAGCTTCGGCCTGCGCGGTAGGAAGATCGCCGGCGTCGCGCGCGAGGCGCGAGAGGTAGACGTGCGGATTCGGGTCGCCTGGCATGTCGAGCGTGGCGCGACGAAAGCGCTCGGCGGCGACATCGCGCCGGCCCGCGCCGAACGCGGCGATTCCCTCGTTGTAGGCGCGCGACGAACCCCCTGCGCTTCCGAGCCCGCCCCTCATCACGATGACAGTGACGAGGATGGCGACGAGCACACCCACTATGCCGGCGGCAAAGAGCATTTCGCGACGCCCCGGCGCCGCAAGAGACCGCGTCCTCGACGCGCGCGCCGGCGTGGTCGGGATCGTATTCACCGGAATGTCGGGCACCGGCGTGCCCGCGATCGCCGCCAGCGGTTCCGGCATGGTGGCGATCGCCGCATGCAGGGCGCGCCCGAACTCGCGCGTCGTCTGGTACCGGTCCGCCGGCAGACGCTCGAGCGCACGACTCATCACCGCCTGTACGTCGGCCGGCCATGCCACGTCCGGCTTCATTTCCGCGAGCGACCACGGGCGTTCGGTGAGCCGCATGACCATCGACGTCTGCGTCGATTCCGCGGGAAATGGAAGATCGCCCGTGAGCATGTTGAACGCGACGAGTGCGAGCGAGTACGTGTCGCTACGCGAATCCACATCTTCACCGGAGAGCTGCTCCGGGCTCATGTACTCCGGCGTCCCGACGACCATGCCGGTCTGCGTCACCTTCTGGCTGCCACCGCCGGCGGCCTTTGCAATACCGAAGTCCACGACCTTCACGCACTCCACGCCATCGCGGTCGGTCGTGACCATGATGTTGTCAGGCTTGAGATCGCGATGCACGATTCCGAGCGCGTGCGCCGCGTGTAGTCCTTCCGCCACCTGGCGCGTGAGCTCGGCAGCCCGACGCGGCACGAGCGCGCGATTCGCCTGCATGATCGCGGTGAGCGTGGGTCCCTCGATGTATTGCATCGCGAGATAAACCAGACCTTCCGGCGTCTCCCCGAAGTCGTAGATACCGGCCACATGGGGATGATCGATACGACTCGCGTTCGCCGCCTCGCGATTGAACCGGGCGATCGTCGCGGTGTCGTGCACGGTGGCGGGATGCATCACCTTGACCGCGCTCTGCCGCCCCATCTTCACGTGCTCGGCAAGATACACCTGCCCCATTCCGCCTTCACCGAGCTTCGAGAGCACGTGATAGCGCTCGGCGATGACGGACCCGACGAGGTTCGCTACCTCCGTGGACTGCGAGCGAAGCGCGGTGCCATCCTTGGGGCAGAATCGCTCGGTCGCGGGATACTCGGTGCTGCACGACGGGCAGAGCTTGAGTGCGCTCACGACAACGCGCTCACGCGGGCGAGGACGGAGGCGAATTGCACAGTGACCTGTCGCGTCATGATCCTGAGAGAGTATGAAGGCGCGGGGGACGTCGCTGCGCTACGGTGGCAACTGTCGACATAAGATGGAGGGACTCGCATCCAATGGCGATAGCCTCATCCGCAGTCCGTCGCTCAGCTGCATCCTTCCACATACAGCACCGGCGGCACCGTTCCGGCTCGAAATCTGGTCACGCGCTGACCGTCGGTCTCGAATACCAGGCGGAAGAGGCTGTCCGCAACTTTCGCCGGTGTCACGATGAGATAGTGGCCCGTGGTGTACTTGTGCGGCTCGACCTTCACGCGGCTTCCATACAGTTCACGGATCCTCGCTTCCGAATCGCCGATCCGCGCACCATCCTCCGTCGCCGTCGCCCCGCTGTCGACTTCGACGCGGGCGACGCGACCATCTTCCGCCATGACTTTCACACCCGGCGGGCCGTTACGCCACGTGAGGTAGGCGCAGGCAGTCGTGTCGCGTGTGGGCGGTGCGACAAGGGCGCCACTCAGGGCGACGGACACGTCGCGCACCAGCAACCCGGCTCGTACGGGTCCGATTCCGAACGGGGTGACGGTCCAGAGCGCCGGTGGGTTGGTGGCACCGGTCCGCGCCACGGGCTGCTCGGCAGCCGGCCCCGACGACGTATCACCTGACGCGGGAACCCGCGCCTCCGTCGAACAGCCAGCACAGCAGACGACGGCGACCGCCGACGCGGTGAACCGAAACTGCGATCGCATTGGCTTGGTGCTCCGCTCGGGTAGTGCGCGTGAGCCTGACAAGCGTCTCACCGGTGCAGGTCGCGATAGAATACGGTCGTGTCACATCGTTCGCCCCGCGGCATCAGGGCGTATCCGGGAATGACACCAACACGTACCCAGTCGAGCTGTTCGTACAGGCGCTCGGCGTCGCCGCCGGTCACCGTGTCGAGCACGAGGAGGGACTTCCCGCACTCGCGCGCCGTCTTCTCCGCAGCGCGCATCAGTGCAGCGCCCACTCCCCGCCGACGCGCTCGGCTGTGGACGAGCATCTTGGACAGGTCTGCCCTGTGCGGCTGATTCTCCGGCTGCTCGAGGACGAGCTGGACCGTACCACAGACGCCCTCCGCGTCCTCCGCCACCAGCAGCGCGCGTTCGCCCGCCGCGACTCCGAGCGCAATACGCCGCCAGAACTCCACGGCCCGGTTGCGCGGCAGCGGGAGCATGAAACTCACCGATGCACCGCCGTCCACGCAGTCGATGAGCACCCCCGCGAGCCCCTCGATCAGCGTGTCATCGAGGACGTGCACTCGCCGAATGGTCGGCGTGGGCGTGCTCACCGCCGCGTCGGCACGGCGGGGATACGCTCGCTACCGTGCCAGCTTTCGTCGCGCATAGGGACGAGTGAACGCGGCCGGCGGATTGTGCGACGTGGCGAGTGCGTAGGCTTTCTCATGGAATTCGCGCGCCTTTGCCTCGTCGCCCAACTTCTCGTACGTCATGGCGAGGAGCGCGTGCATGTACGGGTCGGTTGCATTCCCCTGGATCGCGATCGCCTTTGTCAATTCCGATTCGGCCGAGGCAAGGTCGTTCGTGAACAGCGCGACGTAACCGGTGAGGTAGGGATAAAACCGTTCCTGCGCCGCGGCCATTTTCGGGTCAGTGTCGAGGATCCGCCGCGCCTCTGCCACATGGCGACGCGCGTCCTCCGTCTTGCCGCGCCGCGCCG
>JANLTI010000214.1:0-5288 GCA_031362845.1 Gemmatimonadaceae bacterium | reverse complement strand
AGCTCGGCGCCTTGTTCGCGCAGGGTGGGCGCCATGAGGGCGCCGAATCCGCCGAGCAGGCCGAAAAAGGTGATGACGATGAGCGCGGCGCCCATGCCGCGTGGAATGCGCCACCGCTGGAGCCGATCCACCCCTGCCGAGATGGCGATGGCGAACAGGATGCCGAGGAAAACGGTGAGGAAGAGTGCGTTGGCGAACCAGATGAGTCGCACCAACAGGTACATCGCGAGCACGAGCGTCGCCGTCCGGACGATGTCTCGACTGCGCCACCCGACCGTGCGGTTGTGCCGCACGTCGCCGCGCCCGATGTGCTTCGGCGGCACCTCGCCGCGCTGGTCGGCGTGCGTCGCGTTCGCGGTGGGATTGCCAGCGGGGCCGCGACGCAGGTCGAGCGCGGGATCTCGGGTCGGATCGCTCATACGAAGGTCGAGGGGATGTAGCGAAGTGAGCTGGCCACAGGGAGCCAGTCCCGTGCCGCGGGCACGCGCGTGACGCGATGGCGCGACGCGCTACATTACCGCGTTGCCCGATCCGACAACAGAGCGAGGACCAGCGTGGCCGACCGCGCGAACGCACCGTCGTTCGTCTATCTCGATACCGTGTCCGCCGTCGAGACGTTGACGACGGCAATTGCTGGCGCGCGCGAAATAGCCCTGGATACCGAGGGTGCGAGCTTTCATCGGTTCGTCGATCGCATCTACTTGCTGCAGCTGTCGACCCGTGACACGCACGCCGTGATCGATCCCCTGCCCATCGGCCGGCCCACGGGCCTTGGCGCGCTGCTCGAGGATCCGTCGGTGGAGGTCGTGTTCCACGACGCCGACTACGACCTCCGATTGCTGGAGCAGGATTACGGCTGGAAGATCCGGCACATCTTCGATACCCGCATCGCCGCGCAGCTCCTCGGCTACACGGCGTTCGGGCTGGCCGCCCTGCTGGAACGCTTCTTCGACGTGAAGCTCGACAAGAAGCATCAGCGCGCCGACTGGTCCATGCGTCCGCTCACCACCGACATGCTCGACTACGCAGCGCAGGACACGCGGTACCTGCTCGAGTTGAAGGACCGGATGTCGGCGGAGCTGGAGCGCATGGGTCGTATGCCGTGGGCGCGAGAGGAGTTCGCGCTGCTGGAAGGCACGCGCTGGGCGGACGAAGCGCCGGGCATGGGCTTTCTCAAGCTCAAGGGCGCGCGCGACCTCAACCGCCGCGAGCTCGCGGTGCTGCGAGAGCTGGTGCCGTGGCGCGACGGAGTGGCCCGGCAGCTCGATCGCGCCACCTTTCGTGTGCTCGGCAACGAGCAACTGCTCGACATCGCGCGCACGCATCCGTCGACGCGTGATGCGCTCGCGAAGCTCAAGGGGATGCCGCGCGGAATTCTCGAGCAACGCGGCGGCGAGCTCCTCGATGCGGTGAAGCGCGGACTCGCCGTACCAGAGTCGGAGCTGCCGCGCTTTCCGAAGGCGGCCCGGTGGGATCGCGACGCCGACTTCGATACACGCGTGAGCGCGCTCAAGACGGCGCGCGACGCCGCGGCCAAGCGGCTCACGCTCGACGCGGGGGTGTTGTGCTCGCGCGACCGCATGGAGGCGGTGGCGCGTCGCAACCCTTCCTCGGTCGACGAGGTGATGGAAGTGACGGAACTTCGGCGGTGGCAGGCGCAGGAACTGGCGGAGTCGTTCGTCGCCGCGCTGGATCCGCATCGCAAGGGAACGGCACTGAAGACCGAGGTCACTGAAAACTCGCCGTACGCGGACTGATGACTGACGGGCGGCGCCTCGCTGCGCTCGCGCCTTACGGGGCGCTGCGCTTACGGGGCGGCAGGCGCTGCGCGCTGCCTTACGGGGCGCTCGCGTTGCTCGCTTACGGCAACGTCAAAGCCGTTGTGAGTTTGCAGTAAGGCGGCGCGTAGCGCCCGCCGCCCCGTAAGGGCGGGCGGCGCAGCCGCCACGCCCGCCCCGTAAGGACAGGCGGCGCAGCCGCCGCCCGCCCCGCAGTTCAGAGGCCCATGTACGCCCGCACCCGCGGCTCGATCCGGTCCGGGGTCCAGAACGGCGACCACACGAGGTTCACCGTTACCGAGCCCACGCCCGGCAGCGCCTTCAGCATGCGCTCCGCGTCGCCCATGATCTCCGGACCGCTCGGACAGCCGGGCGAGGTGAGGGACATGTCGACCTCCACGTTGCCGTCGGCCACGCGCACATCGTAGACGAGTCCGAGGTCCACGATGTTCAAGTTGAGGTCGGGATCCTTCACCTTTCGAAGCGCGAGCCTCGCCTGCTCGAGGCTCACGTCGGCGAAAGCGGCACCGCTGCCGGGGACCACGACGGGAATGTCGCCTGGCGCGTCGGCCTTCACAGCGATTGTTGCTCCGCCCTCGGACTCCGCCGCGCCGTCCGCCTGCGGAGCCGGCACGACGTGCGAGGTCGGTGAATGACGCGGGGAGATGGGCAGCTCGGTGGACATGGTGCGTGCTCCGGACGGGATCCTCGGAGTATCACCAGCGACGGCGTCTCTCGCTAGCGCCTCGACGACGCCTTTTTCTTCTTCGTCGTCGAGGAGGACCGGCGTGCACTCGCCTTGCTCTTCGCGCGGGCACGAGCACGTGCCGCCGCAGCGCGTCTGGCCTTGACCGCCTTGGCGCGCGAGACCTTCACGTCCGGCCGGTTCCACCCCACCGCGCGATCGGCGCGGAAGGAGCGCGGCATCACGAGCGGACCGCCGCGCATGTCGGTAACCGCCAGCGCCGCGGCATCCGCCAGGTCGGCGCGAACGTCGCTGATCACCTTTGCCGGACGCCGAGCCTTTGCCGCGTGCACCCGGTTGGTGAGGAGCACGACGAACATGTCGCGATCAGGATCGATCCAGAGCGAGGTGCCGGTGAACCCCGTGTGACCGTAGGCGTTCGCGCTCATGTACTTGCCGCAGCCGAACTCACCCGCGCAGGTGTCCCAGCCCAGCGCCCGCGTGCCCGCCGCGCGCTTGGTGAACAGGGCAACCGTGCTGTCGGCGATGATCCGTGTTCCGTCGAACGTTCCGCCGTTCAACAGCATCTGCGCGAAGATGGAGAGGTCGCTCGCTGTGCTGAACAGTCCTGCATGACCGGCCACGCCACCCAGCGCATAGGCGTTCTCGTCGTGCACCTCGCCGCGCAGCGGATACCCGCGTGGCGGCGTGAGCTCCGTGGGCGCAATGCGACCGCGCAACGACGCGTCGGGACGGAAGTGCGTGTCCTTCATGCCCAGCAGCGAGAACACGCGTGCGTCGAGAAACTGATCCAGTGGCTGTGCGGTGATCGACTCGACCATGAACGCCAGCACATCGGCGCCCAGATCGGAATACTCATAGGTCTGACCCGGCGGCGCGACGAGCGGGGTCTGGAGGACGGCCGCACGCGCCTCGGACGCGCTGTGCGCGATGCGCCACAGGTCACGACCCGCCGGCAATCCGGAGCGATGCTCGAGCAGCAGCCGGATAGTCACCAGCTCGCGCCCGCCGCCGGTGAACTCGGGCAGGAACTTCACCACCCGATCGTCCAGGCGAATCTTGCCCTCGTCGAACAGGATCATCACCGCGGTGGTCGTGCCGACCACCTTCGTGAGCGACGCGAGATCATAAATGGTCTGGTCGGCCTCGACATGACCTGCCTCGGGGGTCCAGCCCACCCGTCCGAAACCCTTCTCCCACACCACCGCGCCCTTCCGGCCAACGACCACGGCCGCGCCGGGATAGCCGCCCGCCCTGATACCTCGTTCAATCACCCGATTGATGGTCGCCAGGCGCGACGCACTCATTCCAACCGCGCTCGGCGACTTGGCCGGCAGGCCGTCGCGGTCGAGCACGGCGGGGCCGAGCGGATGGAACAGATTCGCGGCGGCGAACAGCAGGTTCAGCAACGCGGAACTCCTCGTGATCTGCCCAGGGGATACCCGGTACTGCCGGGTACGCTAGGCAGGAAGCGTGCTCATGTGGAAAATGGAAAACCGGGCCTGGGTAGGATGACGGCAGGGCCCGGTACGATCAATACAGTGAGGGACGGCGCAGGTTCCAACGGCGGATGTGCCGCGACGGCCCATTATGTCAGCTATTTCTACGACGAGCAAGAGGTTGTGGCGTCACGATATAGGATGGGCTCGCTGATCTGGCGTCTGAGGCGGGCCCGGCCTCGCGGTCTGGCCGGGGAGCAGGGCGGGAGTTCGCGTGGTCGGGCGCATTGGGCGGAGCGTGCTGGTTGAAGCACGGCACGGGTCCGGTCCGTACGGAGGGCAACCCTTGTCCCCGCTCCAGTGACCAATTTCTCGGACGCCATGGAGAACGAACAGCTCACCGTACAGCGCGCCATCGATGGCGACCAAGGGGCGATGCGGGCGCTGTGGACGCGCCATGCACCGCACATCGACGTCGTCGTTCGGCGCATGGTGGGTCACGATGCCGATTTCGCGGCCGATGTCGCACAGGACGTCTGGATCCAGATCTTCCGGGCGTTGCCCAGCTTTCGCGGCGATGCGCAGTTCGGCACGTGGGCGCATCGGATCGCGGTCAATCGTACGTTGAATGCGCTGCGCCGACACCGGCGACTGGCGGCGCTGGAGGTGGATGTGGAAGACGACAGTGCGTCTGTGGAGCCGGAAGCGGATCGCGCCATGCTCGCGGCCTCGATCGAGCATGCAGCGGCACGCCTGTCACCCGGGGCGCGCACGGTCTTTCTGCTCCACGACGTCGAAGGCTATACGCACGAGGAGATCGCCGAGCAGCTCGGCATCACCTCCGGCGGTTCCAAGTCACAACTGTTCAAGGCGCGCGCCAAGCTGCGCGTCATGCTCGCCCATCTGATCGATGCGCCATCGTCGATGCTCTTACGACCCACGCCGACCGAACATGCTGCACCTCTCCACTGAACGTCTCGCGGCGCTCGCCGACGAACACGCGACCGTCGCTGAAACAGCGCACCTCGCCGCGTGCGCCGCGTGCGCGCGCGAGCGTGATGCGTACCGCACGCTGGTCGCCATGGCGGCGGCGGAGCGCGCGGCCTTCGGCCTTCCGCTCACTCGCTGGGATGCGATCGCCTCCGCGCTCGACGCGGGATCGGGCGCAGGCGTGGCGCCGCGGCAGCCACTCCGAATCACGCCGCGGTGGCCGCTACGGGCCGCGGCCGGACTGCTGCTCCTGGCCGGGGGCGCGATGCTCGGCCGCGCGAGCGCCCGCGTCGGCGCGACGGAAGCCGGTGCGGATTCCGGCGCGCGACTTGTGGTCGAGTCGGCGTTCTCGTCGATCGAGGATGCGCGCGCGGC
>JANLTI010000196.1:0-2355 GCA_031362845.1 Gemmatimonadaceae bacterium | reverse complement strand
GCGGCGTCTCGGAGCGGCAACCGCAGTGCTTGTAGTTGGTTGCGACGGTTGAATCGTAGTTGCCGGCAATGCCGCTGATGCCGCGCGCAGTCAGGTGCGCCACGACCTCGTTCGGGTTCGACGAGTAGCCGACGAGATCGCCGAGGTGATGGACGGTCGCGATGTCACCTCGCGACGCGATGTCGTCGAGGACCGCCGCGAGCGCGGGAAGGTTGGCGTGGATGTCCGACAGCAATGCGAATTTCATCGGCGGGTGCGGCTCCTCAGTCGCAGCATCCGTCGGCACAGCATGCGCTCGCCGCACCCGCCTCGCCCGCCGCGCCAGCCGCCATCGCGAGTGGCTTCCGCGCCGGCGCCGCACCAGGCTTCGTGGCGCGCACGAACGCACCCATGAACTTCCCGTCGATCTCCCGCGCGAACTGTTCGGTGTCGAGCGACGTGTCGGCCAGGAACGCCGCGGCATCCTCCGCCTTGTACACACGCGTGGGCTCGATGCTCGCATCCACGAATCCGGCGGCGGCGAGCAGGCCCAGAAATTCCTGCTCCTCCAGCGCGCCCGCCACGCACCCCACCCACAGCTCCATGCTGCGCTTGATCGCTGCGGGCACCGCTCCGCGCACCACGACGTCCGACACCGCGAAGCGGCCCCCCGGCTTCAGCACCCGAAACGCCTCGGCGAGTACCGCCGCCTTGTCGCCCGAGAGGTTGATCACGCAGTTGGAGATGATCACGTCCACCGTGTTGCTCGGCAACGGGATCGCCTCGATGTGCCCGCGCAGGAACTCCACGTTCGTTGCGCCGGCGCGGGCCTTGTTCTCGTTCGCGAGCGCGAGCATGTCGTCGGTCATGTCGAGACCATACGCCTTCCCGCTCGGCCCCACTCGCCGCGCGGAGAGCAATACGTCGATCCCGCCTCCCGACCCGAGATCGAGCACGACGTCGCCCTCGCGCAGGTTCGCGAGGGCGGTGGGGTTACCGCAGCCGAGCGACGCGAGCAGCGCTTCGGCGGGCAGCCCCGCTGCCTCGGCGTCGTCGTAGAGATTGGCCGTGATTGGATCCCACCGCTCGGTGGTGGTGCCGCAACATCCGCTGGAGCCCGTCGCGGGCGCGCAGCACGCGGCACCGGTCTGGCCGTCGGACACGCGGCGCGCCACTTCGCCGTACCGGTCCTGCACCGTGGTGCGCAGGGCGCCAAGCGACTCCGTCACGTTTGCGTTGCTCATGGTCTCCTCCAGTCAGCAATAAAATTTGATGTATCAGGCAAAAAGAAACGAGTGCGCCGTCAACAGCAGCCGGTCTTCAGGGTGCGCACTGCACGCGGGCGCAAGGCGGACAACAGCTGCTCGGCTTCCAGGAAGGCCTCGCGCGCGAGCGTGTAGTACGCCCACCGGCCTTCGCGCCGGTCCGTCACGAGCCCGGCATCCTTCAACACCCTGAGATGATAGGACAGTCGGGATTGTCCCGTCTCGAGCGCGTCGGTGAGATCGCACACGCATTTCTCGCCGTCCAGCAGCCGCGCGACAATCTCCACGCGCGCCTCGTCGGCGAGGGCGTTGCAGAGTTCGGCGACGCGCGGGACATCCAGCGTTGATGTGGGCACGACGCAAAATCAATCAATTTTTTTCGATTAGTCAAGTGGTGACTGCGCCGCCATCGTGCCCGGAACGACAGAGCCCCCGCCGCAATCGCGACGGGGGCTCTGCCAGACCTGTTACCGCGAGCGGAAACTCAGAACCCGCTCACGTTCAACCGCCCGCCCGTCACCGTCTTGCCGGCCAGCGACGCCGTCGGCACCGCGCTGCCCAGGATCGCGGCCTTGATGGCCGCGGCGGACGAGCCGGGGTGATACGCCGCGTACAGCGCCGCCGCGCCGCTCACATGTGGCGTGGCCATCGAGGTGCCGCTGTAGCTCGCGTAGCCCGAGGTGACCTGCCTGCCCTTCGCCGACTTGGGAACGCTGGACCAGATGCCGCTGCCCGGTGCGCCGATGTCGATGGTGGTCGCGCCGTAGTTGGAGAACGAGCTGATGTCGCCCGTGCTCGTGATGGACGCAACGGAAATCACGTTCGCGTTCGCGTACCCGGCGGGAAAGCAGGTGCCGCCGTCGCAGTTGACGGTGCTGTTGCCCGCCGCGGCCACGAACAGGATGCCCGCCGCGTTCGCGCGCTCGATCGCATCGGCCAGGCCCTGCGAGAATCCGCCGCCGCCCCACGAGTTGCTCGTGGCCACGAGGTTGATGCCGCTCCGCGTCTTGAGATCGGTGAAGTAGTCCACCGCCTTGATCGCGTTGGCCGTCGTGCCGCCGTTGCTGCCCAGGAACTTGGCGTCCATCAGCTTCACGCTCCAGCACACGCC
>JANLTI010000191.1:0-19570 GCA_031362845.1 Gemmatimonadaceae bacterium | reverse complement strand
CCACAGCGATGCGTCGTACCCGACAGCCCGCCCGTCACGATGCGCCAGATGCCGGTGCCCGTCACCTGCGTCGGCGTCGTCGACGCTGTGGCCGGCGCGCCGCGCGCAGCCGGATCGCCGAAGCACCACGCGTCGTTGCCCGCCGTCACGCCGCACGGAAAGCTGAAGCTCGTGAAGCGGAGCTGTGCGCTAACGGGTACGACGGTGGGTCCCGGCGAACCGCCGGTGAGATCGCCTGTCGCCCCCCAACAATGCGCCTCCCCGCCGCTCGTCGTGCCGCAGCCGACGGATGCGCCACCCGCGTATCGCACGTCGAGCGAGGCGAAGCGCAGCGACGTCGCCACGCGCGCCGGCTCCATCGCGCAATTAGCCACGTACCGGTCAAACGCGATGCCCGGACCGCCTGCGCCGCCCGGGATGTTGTAGGCCAAGTAGTTGATGCAGCGATCCATCGGCTCGGCGCTGCCGAGCGTGCCGTCGCGGGCAGTCCCCCAGCAGTATGCCGTGCCGTCGACGGCGAGCGCGCAGGTCGCGAAGTGGCCGGCGGCCACCGTCGTGAATCGGAGCGGCGTCGCGATGTCCGCGACGCGAACCTCGGAGCGGAAGGTACGCCCCGCGTACGCGACGGTGATCGTCGCCAGCCCCGGCGCGACCGCCGTGACCACACCATCGTCGTCCACCGTCGCGAGGGCGATATTCGACGACGACCATCCCTGAACCCGCACGGTGTCCGGTATCGTGAGGTACTGAAGCCCGAGGCTCCGGCGCTGCCCGGGCAGCATCCTCGACGAATCGGGATTGATGGCGAGGGCGGTGCCCGGATCGAACACCGTCAACGGCTTCGTTCCCGACACCCCGGTGGCGACTCGCGCGTGGACCATGGTCCGTCCGCTTCGCTTGGCGGTCGCGCGGCCATTCTGGTCGATCTCAACGATCGAAGGGTCGTCCGAATACCACTCGAAGCGCAGCGGCGTCGCGATCTCGACGCCCGCGGAGTCGAACGCCTTGGCGATGAGCTGGTCGCTGTTGCCGAACAGGAACAGCAGCGACGATGCCTCGCTCGGCCGATTCACCCGCACACTGTACACGCGAGCCAGCGCGAGCTCCTCGGCCGTGGGCTCCGTCGGCGTATCGTGGCACGCCACCACGGCGCCGAGGACCAGCATGATTGCCGATGCAAGCTTCATGAAAAGGAGAATGTGCGGAGAGACCGGCTCTCGTTGGAATCTGCACGCTCGCCGGCGTCGGGCGCGTCATCGTCGTGCCTCGACGACGCTGCAAGACGTGCAACTGAGTCGAGAATCGCGGCCCCTCCACGGTACATCAATGGCTGGTCCATGGGCTACTGGCCGACGACGCGAGTCGGCGTGACGTGGTTTAACAGATCGCCGTTGCCGAGCTGACCAATCAAGTTCGCGCCCCAGCAGTAGGCGAGGTCGTCTCGGCCGATGGCGCAGCTGTGAAAATGGTTCACCGACAGCGAGCGAACGAGCAATCCGGAGAACATGGCGCTCATCGTCCCGTTGCTGCCTTGGCAGTACGCGAGCCCGTCGACACCCACGCCGCACACTTTGTAATCAGCGATGGCGAGTGCGCTGAACTGGATCGTCGTCGACACGGGTGCCGGCGTGGTGCGGCCCTCGCCCCAGCAGTACAAGATGGCACTTACCGACAGCGCGCACGATTCGTTCGTGTTGACCGCCACTGCGCTAAATCGCTCGGCAGACTTCACGGCAACCGGGATGACGGACGACACCGTATCCCCCGTGCCCAGCTGACCGCGCCCATTGGCTCCCCAGCAGTAGACCTCGTTGCCCGTCGTCAAGCCGCAGCGGTGGTTCGTGCCCGCCGCTCCGCCCGTCACGCTCCTCCATATCCCGGCGCCCGTGACCTGCGTGGGCGCTGTGGACGAGTTGGCGGAAGCGCCGCGCAGTGCCGGATTCCCCCAGCACCAGGCGTCACTCGTGAGGGTGACGCCGCACGGGTAGCTGAAGCTGCTGAATCGAAGCTGCGCGCTCACCGGAACGACGGCGGGACCGCCCGATCCTCCGGTGAGATCGCCGGTCGCTCCCCAGCAGAACGTCTGGCCGTCCAGCGCGATCCCGCACGCGGTAGAGGTCGTCAGGCTACCCAACGAGGGATCAGAGACGTCGAGCAAGGCGAATCCCACAGGTGCCTGGACACGCACCGGCTCCATCGCGCACGCCGAAACAAGGGGAACATAGGTTTCCCCATTCCGCCAGATGAAGCTGTCGTAGCTGAAGCACCGATCGATCCGCTCGGTGCTGCCGAGCATGCCGCCAGCTGGCGAACCCCAGCAGTACGCCGTCCCGTCGGTCGATAGGCCGCAACTGGACTGGATACCGGTACCCACCTGCGAGAAGCGAAGTGGTGTGGCGACGGCGGCCACGTAGATCTCCGAGCGAAAGGTCGCACCGAGGTACGGGACGCTCACGGTCGCGACGCCGGGTGCTACCGCGGTCACGACACCGATGCTGTCCACGGTGGCGACTGCGCTGTTGGAGGACGACCAGCCGCGCAGAACGGTCGAACGGGGCCGAAGCCGCTCGGAGAGTACCAACGCCCGCTGCTGGCCGGACAGCATCCGCGAGGAGTCAGGATTGACGATGAACACTTCCGACGGATTGCTGACCGTGAGCGCGTAGAGGCCGGACACGCCGGTGCTCAGACGGGCGTAGATCCGTGACAATCCGGGCCGCATCGCCTTGATCTGCCCGCTCTGATCGACGGCGATGATCGTCGAGTCGCCTGAATCCCACGAAAAGGGGAGCGTCGCCTGAATGACCGCGCCAGCCGAGTCAAACGCCTGGACCGTGAGCTGCTCGGTCTGTCCCGCGAAGAGATTGTTCCCCGCCGCCGGTCGGTCCACGTGGATCGTCCGCGCCCGCGCAAGTGCTTGCTCCTGCGCGGTCGGCTCGGTGAGTTCGCCGCACGAGATGGCCGATGCCACGAGCACGAACGCGACGAGCGCGCGCGCGGCAACCGCATTCCATCTCTTCACGCCGAACTGAATCCGCATTGGTACCATCTCTGCACAATCCCGGAACGCGCAATGAACACCCGAGCGTTCAGTGTGCGATGGCGCCGCGCGGCGCACAAGTGACGAGGGGCACATCGGAGTTCGATGCGCCCCTCAGCATTAGAGTTTCCTCACATTCGCTGTGTGCCGTTACCGTTCACCGTTCACCGTTCACGGCGTCAGCCCCGCATCTCCCCGCGCATAAATCCCGTTGAACAGCCACTTGAACGTCCCATGCGGCTGGCCCCGGAACGTGATCTCCGGCGCGAACAGGTAGAGCATGCCCTTCCCGATCGGCGCTTCAACGGCCTCCACCGCGCCATCGAGATTGCTCTGCCCCCACGCCCACCCGCTGCGCAACGGCGTGCCGTTGGCGAACCATGCCAGCGGGCGAACGCCCTTCGCGGCGGCGTCCGCCCCGAGCCGGAACGCCGGGCTGTTGTCATAGAAGACGTCGACATCGCGAGCCATGCCGTACGACACCGGGCGCGTGGTATCCACCTGCACGCGGAGCACCGAGCCCGGCACGTAGAACTTGTCTGCCGCCAGTTCGCGCTCCGTCCCTGCCGCCGTCCGTTCGACGAGCGCATTCGTGATCGGCAGACCCAGATGCATCCCGAGCGTCGCCGACGATCCCACCGCGATCACCGTTCCGCCCGACTCGATGAACCGCCGAAGCTGCGGAACCGTCCGTGCGATCGTGACGCGGCCGAGTTGATCCCGGAACTCCGCGGGCACCGCCGCCGAATCCATCTCGCCGCCGCCACCGCCGCGACCGGTCTGTCCCTCGCGCGCCGGTACGGCACCCGACGGCAGGAGGATCACGTCGTAGCGCGAAGCCAGGCTCCCCTCGTCGATCGCCCGCGGGTAGACGACATCGAACGGAAACTCGAACTGCTCGAGCAGCCATCGAGTGTGGCCGGACGGCATCGACCCGCCGTACTGGTCCCAGAGCGCAATCCGCATCGGACGCAGCGGCGTCATCTCCGTGGGACGTGCGGTCGTGGCATCCGCCGAGAGGCCAACGGTGCGCGCGAGCGACTGCAGCATGGTCCGCGTTCCCGCATTCTGTTCGATGAAGAACGTGCCGGCGGCGTACGTCTTCCCGTTCGCCGTGAACGGCGCGCGCAGCTGATGCACGCCCGCGCGTGCCTTGAGCGCGCGGTTCACGGCGATGAACGCATCGTTGACGCGTCGGCTCACCAGATAGCCCGCACCGTTCGCGATGTCCGTCACCCGGCCAAGCGGGGCCTCGGCCAGTCCGGCGATCGGCTGGAATGGGCCGTCGAATCCGTCGAGGATGCGATCGAACTTCACGCCCATCTGGTACGCCAGCGTGTAGCCGGCGTTGTCATACGGCCGCTTGGGTGGGCCACCGGGATACGCGAAGTCGTTCGGGTGATCCTGTGGCTCGAACATGTCCAGCACCATCGGACGGAACGCCTGCGCCGACTTCACGACGTATGACCCTTCCGCATACCGCTGACCCGCCACGGTGAAGGGCGCCGTCGCCCGGTGCACCGTCACGCCCACATGACGCAGCGTGTTCACGAACTTGGTCGCCGTCAGGAAGTCGGGCTGATCGCTCGGCAGGATGTAGCCGCGCGCGTCGCGATGCGCCGGATTGCGCAGGACGCTGGTGAAATACTTCGGGTCCACCCCTCGGCCGAACTGGAAGATCGGGTCGCCCACGGCGCCCGCGCCGGCGCCGCCAGCACGATTCTCGGTCGTCGACACCGCGACGCCGCGATCCTTCTCGATCGCCTTCTTCACCGCCTCGATGTCGCCCGGGCTCGCCGTCCATGTGTCGCGACTGCCGCGCTCGATCGAGTTCCGGCCCATGCGATAGAAGTTGTACAGCAGGTTCTCCCGCTGCCGCGACGCGATGTCGAGCACGGCGCGATTGGCGGTGAGCGAGTACTCGATCGACTGGCGGAAGTGCCACCGCTGCGGCGCGATCGGATACGGCAGGTCGGCCCGCGGAAGCTGCTGCTCTGGAATGAACGGAATCGTCTGGGGCGTCGGATTCCCGATCGTCTCGGTGAGGAGCCCGATCATGTTGTGGAAGTAGGGCGTCGTGCGGAGACCCCCGTTCCACCACGTGCTGTATGTCGCGCCCGTCCGCATCGTGACGCCCGGCTTCCCCTCCGATTCGAACCGCGAGTGCATCGCTGCGCCCACGAGATCGAGCTGCATCGGTACGAGCGGATCGAGATTGTAGTTGAACGGATCGCGGAACGGCGGCGCGAACATCACCGTGCCAGCCGGGCCGGTCTGGTGATGGTTGTAGACGATCTGCGGGAACCACTCCCGGAACAGCACATGGTTGATGTTCTGCGACTCCGGCTGGTTGGACATGTAGAAGTCGCGGTTGTTGTCGTGTCCGATGTACTTCTGGTACAAGCGCGGAATGTTCATGCTGCGCTTGAGCGTGTCCGCGTCCTTCATGTACCAGTTGGAGACGAGCTCCATGCCGTCCGGATTCGCGTGCACCGCCAGGATGATGCAGTCGTTCAGGAAGCGCATCGTCTCCGCATCCGAGCGGCTGACGAGCTGGTACACCGTCTCGATGAGCTGCGCCGCACCCAGTACCTCCGTTGCGTGCAGCCCGCCGTCGATCCACACGATCGCCTTGCCCTCGCGCGCCAGCGTGCGCGCATCCGCGTCGGAGAGCCCGTCGGCGAGCGCCAGTCGGCGCGAGATCTCCTTGTAGCGCGCGAGCTTCGCGAGATTGGCCGGCGTGGAAATGATCGACATCAGTTGCGGGCGCCCTTCAGCCGTCTTCCCGATCTCCACGAGCCGCATCCGGTTCGACTGCGACGCCAGCGTGCGCCAGTATTTCTCGAACTGCGTGTAGTTGGCGAGCTTGTAATCGTCACCGATGTTGAATCCGAAGTGCTCCTTCGGTGACGTGATCCGCGCCTGCGCATGCAGCGACGGCGCGGGTAGCGACAGCGCTCCGGCGACCGCAAACGCGAGAGTCCAGCGCCGCAGCGCCCGAACGGTGGATGACCGCATGACTTGATCCTTTGGGTGGGTGCTGGCTCGGTACGACCTGCTCTGAAAACGTCGGGACGGAGAGGATCGTTGGGGAAGTGAATCGCAAGACGTGAGAGGTGAACGCAGAGGGCGCCCGATCCGCCCGGTGCGATACGCACCTGCCGTCACGATTCACCTCTCACCAATCACGTCTCACCGGCGCTTCACGCAGCCGTCAGTACCCGATTCCCCGTTTCGGTAATGGCCACCGTGTGCTCGAAGTGCGCGGAGCGCGAGCCGTCCACCGTCACGATCGTCCACTTGTCGGCGAGCGTGCGCGTCATCGGTCCGCCGACGTTCACCATCGGCTCGATCGCGATCGTGAGCCCCGGGACCAGCTTCAAGCCGCGCTTCGGCTTGCCGTAGTTCGGCACCTGCGGCTCCTCGTGGAATTCCACGCCGATGCCATGTCCCACCAGGTCGCGCACGACGCTGAACCCGGCGCCCTCCACGACCTGCTGCACCGCCGCGCCGATGTCGCCCAGATGATTGCCCGGCAGCGCCATCGCGATGCCGGCCACGAGTGACCGCTCGGTCACCTCGAGCAGGCGCGCCGTCTCGTCGTCCACCTGGCCCACCGGCACCGTCGTCGCCGAGTCGGTGAAGTACCCTCGATACGCCACGCCGACGTCGATCGAGATGATGTCGCCCTCAGCGAGCACTCGCGTCCGGGACGGAATACCGTGCACGATCTCCTGGTTGATCGAGGCGCAGATGGAGCCGGTGAATCCGTACAGTCCCTTGAACGCCGGCGTCGCGCCGGCATGGCTGCGGATGAACGCCTCGGCCGCGAGATCGAGGTCGAGCGTCGAGATACCCGGACGCACGGCTTGGCGCACGTGCTGCACCGCGGCCGCGAGGATCCTGCCGCCTTCGGCCATCAGCTCGATCTCGCGCGCACTCTTCAGCTGGATCACGACCGCGTCATCGTCACGACGCCAGCGCGCCCAGCGCGCGGGCTGTCACGTCCTGCACGGATCCGACCGCGTCGATCACGGCCACCTTGGTCCCGTGCTGCCGGTACCAGTCGAGCACGGGGCGCGTCTGGCTGTCGTACACGGCGAGCCGGTTCCGGATCGCCTCCGGTTCGTCGTCCTTGCGCCGCACGAGAATGCCACCGCACTTGTCGCATGCCGAGTTCGGCGCCCGTCCCGTGTACGGCGTCTGGCACGACTCGCACACCGTGCGGCCGGCCAGTCGGCGCACGATTTCGTCATCCGCGATGTCGAATGCGAGTACGGCATCCACCCGCTTCCCGAGATCGTGCGTGACGGCGGCCAATCCGTCTGCCTGGGGCACCGTGCGCACCACGCCATCGAGCAGCACGCCAGTCGCCGTCCGCGGCTCACTCAGCGCCTGCTTGATGATGCCGAGGATCACCGCGTCGGGCACGAGGTCGCCGCGATCCATGAACGCCTTGGCCTCACGACCGAGCTCCGTGCCCGCCTTGATGGCGGCACGCAGCTCATCGCCCGTGGCAAGGGTCGGAACGCCAAGCGCCGCTGCGAGCAGCGGCGCCTGCGTCCCCTTTCCGGCTCCGGGCTTCCCGAAGAGAACGATGATCATGAGCGGAGAGTGCGGAGGATCGGCGGGAGCGACTCCCGCCGACGACGCGACCTAGAACCCGCCGCCGGTGGGCTGGCGGCCGCGAACCTTGAGGCGCCCCTTCTTCATGAAGCCGTCGTACTTGCGCAGCAGCAGATGCTGTTGCACCTGCGCCAGCGTGTCCAGCGCCACGCCGACCACGATCAGCAGCGAGGTGCCGCCAAAGGTGAAGGGCACGTTGATGGCCCGCGAGATCACGACCGGCAGGAGTGCGATCACCGTGAGGAAGATCGCCCCCGGAAGGGTGATGCGCGAAATCACCTGGTCGATGTACTCCGCCGTCCTCGCGCCCGGCTTCACGCCGGGAATGAAGCCGCCCTGCTTCTTCAGGTTCTCCGCGAGGTCGATCGGATTGAAGATGATCGACGTGTAGAAGTACGTGAAGAACAGGATGAGCACCGCCGAGGCGATCAGGTACCACACGCTGCCCGGATTGAACAGCTCGGCCATCCGCTGCGCCGTGGGATACTGCGGAAAGAACTGCGCGAAGGCCCCGGGTACGACGATGATCGACTGTGCGAACACGATCGGCATCACGCCCGCGGTGTTGATCCGCAACGGGATGAAGCTTCGCGCCGCCTCCCGCATTCGCCCGCGCGCCATCGTGCGCTGCGGGATCTGGATCAGAATGCGCCGCGCCGCCATCGTCATCGCGACGACCGCCGCCACGACGGCGACCATGATCGCCGTCAGCACCAGCACCGAGAACGGCCCGATCACGCCCTTCGACATGAAGTCGAACGTCGTACCGATGCCCGGCCAGATGCGCTCGACGATGGAGAAGAAGATGATCAGCGATGCGCCATTGCCCAGTCCGCGCTCCGTGATCTGCTCACCGAGCCACATCACGAAGATGGCGCCCGTCGTGAGGAAGAACGCCATCTGGAGGCGGAAACCCATGCCCGGATTGGCGATCGCGCCCTGCAGCGATTCCGTGAACAGCGCGAAGCCCCACGCCTGCACGGCGGCGAGAAACACCGTCGCGTAGCGCGTCCACTGGTTGATCTTTTTCCGGCCTTCCTCGTCCTTCTGCATCTTCTCCACCTGCGGCACCACCGCGCCCGCGATCTGGACGAAGATGCTGGCGGAGATGTACGGCATGATGCCCAGGGCGAAGACCGTTGCCCGCGACAGCTGGCCGCCCGTGAAGAGATCGTAGAGCCCGAGGAGACCGCCCCCGTTCTGCGACTGGTTGCGGAAGAAGTCCGTCAGCGCCTGGACGTCCACGCCCGGAGCCGTGATGTGCGCGCCGATCCGGTAGATCAGCAGGCACAGCAGCGTGAAGACGATCTTGTCCTTCAGCTCCGGCGTCTTGAAGACGTTCGAGACCGCCGCGGCGGCATTGCTTTGTGCCATGCGAATGCTCCTGGGGGGTGCGGCGTTACTCCTCGACCTTTCCGCCCGCGGCGACGATCGCCTGGCGAGCGGCTGCGCTGACCTTGAGGCCGCGCACCGTGACCGCCTGCGTGAGCTCGCCGTTGGACAGCACCTTCACCGGTCCCTGTCGCTTGACGAGTCCCGCCGCGCGCAGCGAGTCGGCCGTCACGTCGCCGTCGAGCAGCGCGAGCTGGTCGAGACGGATGACGTTCGCCTCCTGCCGGAACGGATTCGTGAAGCCACGCTTTGGCAGCCGGCGCGTGAGCGGCATCTGGCCGCCCTCGAACTGCGGCTTGCCGCCACCGGGGCCGTGATGGCCCGCGCGTGCCTTGCTGCCCTTGTGTCCCTTGCCCGACGTCTTGCCCGTGCCGGAGCCAGGGCCACGCCCGATACGCTTCCGATCCCGGTGCGAGCCAGGAGCCGGAGCCAGATTATGGAGTCCGATCTTGTCCGTCGTCACTGTCTTACTCCTCGACGGGCACCACCTCAATGAGGTGGCGCACCTGCTTGAGTTGTCCACGAAGGGCGGGGGAATCCTGCTTGATCACCTCGTCCTGGTGGTGCTTGAGCCCGATCGCTTCGAGCGTCGACTTCATCCGCCACGAGTGTCCGATGCCGCTCCGGACCTGCTTGATCCGGACCTTGCCCGTGGTCAGTTCGTTCTTGCCGGTCGTCTTCGGCCCCTTGCCCGGGTGCCAAACGAATGTGCGTGGCATGTTACACCGCCTCCTTCGACTTGGCGCGCGACCGGTAGCCGAGCTTCGCCGGGTCCACACCGCGCTCGCGCGCGACCTGTTCCACCGTCGTCAGCTGGGCGAGTCCGTCCATCGCCGCACGCACCATGTTGTGCGGATTCGTCGAGCCGAGGCTCTTGGTCAGAATGTCGCTGATACCGACGCACTCCATGACCGCGCGAACCGCGCCGCCCGCGATCACACCGGCACCCGGCGCCGCAGGCTTCATCCACACCTTCCCTGCGCCGTGCTCGCCCGTCACTTCGTGCGGAATCGTCGAGCCCGTGAGCGGCACCTGTACGAGGTTGCGGCGCGCAGCCTCGACGGCCTTGCGGACCGCCTCGGACACTTCGTTCGCCTTCCCCGACGCGAAGCCCACCTTGCCCTGACCGTCGCCCACCGCAACCAGCGCGTTGAAGCTGAACCGACGTCCGCCCTTCACGACCTTGGCGACGCGATTGATCGCGACCACGTTCTCGATCAGATCGCTGCCTTCGCGCTCGCCACCGCCGCGGTTGTCGCGACCGCCACCACCACCGCCGCCGCGTCCGCGATCCGGCCCACCACCGGGTCCGCCGCCCGGTCCGCTTCGGCCGCCGGGGCCGCCACCAGGCCCGCCTCCGGGCCCACCGCGACCACGACCACCGCCACCCGCGCCGCCACCAGGGCCGCCACGTCCGCGACCGCCGCCCCCACCGGGGCCCCCACGACCGCCGCCACCGCCACCGGAGCGCGCGCTGCCGCCACCGCTCCGTGCGCTACCGCCGCCGCTGAATCCGCCGGGACGTGCACCGCCGCCCGAGGATCCCGACCCGCCCGAGGAACCTGACCCGCCCGCCGGGGCGCCTGAATTCGAATTCGATTCCATTTAGAACTCCAGCCCGCCTTCGCGAGCCCCGTCGGCCACCGCCTTCACGCGGCCGTGATACTGGTAACCACCTCGGTCGAACACGACCTTCGAGATCCCCTTGTCCTTGGCGACCGCGGCGATCTGCTTCCCGACCTCGAGCGACTTCTCGGATTTCTTCCCTTCCCCGACCTTCGTGGACGTCACCGTCGCGAGCGTGCGCGCCGCGTCGTCGTCCACGAGCTGGGCCGTGATGTGCTTCAGCGAGCGGAACACCACCAGCCGCGGTCGCGCAGCGGTGCCCTGCACCGACTTGCGAACGCGGAGATGACGGCGCACGCGCTTCTCGGCGCGGTTCTTCGGAATCTTGATGCCCATGATTACTTGCCTCCCGCCTTGCCGGCCTTACGGCGAACCTGCTCGCCCGCGTACTTGACGCCCTTCCCCTTGTATGGCTCCGGCGGACGCAGGCTGCGAATCTCCGCCGCCACCTGCCCCACCACTTCCTTGTTCGCGCCCTCGACGTTGATCTGCGTCGGGACCGGCGCGGTCAGCGTGATGCCCTTCGGCGCCTTGTACTCGATCACATGCGAGTAGCCGAGCGAGAGCTGCAGCCCGTAGGGCCGCTTCTCCGCCTTGTATCCGACACCCACGAGCTCCAGCTGCTTCGCGAACCCCTTCGTCACCCCTTCCACCATGTTGGCGATGAGGGTGCGGGTGAGCCCGTGCAGCGACTTGTGATTCGGCTCGTCATCGGGACGCTTCACCACGACCTGCCCATCTTCCTGCGACAGCAGCATCGAGGCGGGGACGGAGCGCGTGAGCTCGCCCTTCGGTCCCTTCACCGTGACGATGTTGCCATCCTGAATCGTGACCGTGACGCCCTTCCCGATGGCGATCGGTGCCTTGCCAATTCTCGACATGAGTGGCTCTCCTACCAGACGCGGGCGAGGAGCTCGCCGCCCGTGCGCGCCTGACGCGCCTCACGGTCGGACATCAGCCCCTTCGACGTGGACAGGATCGCGATGCCGAGCCCGTTGCGCACCCGCGGGATCTCGCTGACCCCGACGTACTTGCGGAGGCCCGGCGTGGAGACCTTCTCCAGCGCACGGATGACCGGCTGCCCGCCCGCAGCGTACTTCAGCCGCACGCGCAGCAGGGTCTTCCCCTCCTCGTTCTCGACGGTCGTGTAATCCTGGATGAAGTCGTTCTCCTTCAGGATCCGGGCGACCTCGGTCTTCATCTTCGACACCGGCATGTCGACGCGGCGGTGCTTCGATCCGCAGGCATTGCGGATCCGCGTCAGCATGTCGGCGATCGGATCGGTCATGCTCATCAGTGAAACCCCTGTCCTCTCGTATCCTTGCGGACGTGGAGGAATGAAAGTGAAATACGATTCACGTCTCACGTCTCACGATTCACCGCCAGCCGTGAACCGTGAATGGTGAGTCGTGCCGTCGTTACCAGCTTGCCTTCCGCACGCCCGGGATCATCCCGAACAGCGCGAGCTCACGGAAGCAGATGCGGCAGAGGCCGAAGCGGCGCAGGAAGGCGCGCGAGCGCCCGCAGCGGCCACAGCGGTTCTTGACGCGGACCTGGAACTTCGGCTTCCGCTTGCTCTTCTCGATCATGGCCTTACGAGCCATCGCAGTCGTCTCTCTTCCTGAAGTGACCGGACACACGCCGTGGGCGCGCGTCCGGAGCGCGTATCTACAGGCGCGCGCCCGTCTTGTCGTTGCCGCGGAACGGCATCCCCAGCTCCTTCAGCAGGGCGAACGCGAGGTCGTCGCCCGGTGCCGTCGTCACGAACGTGATGTCCATCCCGTGCGTCGTGTCGATCGAATCGTAGTTGATCTCCGGAAAGATCAGCTGCTCCTTCACGCCGAGCGAATAGTTGCCACGCCCGTCGAATGACTTGGTGCTCACTCCGCGAAAATCGCGCACGCGGGGCAGCGCGACCGTGACGAACCGGTCGAGAAACTCCCACATCCGCGCGCCGCGCAGTGTGACGGACGCGCCGATCTCCTGTCCTTCACGGAGTCCGTAGTTGGCGATCGACTTCTTCGCCTTGCGCCGCACCGGCTGCTGCCCGGTGATCGTCGCCAGCTCCTCGACGATGTTGTCCAGGAACTTCGGCTGCTTGATCGCTTCACCCGCACCGACATTGAGGACGATTTTCGTCATCGTTGGCACCTGATGCGGATTCGTCAGCCCGAACTGCTCCATCAGCTTGCCGCGCACCGTCTTCTGATAGAACTCGCGCAGCCGCGGCACCGGCACCGGCTTCCCGGCACCCGCATGCGGACCGCGCGCGACCTTCGTGTCAGCGCCCTTCTTCTTCTTGCTCTCGCTCTTCGGGGCCTTGGGGCCCGGAGCGCCAGCACTCGGCTTCTTGTCCTTCGTCGCCATGATCTCGTCCTCTCTCGCCTAGCGCACGCGGGGAATCGCTTCCCCGCTCTTGACGCTCAGGCGCTCCTTGGTGCCGTCCGTATCGATACGGCGGCGCGTACGCGTCGGCGCGTCACTCTTGGGATCCAGCAGCATCACGTTCGAGGAATGGATCGGCGCCGGAAAATCGACGATGCCGCCCTGGTCCTCGGGGCCCTTCGCCTTGCGATGACGCTTCACGATGTTCGCGCCCTCGACCACGACACGGCCCGTCTTCCGGTAGACCCGGATGACCTTCCCCACATGTCCCTTGTCGTCACCGCGCACGACCTTCACCGTGTCGCCCGTCGTGACGTGCAGCTTGACACGCTCCGAATTCTGCGCATGCCGCTTCTGGCCCTTGCTCCGGGCGCGGTCGGTCTTCTTGTACTTGAGAATGCGCATCTTACAACACCTCGGGCGCGAGCGAGACGATCTTCATGTACTTCTTCTCGCGCAGTTCGCGAGCGACCGGGCCGAAGATACGCGTCGCCCTCGGTTCGCCCGCATCATTGATGATCACGACGGCGTTCTCGTCGAAGCGGATGTAGCTGCCGTCCTTCCGCCGCGTCTCCTTCACCGTGCGCACGACGACCGCCTTCGCGACGTCGCTCTTCTTCACCGTCCCGTTCGGGAGCGCGTTCTTCACGGCCACGACGACGATGTCGCCAAGGCCGGCATAGCGCCGGCGCGTTCCGCCGAGGACACGGATCACGAGCGCCGTCTTGGCCCCCGAGTTGTCCGCGACCTTCACCATCGATTCCTGCTGGATCATGGTCGGTCTCCCTTACCGTGCGCGATCGAGAATCTCGACCAGGCGCCACCGCTTGTCCTTCGACAGCGGCCTCGTCTCGACGATGCGCACGGTGTCGCCGACCTTCGCCGAGTTCTCCTCGTCGTGGGCCTTCAGACGCTTCGTGCGCGTCACCATCTTGCCATAGACGGGGTGCGGCACGCGACGCTCGATCGCGACGACCACCGTCTTCTCCATCTTGTCGCTCACCACGAGGCCGGTGCGCGACTTGCGCGCGTTCCGCTCGGTTGCCTGCTCGTTGGTCATTTCAGCCATGGTCATTCCCCCCGCGCTCAGCGCGCGCTCTCGAGCTGGCGCTCGCGCAGGATGGTCTTGAGGCGTGCGATGTCCTTGCGGATCCAGCGCAGCCGGAGCGGGTCCTGGAGCGGTTCGGTCGCGGCGCGGAAGTTCAGACGGAAACGCTCTTCCTCGAGCTCCGCGATGCGCGACGTGATCTCCTCGACCTTCAGCTCGCGAATGTCGTTAGCTCGCATCGGTATGCGCCTCCTCGCGCACGACGAACTTGGTCTTCACCGGCATCTTCGCCGACGCGAGTGCCATCGCCTTCTGTGCGATTTCCGGGCTCACCCCCTCGAGCTCGAACATCACACGTCCCGGCTTCACCACCGCCACCCACATCTCGGGCGATCCCTTGCCCTTACCCATGCGGGTCTCGGCCGGCTTCTTCGTGATCGGCTTGTCCGGAAAGATGCGGATCCACACCTTCCCGCCACGCTTGATGTGCCGGGTCAACGCCACACGCGCTGCCTCGATCTGCCGGCTCGTCACCCAGCCCGGCTCGAGCGACTGCAGCCCGTAGGTGCCGAACGCCACCGTGTTCCCACGCTGGCTCAGCCCCTTCATCCGGCCCTTGAACATCTTGCGGAACTTCACGCGCTTCGGACTCAGCATCGCTCTACTCCTTACTGACCCGACGAGTACGTGGCGCCCTGACGGGCCGCCACCACTTCGCCCTTGAAGATCCAGACCTTCACGCCGATCGTGCCGTAGGTCGTCTTCGCCGTCGAGATGGCGTAGTCGATGTCGGCTCTCAGCGTATGCAGGGGGACTCTGCCCTCATGGTACCCCTCGACGCGCGCGATCTCGGCGCCGCCCAGACGACCACCCGCCTTCACCTTGATGCCGGCGGCGCCCATCCGCATCGTGCTCTGCACCGCGCGCTTCATCGCCCGGCGAAACGAGATGCGCTGCGCGAGCTGCGCGGCGATGTTGTCTGCCACCAGCTGGGCATCGAGCTCGGGACGCTTGATCTCTTCCACGTTGATCCCGACTTCCTTGCCCGTCAGGTGCGCCAGCTCATCGCGCAGCTTGTCCACCTCGGCGCCCTTCTTTCCGATCACGACGCCGGGACGACCCGTGTGGAGCGTCACGACGACCTTGCCCGGCTTGCGCTCGATCACGATGTTCGCGATCGCCGCGTGCCCGAGGCGCGCCTTCAGGTACTTGCGCAGCAGCTCGTCCTCGCGCAGCAGCGCCGGCAACTCACGGCCGGCGTAGTAGCGCGAGTTCCACTGCTTGCTGATCCCGAGGCGAAAGCCGATCGGATTGGTCTTCTGTCCCATTATCGCCCGTTCCTCTCGGCGACCACGATTTCCACGTGGCTCGTCCGCTTCTGAATCGGAGTCGCGCGCCCCTGTGCGGCCGGCATGAACCGCTTGAGCTTCGGCCCCTCGTTGATCACCGCGTGCTTGATGTACAGCGCATCCACGTCGAGTGACGCGTTGGTCGCCCGCGCCGCCTGCTCCGCATTCGCCACCGCGGACTTGAGCGTCTTCGAGATCTGCTTCGCCGCGTGCTTCTTCGAGAACGTCAGGAGCGCCAGCGCTTCATTGACGTCCTTGCCGCGGATCTGGTCGATCACCAGACGCATCTTGTACGGCGACTGGCGCGTGCCACGCATCAGCGCGCGCGCCTCGGTCGCCGGCGCTGATCCCACCGCCGCACGCTTGGTCGTGACGCGCCGGGCCGGAGCCGTCTTCGACACGGATTTCTTCGCTGCCGGCATTGGTTACTTGCCTCCCGGCTTCGGTGCGCCAGCCTTCTTGTCGACCGGCTTGCCACCCGTGTGACCGCGGAACAGCCGCGTCGGCGCGAACTCGCCGAGCTTGTGCCCCACCATGTTCTCGGTCACGTAGACCGGAATGAACTTGTTGCCGTTGTGCACGGCAAAGGTGTGACCGACGAAGTCCGGGAGCACCGTGCTCGCGCGCGACCAGGTCTTGATCACCTTCTTCGAGCCCGCGCTGTTCTGCGTCTCGACCTTCTTCACGAGGGCCTCCTGGACGAAGGGGCCCTTCTTTACGCTTCTCGCCATGGTCGGTTATCCCGGATTACTGCGTGGCCTTACCGCGCTTCCGTCCGCGGACGATCATCCGCTGCGACGGCTTCTTCTTGTTGCGCGTCTTCACGCCTTCCTTCTTGCCCCACGGGCTGACGACGTTCCGTCCGCCACGCGTTCTGCCGCCGTGTGGATGGTCGACGGGGTTCATCACCTCGCCGCGCACCTTCGGGCGCTGCCCCATCCAGCGGCTCTTGCCCGCCTTGCCCCACGACTCGAGCTCATGCTCCGCATTGCCCACTTCGCCAATCGTCGCCTGGCAACGGTGATGCACCAGGCGCACCTCGGAACTCGGCATCCGGAGCGTGACGTAATCACCCTCCTTCGCCATCACCTGGGCCGACATGCCGGCGGACCGACAGACCTGCGCACCCTTGCCGAGCTTGAGCTCGATGCAGTGCACGTCCGTGCCGAGCGGAATCTCGCCCAGCGGCAATGCATTGCCGAGACGCACGTCCGTCCCGGGCCCGGAGGCGATCACGTCGCCGACCTTGAGCCCCTTCGGATGGATGATGTAGCGCTTCTCCCCATCCTCGTACTGGACGAGCGCGATGCGCGCCGACCGGTTCGGATCGTACTCGATCTCACGCACCGTCGCCGCGTCGCCCGGACGATTGCGCTTGAAGTCGATGATGCGGTACTTCCGCTTGTGCCCACCACCGATGCGACGCATCGAGATGTGCCCGTGATTGTCACGCCCACCGCTCTTCTTGATCGGCTCGAGCAGCGACTTCTCGGGCGTGGTGCGCGTGATCTCGCTGAAATCGGCGACCGAACGGAATCGGCTGCTCTTGGTGACCGGCTTGAATTGACGAATTGGCATATGCGCTTAGCCCTCGAAGATCTCGATCTTGTCGCCGTCCGCGAGCTTGACGATCGCCCGCTTCCAGTGCGGCTTGCGCCCGATGCTCTTCCCCACGCGCTTCTCCTTCCCGCGGTGGTTCGAAGTCCAGACGCCGGTCACCTTGACGCCGAAAAGCGTCTGGATGGCCTGGCGAATCTCCAGCTTGTTGGCGTCGGGATGCACCTCGAAGTGGTACTCCCCGCGGTCCTGATACGCGACCGAGCTCGCTTCCGTGATGAGCGGCCGCACGATCGTGCGATGAAGCGTCGGCATCGGCTACTTCTCCTTCTTCTTCGTGGACTTCTTCGCGGCCGACTTCTTGGCCGCCGACTTCTTCGCGACGGGCGCCTTTTTGGCCGCTGCCTTCGGCGCCGACTTCTTCGCCGACTTCTTGGCCGTCTTCTTCGCGGCCTTCGCCTCGGTCTTTTCCGCGCGCTTCGCCACCTTGCGGGCCGACTTCGCCGTGTCCGCCTCGGCACGCACCTTCTTCGTCACCCGCGCCGGCGCGCTCTCCGCGATCGGATCGAGCGTCTGGCCGAGCGCACCCGCCTCGACGAGCACGATGTCCGACCACAGGATGTGATACGTCGAGCTGTCCGTGTACGGCATGACGTGCACGTTCGGAACGTTGCGGCCGCTCAGGAAGACATTCGGCTTCACGCCGTCCGTCAGCACGAGCACCTTCTTGTCCGCGACGTCGAGCCGGCCGATCAAGTTGATCATCGAGGCCGTCTTCGGCGTGTCGAAGTTGAAGGCGTCGATCACGTAGATCGCCCCTTCGTTCGCGCGCGCATTGAGCGCGCTCTTCTTCGCCAGCGCGCGGACCTGGCGCGGCACATACTCGTCGTACGGACGCGGCGTCGGACCGAATACGGTACCACCGCCAACGAAGTGCGGCGCGCGCGTCGAGCCCTGACGGGCGCGACCGGTGCCTTTCTGCTTCCACGGCTTCTGGTTGCCGCCGACGACGTACTTGCGAATCTTCGTCGACGCGTTGCCCTGGCGCTGATTGGCCATGAAGGCCTTCACCGCCTGGTGCATCACCGGCATGTTGATCGTGCCATCGAACGTCGCTTCCGGCAGCTGCACCTTATCGGTGCGCGCCGTGCCGAGCGCCGTGAACGTGGACACGTTGCGATTCTGTTTGTCAGGCATCGGTTACCCCTGCTTCCGGACGACGACGATCCCGTTCTTCGGGCCGGCGACGGCGCCGCGGACGTAGATCAGATTGCGCTCGGCATCCACCTTCTCGACCCGGAGGCCGATCTGCGTGTGCCGCTCGGCGCCGTAATGGCCCGGCATCTTCTTGCCCTTGATGACGCGCGACGGATCGGTGCCCGGTCCGATGGAACCCGGCCGCCGATGCTTCGTGTTGCCGTGGGTGTTCGGGCCACCACCGAAGCTCCAGCGCTTCACCACACCCTGGAATCCGCGGCCCTTCGTCGTGCCGGTGACCTTCACCGTCTCGCCGACCGTGAAGATGTCGACCTTCACGGAATCGCCGACGTTGTAGGTCGGGACTTCCGCCTTGGCGTTGCCCTTCTCGTCGAGGCGAATGCTGCGAATCACGCGCGGCGCGGCCTCGAGCCCCGCCTTCTTCGCGTGGCCGAGCTCGGCCCGCGTGGCGCGACGCCCGCGCGGGGTACGCTCGCCCTTCGCCGACTCGCGCGCCGTGCGCTGCGAGCCAAGTCCGCCGAGCTGAACGGATTTCAACAGCGACGTGCTCGTGACCGCAAGCACCGCATTCGGCTCGGCCTCGATCACGGTGCACGGGATCTGCTGCCCCGCTTCGTTGAACAGTTGGGTCATCCCCAACTTCTTGCCAATGATGCCAATCATGAACACCTCTACTGAGTCACTGGCGTTCCTGCCAGTTGGACTATGGACTCGCCGGAGCGAAGCCTGGGGCGGAGTCCCGCTTTGAACTGCTGGTGAATCGTGAGACGTGAATGGTGAATCGTGACCAGCTTCATCTCACCTCTCACGATTCACGTCTCACGCGCCGTTACTGGACCTTGATCTCCACATCCACGCCCGCCGGCAGGTCCAGCTTGGTCAATGCATCGACCGTCTGCGCCCGGCTGTCGAGAATGTCGATCACGCGCTTGTGCGTCTTCAACTCGAACTGCTCGCGCGACTTCTTGTCGACGTGTGGCGAGCGGAGCACCGTCCACCGCTGCGTCTTCGTCGGCAACGGAATCGGACCCGACACTTGAGCGCCCGTCTTCTCAGCCGTGCGGACGATGTCAGCCGACGCCTGATCGATGATCGCGTGATCGAAGGCCTTGAGACGGATGCGAATTCTGCCTGCCATTGGAATTCCGAGAGAGAGTCTGAACGCTGACGACTGGTGAATCGTGAATCGTGAATCGTGACGGCGTGACGATGTACGTCTCACGCTTCACGTCTCACATTGTCCCTGCGTTACTTCAAGATTTTGGCGACCACGCCGGCGCCCACCGTCCGGCCGCCCTCGCGGATCGCGAACCGCAGCCCCTCGTCCAT
>JANLTI010000054.1:0-9863 GCA_031362845.1 Gemmatimonadaceae bacterium | reverse complement strand
GAGCTTCTCTGACAATCTCCAGTGGACCGTGAGCACACTGATCATCGGCAGCGTGCGTGGCTGGGCCCGAGGCGTGGCGCTCTGGAACCTTGCGCTCGACGAGACCGGCGGGCCCCACCTGGGTGGCTGTGGCAACTGCCGAGGCGTGATCACCATCGACTCGCGCAGCGGCGCCGTCACGCGCAACGAGGAATACTACGCGCTCGCGCACGCGAGCCGCTTCGTGCGGCCGGGTGCGCATCGCATCGCCTCGAGCACCGATATCGGCGGAGTGCAGAGCGTCGCCTTCCGCAATGCCGACGATGGCTCGATCGCGCTGATCGTGCTCAACACCAACACGTCGCAGGTGCCACTGGCCATCCGCGCTCGCGATGCGGTGATGTCGTACGCGATGCCGGCGAAGTCGGTCGCGACCTTTCGCTGGCGGTGAACGGCGCGGTGCGCTCGCACGTTGACCACGACGGCGACGCCAGGCACTTTTCAAGACCTATGCGCACCTTGCTGGCCGCGGTGAGTCTCTGGTTCGCGACAATCGTGCTTGCCCCCATTGCCGTGATGGCGAGTCTCCTCGGCATGCGGGACGACCGGGGGGGCGCGGTGCAGCAGTGGTGCATGCGGACGTGGGCTCGGTCGCTCTGCATTGCGTCCGGCGTCTCAATCGTGGTGCACGGACGGGAGCACGTCTCGCGCGGCACCGGCACCGTGTACGCGAGCAACCACGTGAGCTGGTACGACATTTTCGCCATCGCGTCGGTTCTGCCACGCTACACCTTCGTGGCCAAGGCCGAGTTGCGCAGCATCCCCATCTTCGGTTGGGGCGCGGAAGGCGCGGGCGTCGTGTTTCTCTCCCGGGAAAATCGACAGTCGGCCTTCGAGGCCTACGAGACGGTGGCGCGCAAGATCGACCATGGACTGAACGTCGTGGTGTGTCCCGAGGGGACGCGCGGCGAGAGCTACGCGTTGCGGCCGTTCAAGAAGGGTCCGTTCGTGCTGGCCATTGCGGCTGGCGCGCCCGTCGTTCCGGTGGTGGTCTACGGCGCCCGCGAAGTCATGGCGAAGGGCAGCTTTCGCATCCGGTCCGGCACCGTGCACGTCCATCTGCTCGAGCCGGTGCCGACCACCGGCTATGATTACGAGCATCGCCACGAGCTGATGCACATCGTGTGGACTCGCATGGCGGATGCCCTCGAGGAGCACTACGGCGTGCAGTCGGTTCAAGACTCCGTGGAAGTGTGAACAGTATGTCGTCCTGAGCGCAGCGAAGGACCCGCACGTGCAGCTTCTTCGCGTTCGCTCAGGACGACAGGCGCATTCGCAGTGTCACGTCCATCGGTAACTCCTCTTCAATACGATCCCACCAATGCCTTCCACGATCACCGACATCCACGCCCGCGAAATTCTCGACAGCCGCGGCAATCCCACCGTCGAAGCCGACGTCCTGCTCGCGAGCGGGGTGATGGGGCGCGCCGCCGTGCCGAGCGGCGCGAGTACCGGTGAGCACGAAGCGATGGAGCTTCGCGACAACGACATGAAGCGATACGGCGGAAAGGGTGTCCTGCTCGCCGTGCAGAACATCGAGGAGACCATCGCACCGGCCCTCGCTGGCGCCGACGCGACGGACCAGATGGGCATCGACGCCGCGATGATCGACATGGACGGCACGCCGAACAAGTCCAACCTCGGCGCGAACGCCATGCTCGCCGTCTCGCTCGCGTGTGCACGCGCCGCGGCGCAGGAGCTCGGTCTTCCCCTGTGGCGCTATCTCGGCGGACCGCTCACCCGAGTGATGCCGGTGCCCATGATGAACATCCTCAACGGCGGCGCGCATTCCACCAACACGGTGGACTTTCAGGAGTACATGATCATTCCCGTTGGCGCCGAGAGCTTCGGCGACGCGGTGCGCATGGGAGCCGAGGTGTTCCATGCGCTGAAGAAGGTACTCGTGAAGCGGAAGCTGAGCACCGGCGTCGGCGATGAGGGCGGCTTCGCGCCGGACCTCAAGACGGACGAAGAGGCGATCACCGTCGTGCTCGAGGCGATCCAGGCGGCGGGCTACTCGGCCGGCACGGACATCGTGCTCGCGCTCGACTGCGCCGCGAGCGAGCTGCACAAGGACGGGAAGTACACCTTCAAGAAGAGCGGCGCGGGCACGAAGGACGCCGAGGGCATGGTGAAGCTCTATTCGAAGTGGCTCGACGAATATCCCATCGTGTCCATCGAGGATGGCATGGCGGAAGACGACTGGGATGGGTGGAAGCTGCTCACCGAGGCCGTGGGCGATCGCTGCCAACTCGTGGGTGACGACCTGTTCGTCACGAACACCGAGCGGCTGGCGAAGGGCATCGAGATGGGCGTGGCCAACTCCATCCTCATCAAGGTGAACCAGATCGGGACGCTCACCGAAACACTAGAGTCGATCGAGATGGCGCGCGCCGCGGGGTATCTGTCCGTGATCTCCCATCGCTCGGGCGAGACGGAGGACACCTTCATCGCCGATCTCGCGGTGGGGACGGGAGCGGGCCAGATCAAGACCGGGTCGGCATCGCGCAGCGACCGGGTGGCCAAGTACAATCAGCTGCTGCGCATCGAGCAGCAGCTCGGGGGATCGGCCGAGTATCCGGGTGGCGCCATCTATGGGCTGTAGGCCGCGCTAGTGGCGGCGCCGCGAAAATCGTCGGCGAGGCGAACGGGCAAGCAGCAGATCGGTCGCCTCGTGATCGCGGCCGGGTTTCTGGCCGCGTTCGCCTTTGCGGTGCAGGGGGGCGAGTACGGGACCACGGATCTGTGGCGGCAGCGTCAGCGGCGGGCGCGGCTGCTCACATCGAACGACTCGCTCGTGCGAATCATCGACTCGCTGCGGCGTTACAAGCGACAACTGGAGACGGATCCCGCACTGCAGGAGCGCCTCGTGCGCGAGGAGTTCGGGCTGGTGCGGGGCGAGAAGGAACTGCTGTATCGATTCGTCGAGCCGGGCGCGTCCGATACCGCGCCGCGAGCGCCGTAGCGTCGCGCGCTGTCAGGAGAGTCACGTGACTCTCCTGACAGACAGAGGGCGCTTTGCCCGACGGTCCGCGCGCGCGCGCCGTCCGAGCTTTCGATGCTCGGGGACGATGGTCGGACCACAGGTCCCACCCTCGTGAGCCCGGCCTCGTACTCTCCTCGGCTCCCATCACATGATCGAATCGATCCATTCGGCCGGCTCCGGCTCGCTTCCCGTCATCATCCAGGGCGGCATGGGTATCGGCGTCTCCAACTGGACGCTGGCGCGGGCGGTGTCGCGGCTCGGCCAGCTCGGCGTCGTCTCGGGCACGGCGATCGACACCGTGCTCGTGCGTCGATTGCAGGACGGCGACGTTGGCGGATCGGTGCGCCGCGCCATGGAGGCGTTTCCCATTCCGGGCGTCGCGGAGTCCATCCTGAGTCGGTACTTCCTGGCTGACGGGCGGGCAGCGGGCGCGCCGTACAAGCTGCTGGCGCTCAACAGGCAGCGCGTGAGCCTGGCCCGCCAGCAGATCACCATGCTCGCGAATTTCGTCGAAGTCTGGCTGGCGAAGGCAGGGCACGACGGGGTGGTAGGAATCAACCTGCTGACCAAGGTGCAGTTACCCAACCTCGCGTCGCTCTACGGCGCGATGCTCGCGGGCGTCGATTACGTGTTGATGGGGGCGGGCATTCCGCGGGAAATTCCCGGCGCGCTCGACGCTCTGGCCGAGCATGCGCCCGCGCATCTGAAGCTCGACGTCGAGGGCGTCGCTGGCGGAGAGCCTGCGCTTCTCACGTTCGATCCGCGCGATCACTGGATCGCGCCGGCTCCGCTCGCCCGCCCGGGATTCATCGCCATCGTCGCAGCCAACTCGCTCGCGGCCACCCTCGCGCGAAAGGCGACCGGGCGCGTCGATGGTTTCGTCGTGGAGGGACCGACCGCGGGCGGGCACAACGCGCCCCCGCGCGGCGAGCCCCGGTTCACGGATGAAGGCGAACCGGTGTACGGCGACCGAGACGTCGTCGATCTCGCGAAGATGCGCGAGCTCGGAATTCCATTCTGGCTGGCGGGTGGGACCGGCTCTCCGGCGGGGCTCGACTCGGCCCTCGCGGCCGGTGCCGCCGGCGTGCAGGTGGGAACGCTGTTCGCGTACTGCGACGAATCCGGACTCGCGCCCGAGCTGAAGACCGGAGTGCTGAGCGGTGTCGCCGAGGGGACGGTCCGAGTGCGGACCGACTCGCGCGCGTCTCCCACCGGCTTTCCGTTCAAGGTGGTGGAGGTCGAGGGAATGCCGAGGCAGGACGATGGGCGTGTGCGCGTCTGTGATCTTGGCTATCTGCGAACCGCGTATCGCACGCCTACCGGTACGTTGGGCTATCGGTGCCCCGCCGAGCCGGTGGATGACTACGTGGCCAAGGGCGGGCTGCTGGCGGATACGGTGGGTCGTCGGTGTCTGTGCAACGGACTGGCGGCGAACATCGGTCAGGCGCAGGCACGCGACGAGGGAGACGAACTGCCGCTGTTGACGAGCGGGGATGATCTGACCACACTCGCCGCATTCACGCATGGACGACTGCATTACACGGCGGCGGATGTGTGCGAGTATCTGCAACCGGTCGCCGTGCGCGCTTGACACTCGGAAGCGAGAGGTTAATCTTTGAAGTCTGGCGCGGGGTGGAGCAGCCTGGTAGCTCGTCGGGCTCATAACCCGAAGGTCGCGGGTTCAAATCCCGCCCCCGCTATGGATTTCTGCGAAGTACGATCGGCCGGTCCGCGAGGGCCGGCCGGTTTGTTTGCGGTAGCGGGTTCGTACGAGTGTATGGATTGGGAGTAACCGGGGCAGGGTAGCTCAGCTGGTTAGAGCACGGCACTCATAATGCCGGGGTCGCGGGTTCGAGTCCCGCCCCTGCTATGGTTCAAGCTATAGTGGGACAACGTCGTGCCAGAGTCATCCGGCGGGGCGTTGTCCCTTTGAGCTTTCTGTACTCCGTGGCTCGCACCCAGGGAAACGTTCATTCCCTCACCGCGTGCCCCGGCCGCAGCGCCACGGCTTCGAATGACGCGCCGGCGCGAACCGCCCACACGGCGAACGCGCGCCCTCTGTCGGGACGATCCCGCTGCGGGAAGTATGGACCTGGTGCTCAGCCGAGCCCATACTTCCCGTCGCTGCGGGGGTGAACGTCGTGCTGGCCGGAATGCGACGGCGCGAGCATCGTGGGCGAAGCATCGACGGCCATCGGTTTCTTTCACGCGCATCCTGGAGTGGCCACATGAGCCCGTCCTGCACGCACCTGAAGCAGGTCCGCACCGATACGCCGCGCACGCCGGATGGCTGCGAGGAGTGTCTGACGGCAAAAAGTCGCTGGGTGCATCTGCGACTCTGCCTCAAGTGCGGGCACGTCGGCTGCTGCGACAGCTCACCCGGAAAGCATGCGACGAAGCACTTTCACGAGACCCGGCATCCACTCATCCGCAGCTTCGAGCGCGGTGAGAATTGGGCGTTCTGCTACGTGGACGAGATCAGGTTCGAGCCGGCGCCGAGGCCGGTCACATGGGAGGGGCCGGTCACCTGATGGACTGCATCATGTTCCTCCGGCGGCTCCGTGAATGGCCGGTCCGGATCGCCAGACGCGCCCTCTCCGCCGCGATGTTGGGGCTGGGCGCATGGGCCGGCGTCGGTTGTGTGTCAGCGAAGCCGTCGACGCACACCGTCGCGATCCGCGGCTTCCAGTACCTGCCGGACTCCCTCGCCGTGCGGGTCGGCGATACCGTCCGCTGGGTCAACGACGACATCGTGCAGCACACGGCGAGTGTGACGGGCGGGGACCTCGATTCGAAAGGCATCCAGTCAAAGCAGGCGTGGCGCTTCGTCGCTGCACGGACAGGAGAGTACCGCTACGCGTGTGCGTTTCACCCTGCGATGCGCGGTACGCTCGTGGTGCGCTGAGCCAACGGTGTACGGCGCCGGCGCGCCACGATAACTTGAGCGCTACCGCGGCCGTGCCGATTTCGGCGCATCAGGCCAGTCTCATTCACTGCGAGAGGAAACGATGAAGAAGCTCATGCAGGCCCTGCTGACCGTAGCCGTGCTCGGTGCGTGTACGGCGAAGGACAAGACCGCAGCGGACACGGCTGCCGTGCCGACGACCGATCAGAGCACTGCGACTCCCGCGGCCAGCGCATCACCGGCGGTCACCGATCCCCAGATCGCAGCCATCGTCGTCGCGGCGAACACCGCCGACATCGAGGCCGGTCGTCTCGCGGCGTCGAAGTCGGGCAATGCGAAGGTGAAGGAGTTCGCCCAGCGCATGATCACGGATCACGGCGGCGTGAACACCGCGGCCACGGCGCTCGTGACCAAGCTCGGCGTCACGCCCGAGGAGACGGCCACCAGCCGGCAGCAGTCCGATGGCGGCGCACAGGTCCGGCAGACACTGCAAGGGAAGACCGGCGTGGACTTCGACCGCGCCTACATGGCCAACGAGGTGACGTATCACCAGAACCTGCTCGGTGCCATCGATTCGGTGCTCCTCCCCAGCGTGCAGAATGCCGAACTCAAGGCGCTGCTGACCTCGACTCGTCCCGTCGTCGTGGCCCATCTCAAGAGCGCGCAGGACCTGCAGGCCTCGCTCGGCGGCGCCTGATCTCGCAGGAAGGACAATCGCGGCGTCCGCCGGCGCACACGCGCTGGCGGATGAAGCGTCCGCCGGACTGACGGTGGGAGCGCGAACGGGGAGCAGCGCGGCCGGTACGCTCGGCGTTCGTCGACCTCATTGTGGCGCGGCTCCCGCCTCCCGCTCGTACGGCTCCATGTGCACGAGCACGGACTGAATACGCTGTCCGCTCGCGAGCATCGCGTGCTTTACGCACCCTCCCAACTCGTGGGCCTCGGCCAGCGTCATCATGGGGGATGCCTGCACGTGAATCGTGACGCGGTAGCCCACTCCGACACGCCGCGCCGCGAGCTTCTCGACGTCGCACACTCCCGGCACCGCCAACGCCGCCTCGCGTAACGGCGTGAGCACGGCACTCCCGGGACTGCGGTCCATCAGGTCGTTCAGGGCGGTCACGAACATCCGCACGCCGTTGTACGCGATCACGAGCGACGCAAGGAGTGCAGCCCAGTCATCGGACGCCGCCCAGCCAGGGCCGCCACCGTACTGACGGCCAAGCAGCGCGACGGAGATGCCGATGAAAGCCGCGCCGGAGGTGAGGGCGTCGCTCAGGTGGTGCATCGCGTCCGCATCGACGGCTGCACTGCCGCTGCGCGCCCCGATCGCTCGCACGCGACGCGACATCAGGCCCTTCACGAGCACGACGCCGAGCAGCACGCCAAGCGTCCAGAACGCCGGAAACACGTGCGGGGTCCGAATCTCATGCACCGCTTCCACCGCGATGAAGACCGCGGCCAGCAGCAGCATGAACGATACGACCGCGGCCGCAATGGACTCTGCCTTGCCGTGGCCATACGGATGATCGTCGTCCGCCGGCCGAGCGCCCACCGCAATGCCGCCCCAGACGATCAGCGACGCGACCACGTCCGACAGGGACTCGACGCCGTCGGCGATGAGGGCGTAGCTGTGACCGAAGACGCCCGCCGCCACTTTGACGGCGGCGAGCAGCACGTTCACCCCAGCGCCGGTTTGCGCGGCGCGGATGTTCAGGCGGACGCTGTCATTGGTCAACCGGGGAGCGGTCATGCCAGCGTCATGTCGCCGAGCGGAAGTGATGCGGATGGGCCGCGTCGAGCGTGCGTCTGGCGGCGCTTCGTGCGGCGCGTCCGGGCTCGACGGTGCTGCCGTCGTTCCCCTGACTGGAATCCTGTCCGACAATATACGAGTCCGTGGCTCGGGTCGCGCACCAGGGCCCGTCGTCGACGCCCGTGCAATTGGCTCCCCGCAGGCTTCTTGCAGTTACGCGCGCCTCGGCCCGCTGACCTCGCAGGCCCGGCCGGGTAGACCCCGCCGCAGACTCGCCACCGACGTCGGAGCCGAAGGAGGCTTGATGAGCCAGCCGGACACGACGGCCGCCGCATTGGGCGGAGCGGTCCCGTACAGCAGCTTCCAGACGCTGGGCCACGTCTTCGCACAGGCGCCCATCGGCATCGCCGTGCTCGAGGGAGCAGCGCTTCGATACTCGTTTGCGAATCCCAGGTATCAACAGATCATCGGCGACCGTGACACGGTCGGAAAGCGTGTCGTCGAGATGTTTCCCGAGCTGCTCGGCTCCGCCATCGAAGCGATCATCCAGCGAGTATTCGAGACGGGAGTGCCGTTCGTCGCGACGGATCTGCTCATCCGCTTCGATTCGTACGGAACCGGACCGCTCGACAATTACTACGATCTTTCGTACCACCGGCTGCTGAGCAACGAGGGCTCGCCCCACGGCGTGCTGGTCATTGCGGTGGATGTCACGCTGCGCCAGGAATCACAGGCGCAGGCGCTCGTGCTGGCCGCCACGGAATCGGCGCGCGTCCGGGCCGAAGCGGGACTCGCGCAGCTCGAAGCGGTGTTTCGAGGCGCGCCGTCGTACCTCGCCGTCTATGAGGGGCCCACGCACGTGTTCACCCTTGCCAACGAGGCGTACTTCCAGCTGATCGGCCATGGGCGCGACATCATCGGCAAGCCGTTGCTCGACGCGCTCCCGGAAGTGCGAGGACAGGGATTCGATGTGTTGCTCGATGGCGTGTATCGGACCGGACAGCCGTTCGCGACGCGCGAGATACCCGTACGCCTCCGGCGGACACCGGATGCTGCGCAGGAGCATCGTGTCGTCTCGCTCACCTATCTTCCCCTCGTCGATGGTTCGGGCGCGCGCATCGGCGTCATTGCGCACGGCACCGACGTCACCGATTACGTCACCGCCCGTGGGGCGGCCGAGCGCCTGCTGGGCGAGAGCGAGCGCGCGCGGGCGGAAGCCGACACCGACCGGCATCTCGCCGACGAGGCGCGCGCCGAGGCCGAGTCGGCGAACCGGGCGAAGGGAAACTTTCTCGCCGTCATGAGTCATGAATTGCGAACTCCGCTCAACGCCATCGGCGGATATACGGAATTGCTCGCGATGGGCATTCGGGGCCCGATCACGTCCGCCCAGCACGAAGATCTCCGGCGCATCCAGGTGAGCCAGCGACACCTGCTTCGATTGATCGAGCAGCTGCTGAATCAGGCGCAGATCGATTCGGAGCACCAGACGTACAATCTCGAGCCTGTGCCGGTGGTGCAGGCCATGCTCATCGCGGAGGCCCTGGTGATTCCACAACTCCGGGCGCGAGGCATCGGCTACACGACCCACCCCTCCGACCCCGGCCTGACCGTTCACGCCGATCCGGACAAGCTGCAACAGATTCTGCTCAATCTCCTCACCAATGCGATCAAGTTCACCGAGACCGGCGGAAGTGTCTCGATGTCATGTCACGCGGACGCGGAGGTCGTCTCGATCGCGGTGACGGATACCGGTATCGGCATCGCGGCCGACCAGTTCGCCGTGATCTTCGAGCCATTTGTGCAGGTGGACATGAAGACGACGCGAGTAAAGGACGGCGTGGGGCTGGGGCTGGCGATCAGTCGCCGTTTCGCGCGCGGCATGGGAGGCGACGTCACCGTTCAGAGCACGCAGGGAACGGGCAGCGTCTTCACGATCGCGTTACCCGTGTCGTCACCGGGGGCGTCGCCAGTGAGCTGAGCGCGCACCGTGTGCGATACCGTGATTCACCGGATGGTCGGCAACCGGCAATCGAATCGGGTTCAATGGAACCGTCGTTCCGGTGATGGGATTCCCCAGCAGTCGCTTTGCGGTCGCCGCCGGGAAGCTCCCCATTCCATCACCCACTCGCCACATGCCACGTACTGCATTCCAGCCCACGACGCTCGGTCCGCTCTCG
>JANLTI010000050.1:0-34145 GCA_031362845.1 Gemmatimonadaceae bacterium | reverse complement strand
GCTGGACCTTGCCGAGCCCGAGTCGCTTTCCCAATGCCACGGAGAAGATGCAGACGTTCACGCGGTGCGTGAACGTGTACTCGTCGTAATCGCGAATGGTCGTCAGGCCAATCAGCGAGGTCTCCTCGTTGAGGATCTGGTCCACGATCCCCTGCACCACGCGCTTGAGCTTCTTGATGTTCGGACTGCCGCCCATTCGCACCGACGTCATGAGATCCTTCGTGACGGCGACCGAGTGCGCATACGTCCGCTTCGCCAGCTCCTTCGATTTCTGACGTGTTTCGTCGTCCGCCGCCTGCTCCAGCGGCTCGCCCACATCGAAGGCCACCAACTGCTGCTGCGCCAGCTTTCCCGTGAGCTGTTGAAAGCGTTGCGCGGGTGGATCGGTGGACGGCACGAGCAGGAGCGCAAGAAAACGGGACCACTCCTTCACCGCAGGTGCGCTCCGAAGATGAAGCGAGCCGACGCCCGACGAGCGAAACACCGAGAGCAGGTGGCTGAAGCTGGCGTAGTTGTCGAGGTCGAGGCGCAGCCGTACCGTGTTGATGAACACGAATTCGCCGGAGACCCGAATCTCCAACTCGGTCTCGTGCGCCAGCAGGTCCCCCGCCAGCGCCGCGAGCTCCTCCGCCGATTTCACGACCGCAGCGTTTTCCAGCGGGTACATCCTGATCGCGCGAAGCGCGGCGTAGAACGCGAGGATGAGCCCCTTGCCAGCGCGACGAATGTACGCGTCTCCACCCGCGTCGGCGGCGAACGGTGAGCCGGGTCGGTCGCCCTGGCGCGGTACCGACGCCGGCGTCGTCCCGGGTTGAGGTGCGCCGCCGAACCGCGGGGTCGTCATGTGGCCTGTCCCCGCAGCGCGCGTGCGACGGCCGTGCGTACCACGACGTCCTTCTCATTGGCCGACTGTCGCAGCGACGCCTGCGCGTCGGGCGTTGCCACGCGCCCCAGCGCCACCGCCGCGCACGCGCGCACCTCCGCGTCCTCTCGCCGTCCGAACATCGTCTTGCCGTTCAGCAGCGCGTCCAGGGTCACGACGCCGGCATTGCCGCACAAGCTGCCATACGCCTCGAACGCAGCCATCTTCTCGCTGAGATCGGCGTCTCGGATCGCGCGGCCCTTCACGATGGATTCCAGCCGTGGCAACGCCGGACGATACGCGCGGGCCTGCAGCGCGCGGAGGGTGGCCACGCGTACTTCGCGCTCGGAATCCTCAACGGCTTTCTCGAGCGCCTGAAGCGCGCTCGGCGAACCGATCTCCGACAGCGCATGCACGGAGGCGGCGCGCAATTCCACATCCTGGCCCTCGAGCACCTTGGACAGGGGCGCTACGGCGGCCGGCGTCTTGAGACCTCCCGCACGCTTGATCGCTTCCAGCGCGACGTTGCGGGATCGCGACGTCACGAGCCGGACCAGCTCTCCAGTGCTCTGCGCGGCAAGCCGCGCGGCGGCTTGCTCGAGCAACGGCCGAAGCTTCGGGTTCTGAAGGCGCCCCAGCCAGTCGAGCACCGTCTCGAGCGCTGTGCCTCGCAACTGCTCGAACAGCTCCAGCAGTTCCGCCTGCGACGGAAGCGCCTCGGCTTCGTCCATCGATTGCAGCACCTGCGCGAGGGCCTCCGGCGCGCTCAGCCGCGTGGGGATCTGGCTGAGCCGATCTCGCTGTGCCGGCGCGATCTCGACCGCTCGTTGCGACGCGACCAGCGCCTCACGGATCAGATAGGCCACATTGTGGAACTGCCCCGCCGAGAGCATGTGGAGCATGAAGCTGTCGAGGATGCCGGCCACTTCGTCGCGAATGGCCGGATCGCCCTGCGCCTCGAAGATGTCGAGGAGAAGCGCCAGCACGTTCTGGCGCAGGTCGATCTCGTACTCGCGCCGCACTTCGGTCTGGATGTACTCGATCTCCTTCTCGTCCAGGAAATAGAGTGTTCCGTCGAAGTCGGACATGCTGACCACGCCACTGCGCGGTGCCGAGTCGAGCGTTTCCTCGCCGTCGACCGCGTTCTCCTCCGCGATGCGCCGTACATCGATCTGGCTGCCGGCGAGACTCTCGCCCCCTTCGCCGAGCGGGATGGAGGCCTCTACCGTCATGTCCACATAGCGATAGCGCAGGTACGTGAAATCGCCCTGCCAGAGCAACGTGAGCAGATCGTCCTCATCCGGCGACGCCTTGCGCACGCGCTGGAGAATGTCGAGTAGCCTCCCGAGCTCTTCCGTGTCGAACCCACGGACGAAGAGCAGCTCGCGCACGCCGTCCTTGTAGAACAGCCAGGGAAGACTGTCGCTGCTCTTCGTGTGTTCCTCCAGCACCGTCTGGCCGCCGTAGCGGACTTCGCTCTCGGTGAACGCGAGCGCGACTTCGTCCGTCGTCTCCCAGATTGGACGAAACCCGGCGCGGAGATTCTCCTGCGCCTGCTTGTAGACGGGGTTGTTCGGGAGGTACAGCTGGTGAGCCCGCGCCGCCTTGCCGAAAAGTCGAAGCAGCTCCCTGATGAGAGCGATCTCGACCGGCGCCGGCACGGATTCCAGCTCGCTCCCTGCCGGCGATGGGACGGACGGGGTGGTCACGCGTCCAAGATACCCATTTCCATCACCTGCGCCACATCCTTGTCACCGCGCCCGCTCACGCACACGAGCACCACGTCATCCGCACTCCAGCGACCCCGCTCCTTCACCATCCATGCGACGGCATGCGCCGTTTCCAGCGCGGGAATGATCCCTTCCAGCCGACTCAGCGTACGGAAGCCGTCCATCGCCTCATCATCGCGCACCGACACGTAGGTCGCCCGGCCGCTGTCCTTGAGGAACGAATGCTCCGGACCCACGCCCGGGTAGTCGAGGCCCGCCGAGATGGAATGCGCCGGATGCACCTGCCCATCGTCGTCCTGCAACAGGTAGCTCATCGCCCCATGCAGCACGCCAGGCGTGCCTCGGCTGAGCGACGCGGAATGCCGCTCGGTCTCGAGTCCCTCCCCCGCCGCCTCGACGCCCACCAGCTCCACGGCCGTATCCGGCACAAAGCTATGGAACACCCCCATCGCGTTGGATCCGCCACCGACGCACGCCACCACGCTCGACGGAAGGACGCCGGTGCGATCCAGCACCTGGGCGCGCGACTCTGCCCCGATGATCGACTGAAAGTCGCGCACCATGCGAGGATACGGCGCGGGACCGACCACCGACCCGATGATGTAGTACGTGTCGGTGACGTTGGTGACCCAATCGCGGATCGCCTCGCTCGTCGCGTCCTTCAGCGTGCGCGTCCCCCCGGTGACCGGCACCACCTCGGCCCCCATGAGCCGCATCCGGAAGACGTTCAGCGACTGCCGGCGCATGTCCTCCTCGCCCATGTACACGACACACTGCAAGCCGAAGCGAGCGCACACCGTCGCCGTCGCCACGCCGTGCTGGCCCGCGCCAGTTTCCGCGATGATGCGCGACTTGCCCATGCGGCGCGCCAGCAGCGCCTGGCCCACGGTGTTGTTGATCTTGTGCGCGCCGGTGTGGTTGAGATCCTCGCGTTTCAACAGCACGCGCGCGCCCACCAGCTTGGAAAGCCGAGGCGCCTCGCTGAGCGGCGATGGGCGCCCGACGTACGTGGCGAGCATCGACGAGAGATCCTCGCGAAACGAGGCGTCGCCCTGCGCGGTGGCATACGCGATTTCGAGTTCGTCCAGCGCGGGAATGAGGGTCTCGGGGACATAGCGCCCGCCGAACGCGCCGAATCTGTCGGAATGGATCATCGTACCGGTCATGCTATGCTCTCAGGTCGCTGGTGGCCCGCACTGCGGCTATGAACGCCCGGATGCGCGCTGATTCCTTCACACCGGGTGCGGATTCCACGCCCGATGACACGTCCACGATCATGGGTGAAACGTAGCTGATGGCATCGGCCACGTTCTCCGGCGTGAGGCCACCGGCGAGCACGATCCGGTGGCCAGTGGCCATCGCATCCAGCGACTCACCCAATCGGCCCCAGGGAACGACCTGCCCCGTGCCCCCCATCGCGCCGGGTACGAGGGCATCGATGAGCAGTGCATCTGCCACCTCGGCCAGGTCGTCCACCTGTTCAGGAAGCACGCCATCAGCAGTGCGAACGACGGCCCAGATTTCGAGTCCAGTTGCCGCACGCACGGCGCGAATGCGATCCGGATCCGCTTCGCCATGCAGTTGTACGACGTGCAGCCCCACCACGGATGCGATGTCGGCGATCTCCGATGCTGATTGCGACGCGAAGACCCCCACCCGCTTCGCCCGACGTCCCAGCAAGGTCGCTCGCGCGTCGACGGGCGACCGCGATCTCGGACCGCCCGCGAAGATCACGCCCAGATACGCAGCCCCAGCGGCGTCGGCGAACTCCGCATCCTCGGCGCGCGTGAGTCCGCAGATCTTGACTTCAACCGTCACGGCGCCTTCTCGGCACGCCGGACAACGCGCGGGTGGCGGCGACCGGATCGGACGCCGCCGAGAGCGCTGAGCCAACGAGCACCGCATCTGAACCGCTGAGCGCGTAGCGCTCGACGTCGGCGCGCGACGCGACCCCGCTTTCCGCAATCGCGATCACGGCAGCCGGCATCAGCGGGATGAGCCGTTCAGCGGTGTCGGGATGGATCTCGAGCGTCTCGAGATCGCGATTGTTCACGCCGACGATCATGGCGCCGGAATCGAGCGCGCGCCGGAGCTCGTCCTCGTCACGCACTTCGACAAGAACGTCCAGACCGATCGCGCGTGCGTAGTGCATCAGTTCGTCGAGCCGAGCGGGCGCAACCGCTCTCGCGATGAGCAGCGCGGCCGATGCGCCGAGCGCCCGCGCCTCAAGCAACTGGATAGGGGCCACGTGAAAATCCTTCTTGAGCACGGGCACATCGACGCCGGCGCGCACCCGACGCAGATCGTCCACGGACCCGCCGAAATGATTCGGCTCCGTCAGAATGCTTACGGCGACCGCTCCCCCGAGGACGTAGGCGCTCGCCTGCGCAACGGCGTCGAGGGAGTCGTCGATGGCTCCCTTCGAGGGGGAGCGCCGCTTCACCTCGGCAAGGACGGCGACGCTGCCTCCGCGAAGCGCTCGGGCGAGTGAGGGCCCGGGCAGCGCCTCCTCGGCCTCGGTTTCGAGTTCCAGGCGTCGCTGCTCCAGGGCTCGCGCGCGATCCTCCGCCTCCCGAACGATGGCGCCGAGAGTGCCCGCGGGTTGCCGCCAGTGAGAAGTTGCTTGCACTTCGGGACTTATTCGGATATCCTTTTCGGGGGCTGTTCGGGCGACCGTCGTGTCGCCCGACCCCGAACGCCATCGCGACCGCCACTCTTCTGCCGGAGCCGTCATGCCGCTCACCAAGCGTCAGCGCGAGATTCTAAACTACTTGACGCTGTACTCCGAACAAAACGGGTACGCTCCGAGCTTCGAGGAGATCGCCGAGCACTTCAATTACAACTCGTTGGCGACGGTTCACGAGCACCTGAGCAATCTGGAGCGGAAGGGGTGCATCAAGCGCTCGTACAACGAGAGCCGGGCGATCGAGATCCTGCCGAGCGATCTACTGCCGCGGGCGATCGAGCTTCCACTGCTGGGCGCTGTTGCGGCCGGCGTGCCCATCGAGGCGGTGGCACATGGCGAGACCATTGCCGTTCCCGATTCGATGGTGCAGCGCGGGGGGAACCATTACGTCCTTCGCGTGCGCGGCAACTCGATGATCGAGGAGCAGATCCGCGACGGAGATCTCGTAGTGGTGAACGAGCGCCAACGCGCGGACAACGGCGAGATGGTGATCGCCATGCTGCACGGCAACTCGGCGACGGTGAAGAAGTTCTACCGGGAACGCGACGGACGGATTCGCCTGCAGCCGGCGAACGAAACCATGGCGCCGATGTACGTGCACGAGAACGACATCACGATCCAGGGGATCGTCGTCGGGGTGATGCGCCGGTATTAGACAAACTGCAGTACTCGGTATCTCGTACCTGGTACCGAGTACCGGGTACGCGCCCGGTTACGAGGCCCTACTGTCCGTGCCCGTGCGCCGCCCGCAGGCGTTCCAAAGCGCGAAGCCCGGCCCCATCCTTCAGCCCCGCACGTGCGGTGGCGATCGCGTCACCGAACTCCGTGGGTCCGTCGGGCGCGACGTAAAGCGCCGCGCCGGCGTTGAGCACCACCGCCGCCGTCGCGGTGGGGGGCGCCCGGTTCTCCATCACGGCCAGCACAGCGGCGGCGTTCTCGACGGGAGGGCCGCCCCGCAGTTCGTCAGCGCGTCCTGGCGGCAGGCCGTGGTGCGCCGGATCGATCGTCCATTCGCGAGTCTCGTGTTCGTGAATCTCCACCACGTGCGTGGAGCCGAGAGGCGAGATCTCGTCCATGCCGGGTTCCCCATGCACGACGAGCGCGTGCCGCGTGCCGAGCGTGCGCAATGCGCCGGCAATGAGGGGCACACGCCGGGCATCGGCGACACCGACGACCTGGCGGCCGGCGGAGGCCGGGTTCGCGAGCGGCCCCACGATGTTCATCACTGTCGGGATCGAGAGCTCGCGTCGTACCGATCCCACGTGGCGCATGGCGGGATGCATGAGCGGCGCGAACATGAACACGATACCCGCCTCGCGCAGCGCCCGGGCCATCACGTCGACCCCCACGTCGATGGGTACGCCGAGGGCCTCGAGCACGTCGGCGCTGCCGCACTGCGAGGTGAAGGATCGGTTGCCGTGCTTGGCGACGCGTACGCCGAGCCCTGCCGCGAGGAGCGCCGCCGCGGTGGAAATGTTGAAGGTGCCAATCGCGCCACCGCCGGTCCCGCAGGTGTCCACGAGGTCATCCGGGCGATCGACGTCCAGCCTGACCATCGCGCCGCGAAGCGCGTCCGCGGCGCCGGCCACTTCCTCCACCGTCTCGCCTTTCACGCGAAGACCGACCAGCAGCGCCGCCAGCTGCGCCGGAGTCGCCTCGCCACTCATGACGGCGCCGAAGGCGGCGCGCGACTCCGCCTCGCTCAACGAGCTTCCCATCGCGAGCTGCCGAATGGCGAACAGGAGTGGCGGGGCGGCGCTAGCCGACACTCAACGTCTCGAGCATACGCTCCGGAAGTCGCGATTGGGTGGCGACGAGACCGATGACGAGAGCCAGCAGGCGAACGCGCTCGATGTCTTCCTCGACGAATATGCCGTGCATGGCGCGATTCGTCAGGTTCACCACGCCCACGAGGTCGCCGTGGTACACGAGCGGAAAGCTGATGAACGAGCCGGTGGTGAAATGCTCGTCCTGCAGCAGCGGATGGCTCTTCGCCTCGTCGACATCCTGGACGAGCAGCGGCTCGCGCGTCGCGGCCACCTTGCCCGCGACCCCCTCGCCGAGCCGCACGCGGTACCCCGCCGGCACATTCGGCGCGATACCCCGCGCCGCCGCCAGGTAGAGCATGTTCTCCTCGGGCGCGAGCAGCATGAGCGAGCAGCGCTGCGCACCCATGTCGTCGCCAACGAGCGTGAGCAGGCCGTTCACCATCTCGCGGGGATCATCGGTCGCCGCGTCCAGGGTGAGCACCCGGTCGATCAGGTAGAGGGTGCGCGTTTTCTGACGCAGCGCTTCACTCCGGCGGTGCAACTCGATGTGCGCCTTCTCGAGCTGGTCCACGGCGGCCGTCACCTGGACCTCTACGGCGTCGGCGCGGCGTGCGGCCCGCCGCGCGTCCTCCAGTGCCTTCGCCACCTCCCGCTCCAGCGACAGCAACCGCTCGGGATCAGCGACCCCGTGCGCACCCGCGGCCTTCACGAGCTTCTCCTCCAACGTACCCAGCTTGCGCTCGTACTCCGCGTGCACGCGCTGGGTCACGTCCTCCAGCGTTCGCACCGCTTCTCCCCGTGCTTCCCGCTCCAGGAACCGGGCGAAGGCGAGCTCGAACAGTGCGACGGAGGGCGCGATGCGCTCGGACGAACGCGCACCGAAGAACTTGCGCGTTTCGTACAACACGACGATCGCCGACAGCTGGCCGTCGAACCGCAAGCCGCGCAGCGAGAGCCACCCCACGTCGGTGAATCGCTGAAACGAGAAGAGCGCGGCGAACTCGTCCGACTGGTCACCGAAATCGACGAAGGTGCCTGCCGCCGCGACGGCGATGCGCTCGCGGGTGGGAAGGTGATCGAACGTCGTCTCCAGCCGCTCGCAGCTCACCACGTCGCCGGTCGGCATGAGCCGATCGACGAGCATGGCGCGACGCGCGTCGAAGCGCACGAGGGCCACCTTGGCGAAGCGATCGACTTCCGACAGCGCGTCACCGAGCGCGAGAAGCGCGGCGTCCAGGTCGGGAGCGACGCTGAGTGCGTGGGCGAGCGAAGCGAGCGTGCGTGGGGGCATCCGGCGGGACGAAGGGCGGCGCCCGGTGAGGCGGACGAATCGCCGCCCGAGCAGGCGGCATGGCCGCCGCCCGATGGGGCAGCGACGCCGGAAGTTGGTCGGCGCGCTGCGCCAAAGTCAACGTGCGCGAGGCTGCAATTTGCTTGACTCTCTCTCCGCCCGGGATAGGTTCTCGTCGATGCCGACTCGCATGTTGCAGCTGGTGTTGCACTACGATGGCACGGGCTTCAGCGGGTGGCAGCGGCAGCCGGATCGACGAACCGTACAGGGCGTGCTCGAAGCCGCTCTTACCCGGCTCTGTGACACGCCCACGTCGGCGCTCGGCGCCGGCCGCACCGACGCGGGGGTCCATGCCCGTGGACAGGCGGCCGGAGTTCGCGTGCCGCCGCGCTGGACGCCCGAGGCGCTGCGCCGCGCCCTGAATGCCGTTCTGCCGCACGACGTCTGGGTGGCAGCGTCCTACGTCATGCGCGATGATTTCCACGCGCGGTTCAGCGCCACCGCCCGTCGCTACAGCTACTACGTCGGAACCGACGAAGAGGCGTTGTCGCCGTTCCGCCGCCGATCGGAATGGAGCGTTCGGCACGCGATCGATCGTGGGGCGCTGGACGACGGCGCGCGTGCGATCGTGGGTGCGCACTGTTTCCGCGCCTTCGCGGTGCGAGGCACGGCGCCGGCCACCGACGACCACGAGTGCCTCATCCGCCACGCGTCCTGGTCCGATCGCGCTGGCGGGCTCACCTTCGAGATCGAAGCCAACCGCTTCCTGCATCACATGGTGCGGTTTCTGGTCGGCACCATGATGGAGATCGCGCGGGGCCGGCGTCCACTCGCCGATCTGCCGGCACTGCTCATCGCACGCGATAACGATGCGGTGTCGCCCCCCGCACCTGCGCATGCGCTCTTCCTGGATCGCGTTCAGTATCCCGACGACCTCTATCTCGTGACGGCATGAAGATTTTTCTCGCCACCGCCCGCGCCACTGACGTCGCCTGGGGAGCCGCCCACGGCATGCTCGACGGTGTCCTGACCTCACCCGGACTGCTGGCGGACGAAGCCGCAGGCGACGCGCGAGCCCTGCTGCTGGAGCTGTGCCGGCTCGTACACGGTCCCATCTACGCCGCCGTGCAGGCGATCGACGCGTCGGGCGCGTATCGCGACGGACGCGAGCTGGCGAAGCTCTCCGACCAGATCGTCGTGCAGGTGCCCCTCGTCGAGGAGACCCTGGGCGCCATGCGCCGACTGCATGCCGACGGTATCCGCGTCGCGGCAACGCACGTCTTCAACACGCCGCAGGCCCTCCTCGCCGTGCGTGCCGGTGCGTCGAGCGTCGTCTGCGCGCTCGACCAGCTGGAGGCGTCGGGGCACGACGGCGTCGCCATCGTCCGCGACCTGCGCGCCGCGTTCGACAGCTCGGATGCCGAGTGTGACGTGGTCGCCGTGCATCCAGCCTCGCCGGCCCAGTTCGGGGTGTGCGCGAGCGCGGGCGCCGATGCCGTGGCGGTGACCGAGGTGCTGTGCCGCGCGCTCCTGGTCCACCCGCTCACGGATCGCGGTGTCGACCAATTCCTCGGCGACGTTGCCCGCCTGCGCCGGGTGTGGCCGAGCGCCTGACGGGTGAGTCGCACGCGCTCGTGACGCGGGCCACCGCCGCGCGCGCCTGACTATTATTATTCACCTCGCTGGCCGAACCGATTCTTCTCCGAGCGACAGGGACCGATCTCCTCTACCGCCTTCGTGACCCGATGACGGCGCACGACCGCTATTCGTCGCCGCTGGCCGAGCGCTACGCGTCGCGCGCGATGCTCGAGCTCTGGTCGCCGCAGATGCGACACGGACTCTGGCGGCGGCTCTGGCTGACGCTCGCCGAATCGGAGCAACGTCTCGGGGTCGCCATTCCGGACGAGGCGCTCGCCCAGATGCGCGCGCATCTCGACGACATCGACTTCGAGAAGGTCGCGGTGTATGAGCGCCGGTTTCGGCACGACGTGATGGCGCACGTGCATGCGTTCGGAGAGGTTGCGCCGGCGGCGCACAAATTCATCCATCTCGGGGCCACGAGCGCATTCGTCACCGACAATGCGGACCTGATCGTCATGCGGCGCGGCATGGTGCTCCTCCGAGGCCGAATCGTGCGCGTGCTACGGGCGCTCGCGGCGTTCGCCCGGGAGTGGCGGGACGAGCCGACGCTGGGCTACACGCACCTGCAGGCGGCGCAGCCGACCACGGTCGGCAAGCGGGCGACGTTGTGGATGCAGGACCTCGTCCTCGACGTCGCCGACCTCGACCATCGGATCGCGACGCTGCCGTTTCGCGGCGTGAAGGGCACGACCGGCACCCAGGCGAGCTTTCTGGAGCTGTTCGAGGGTGACCACGGCAAGGTGCGTGAGCTCGACCGCATGGTCACGGCGGCGATGGATTTCGGCGTGTCCATTCCCGTGAGCGGACAGACGTACACTCGCAAGCTCGATGCACAGGTGCTCGGTGCCGTTGCCGGCGTGGCGGCCAGTGCGGCGAAGTTCAGCGCCGACATCCGGATGCTCCAGGCGTTCGGCGAGATCGAGGAGCCGTTCGAGCGCGAGCAGATCGGCTCCTCCGCGATGGCGTACAAGCGGAACCCCATGCGGTCGGAGCGCATCGCCTCGCTCGCACGGTTCGTCGGCTCGCTGGAGCCGAATGCAAACCAGACCCACAGTGTCCAGTTCTTCGAACGGACGCTGGACGATTCGGCGAATCGCCGGCTGGCTATCCCCGAGTGCTTCCTCGCGACCGATGCGATTCTCGGGCTGATGGAGAACGTCGCTGCCGGCCTTGAGGTGCATCCCGCCCGGATCCGGCGCCGCCTCATGGACGAGTTGCCGTTCATGGCCACCGAAGAGCTGATCGTGCGCGCCGTGCGCGCCGGGGGCAATCGCCAGGATGCGCACGAGCGCATCCGGAAATACAGCATCGACGCCGCCCGTGCGCTCAAGGACGGCGCGTCGCACAACGATCTGCTGGACCGCATCGCCTCCGACGATGCCTTCGACGTGTCACGCGATGACCTGGATCGCGCCATGGACCCCATGCGGTTCGTTGGTCGTGCTCCAGAGCAGGTCGACGAGTTTCTCGACGAAGTCGTCGGACCACTCCTCGCCGGCGCGTCCCATGCGGACCCGGCGATGGACGACGTGCGCGTATGATGGCCTCTGTGGCGGATGGACTCCCGCTGCCGTTGCTTCGTACCGGCAAGGTCCGGGACGTCTACGAAGTGGATGCGGACCGGTTGCTGCTCGTGGCCAGCGACCGGGTGAGCGCGTTCGACGTGGTGATGCGGGAGCGAGTTCCGCACAAGGGCGCCGTGCTCACGCAGCTGACGGCGTGGTGGCTCCGGCAACTCGGTGGCCTCGTCGCGCATCACATGCTCGCCGACGACGCCGACTCCATCATTGCGGCCGTGCCGGCGCTCGAGCCGCACCGCACCGCCCTCGCGGGCCGCGCGATGCTCTGTGTGCGGACGGATGTGTTTCCGGTGGAGTGCGTGGTGCGCGGCTACCTCAGCGGCTCGGCGTGGAAGGAATATGCTGCGCATGGCACGCTGGCCGGTGAAGCGCTTCCGGCGGGTCTCCGTGAGAGCGATCGCTTCGATCCGCCACGCTTCTCGCCCGCGACGAAGGCGGAGCACGGGCACGACGAGAACATCACCGTCGCCGAAGTGGCACAACGGCTGGGCAGTGACGTGGCGTCCACGCTGGAGCGATTGAGCCGGCTGGTGTACGCACGCGGTCGCGACATGGCCTCGGCGCGGGGCATCATCATCGCCGACACGAAGTTCGAGTTCGGGCGCGATCGCACGGGCGCGATCACCCTGATCGATGAAGTACTCACCCCGGACAGCTCCCGCTTCTGGGCTGCCGAGCGGTACGCGCCCGGTGGGCCACAACCGAGCTTCGACAAACAGCCGCTCCGCGATCATCTCGACGCCGAGCGGCGTGCTGGCCGCTGGAATGGCGAGGCACCACCACCGGCGCTACCCGATGGCGTCATCGCTGCGACCAGCGCTCGTTACCTGGATGCGTTTGCGCGCCTGACGGGCGCGCCGCTCCCCCTTTCCGTCCTCTGACCCCACCCCTGTGAGCTTCGCCCGCGAAGGACTCGTTTTCATCGCGATTGCCGCCCTGATCGCCGTTGGAACATTCGTCGTCGCGCTCAACCGGCGCTCGTGGCCAATCTGGTTGCTCGCGTTCTTCCTGATCCTCGTCGCCCTGTGGGTCGCGTACTTCTTTCGTGATCCGGAACGGAGCGGACCGCGGGGTGACCAGATGCTCATTGCCCCCGCCGATGGCAAGGTCGTCCTGATCCAGGAAGTCGAGGAGCCCGCGTTCATGCGTGGTCGCACCAAGCGCGTGTCGATCTTCATGAACGTCTTCAACGTGCACGTCAATCGCTATCCGGTGAGCGGTACCGTGCGCTACGTCAAGTACAATCCCGGCAAGTTCCTCAACGCCGCCGCGGAGAAGTCGAGCCTCGAGAACGAGCAGATGTCGGTCGGCCTCGAGGCAAGGAGCGGCAAGGTGCTCGTGCGTCAGATCGCGGGCCTCATTGCGCGTCGGATCGTGACGTACAGCAAGGAGGGTGAAACGGTCGAGCAGGCGCAGCGGATGGGGCTGATCCGGTTCGGCTCGCGCGTCGACGTCTTCATGCCGCTCGACGCCGTCGTTCGCGTGAAGATCGGCGACATGACGATTGCGGGTACGACGGTGATCGCGGACATGCCGGCCCGATGACACCCTCCCTTCGTCGCCCGATTCGCCGCCCGAACATGCGTCGCGCCGTCATCCTGTTCCCGAGCGGTCTCACGCTCGGCAATCTGTTCTTCGGCGTCTTCGCGATCATCGCCGCATCGCGCCTGGAGTTCACGGCCGCAGGCGTCTACGTGATGCTGGGCGGCATCTGCGACGCGCTCGACGGGCGGGTGGCGCGCGCGACTAACGCCGGCAGCGAGTTCGGCGAGGAGCTGGACTCGCTCGTGGACGCGATCACCTTCGGCCTCGCGCCGGCGCTGATCATGTATTTCGCCGTGCTGAATCGCGACGGGTGGGACTGGGTGTGGGTCTTCATCTTCGCGGCGTGCGCCGTTCTTCGGCTCGCCCGCTTCAACATCGAGCAGGCTGGCACGGCGAAGATGTACTTCCAGGGTCTGCCCAGTCCGGCAGCCGGCATCACGCTCGCATCGTACTACTGGTTCAGTCAATCCTCGCTCTACAACTACGGCGCGATTGCGGACCTCAAGTGGCACGTGCTGCTCCGCTACCTGATGGTCGTGCTCTCGGGACTGATGATCAGCAACATCCCCTTCCCGTCCTTTCCGCGTACGGGGTTCCGCAGCCTGCGAGCCATCGGCGCATCGTTGCTTGTGCTGGGCGCCATCGCATTGCTGCTCTCGCGACGGCTGGAGTATTTCTTTCCGATCGCGCTGCTGTACATCGCGTGGGGCCTGGCGCGCTGGATCTTCTCCGGACTGTTCGAGCGCCGGCAGCCGACGTTGCCGTACGACCTTTCCGAAGGAGAGGACGATGACGACGACGATGAATTCGAGGTGTCTGACTCCGCGGTACACGCCTCGCGGCAGGGCCATCGTGACGAGCCTGCGCGCAGCCGCTCCAGCCGGCCGGAACGCGGGCATGCGGAGACACCGTCGTCGCGCGGCGAGCGTCCCGATCGTGGACCTCGGAAGCCGGAGCGCCCCGAACGCACGGAGCGTCCAGTGCGCGAGGAGCGCCCAGTGGTCGACGCAACGCTCGACAGCGAGCGCGGGCCGAGGCGAGACAAGAAGGAGCGGCCGAAGCGGCCGGACCGCGCTGAGCGTCCCGACCGTCCAGAGCGTCCCGAGCGAACGGTGCGGCCTGGGCTCGAAACGCCGTTGGCTGTCGCCGGCGTGAGCGAGGCGGTGGCTGCGGTGCCCGTGCCAAAATCTCCCATCTATGCCACGCCAGTGATCCCGGTCGTCGAGGACGAGGAGGCTGCATCGCCGGACGACGAGGGAGAGATGGAGACCGTCCTCGAGACCAGCGGGCCGACGCCTGACGGCGCGCCGCCGCGGAAGCGCAAGCGGCGGCGGCGTCGCGGTGAGCGGAAGGAGCGCGGTCCGGCAGACGCAGGTGCGTCCACGACCTCCAGCGGCGAGGGTCCCGCAGCGTCCGCGAACGACACCGGCGCCGCTGGTTCACCGTCGCGCGATGCGGCGGAGCGGTCACCCTATGCGGCTGCTCCAGTGGCACCCGCGGCCTCGTCGCCAGACGTGAGTCGTCCCGTCATCGCCCCGGCGCTCCCATCCATCGCCGGATCACCTGCCCCACCATCTGCGCCATCGCCGACCCAGTCGTCGACGCCATCGCCGACCAGCACCGAGCCCGCCGAATGAGCCGATTTCGCGTCGCCGTTCAGATCCTTCCGCGCCGAGGATTGCTCGATCCGCAGGGAAAGGCCGTGACGGATGCCTTGCACACCCTCGGCTTTGGCGGCGTGTCGGACGTGCACGTCGGCCGGCAGATGGTGCTCGAGCTCGAAGCACCGAGCGACGCGCACGCAAGAACACTGGTCCGACAGATGTGCGAGAAGCTGCTCGCCAATCCGGTGACGGAAGACTTCGAGATTGCGACCGTGGTGGCGGCATGAAGTTCGGGATCGTCACCTTTCCCGGCTCCAATTGCGACTACGACGCGTATCGCGCCGTGGTCGAGGCGCTGGGCGAGGATGCCGCGTATCTGTGGCACAAGGATCACGACCTGCAAGGCGCCGACGTCGTCGTGCTGCCGGGTGGCTTCAGCTACGGGGATTATCTCCGGGCGGGCGCCATCGCTCGATTCAGCCCGATCATGCGGGAGGTCGTACGGCATGCGGAACGGGGTGCGCCCGTGCTCTGCATCTGCAATGGATTCCAGATCGCGTGCGAAGCCGCGCTGCTCCCGGGCGCGCTCCAGCGGAACGCGTCACTCAAGTTCGTCTGCGCGCCGATCACGCTGCGAGTCGAGAACGCGGACACGACGTTCACCTCGCAGTACGAGGCACGGCAGTCGATCACGCTGCCGATCGCCCACGGCGATGGCCGATACCTCGCCGACGACGAGACGCTCGACCGGCTCGAAGGCGAAGGGCACGTCGTGTTCCGGTATGCACCCGATCAGCTCCAGGCCGCGGAAGCGTACAACCCGAACGGCTCCATGCGCGACATCGCCGGGATCATCAATGCGAAGGGCAATGTGCTCGGCATGATGCCACATCCTGAGCGCGCCGTCGATCCGCTGCTGGGCCCCGCCGATGGACTCGCGCTGTTCGAGTCGATTCTCCAACGGGTCGCCGCATGACGACGCGCGACCTCGACTTTACCGGCAGCGACTCCACGCCCGATCGTCCGGCAGGTCGTCCATCGCTTGCGCCATCCTCGAAGGGGCCGAGCGCGCCAGCGTCGACGACGCCGATGCAATCGCCCGCCAGCGCGCGCGACGCCACGCCGTGGATTCCCACGACGGAGGCGCCGCTCGAACCCGCGCCATTCGATCGCGACGAGGTGTCGGAATGACCGTTGTCGCGCGGCCCGGCGACCCCGTCATCACGCCGGCGCTCGTCGCGGAACACGGTCTCACCGCGGGGGAGTACGATCGGCTGCTCGCCATGCTGGGCCGCACGCCCACCTTCACTGAACTGGGCATCGTCAGCGCGTTGTGGAGCGAGCACTGCTCATACAAGCACTCGCGCCCCCTGCTCAAGACGCTACCCACCTCGGCGCCGTACGTGCTGCAAGGGCCCGGAGAGAACGCCGGCGTGATCAGCATCGGCGACGGTCTCGCGGTGGCGTTCAAGATCGAGTCGCACAATCACCCGTCCGCCGTCGAACCGTATCAGGGTGCGGCGACGGGGGTCGGCGGGATCCTCCGCGACGTCTTCACGATGGGTGCCCGCCCCATCGCGCTCCTGAACTCGCTCCGCTTCGGCTCCCTCGACTCCTCGCGCGTCAGGTACCTGTTCGCCGGGGTCGTGAAGGGCATCGGCGACTACGGCAATTGCGTCGGCATCCCGACCGTTGCCGGAGAGGTGGTGTTCGACCCCGCGTACGAGGGGAATCCGATCGTGAATGCGATGTGCGTGGGACTGCTCAAGGAGAGCGAGTTGATGCGCGCCGTCGCAGAAGGGGTGGGCAATCCCATCATCGCGGTCGGTGCACGGATGGGCGGGACGGCATTCACGGCGCGTCGTTCGCGTCGGAAGATCTGTCCGCCGCGAGTGAGGCCAAGCGGCCGCGCGTGCAGGTTGGCGACCCGTTCACCGAGAAGTTGTTGCTGGAGGCGAGTCTCGAGCTGATTCACAGCGGCCACATCGTCGCCATTCAGGACATGGGGGCGGCCGGACTCACGTCGTCGTCCGCGGAGATGGCCGCCCGCGGCGACGTCGGCGTCGTGATCGACACGCTGCTCGTGCCGGCGCGCGAAGCCGGCATGACACCGTACGAGTTGCTGTTGAGCGAGTCCCAGGAGCGCATGCTGGTCGTCGCGAAGAAGGGGCACGAGGACGACGTGCGCTCCATTCTCGAGAAGTGGGACCTCACCGCCGCCGTCATCGGCGAAGTGATCGCCGAGCCGGTGTATCGTGTGGTGGAGGGCGACCGCGTGGTGGCCGAGTTCCCCGGCATCCGGCTCGTGACCGATTGCCCGACGTACGAGCCCGACGCCCGCGAGAGCGCGGACGTGATCAGCCGGCGCGCGCGCGATCCCCATGGCGTTCCCGAGCGTCCCGAGGAGGCCGATCCACTCTGGACGCTCGAGCGGCTCCTCTTGTCTCCGACGATCGCGAGCAAGCGCTGGGTGTATCAGCAGTACGATCACACGGTCCGCACGAACACCGTGATCGGCCCGGGCGGCGATGCCGCCGTCGTCCGCATACGTGGCACCGACAAGGCGCTCGCGCTCAAGACTGATTGCAATGGCCGCTACGTCTACCTCGATCCGCGCGTCGGGGCGCAGATCGCCGTCGCCGAAGCGGCCCGCAACGTCGCCTGTGCTGGCGGTACGCCCATGGCGATCACGAACAACCTGAACTTCGGCAATCCGAAGAAGCCGGAGGTCTACTTCCAGCTGCGCGAGGCGGTGACTGGAATGAAGGAGGCCTGCGAGGTGCTCGGCACACCGGTCACGGGAGGCAACGTCTCGCTGTACAACGAGAATCCGACCGGCGCCGTGTATCCCACTCCCGTGATCGGCATGGTGGGACTGATCGAATCACTGGCGCACGTGACGCGTTCCGCCTTCGCCGCCGACGGCGATGCCATCATGCTCCTCGGCGACAACACCGATGAACTGGGCGGCAGCGAATATCTGCAACGCATCCATGACGAGGTGATCGGTCCACCGCCTCGCGTGAATCTCGGCGGGGAGAAGGCGCTCATTTCGGCGTTGCTCGACGCGATCCGCTCCGGCACCGTCCGATCGGCGCACGATGTCGCCGATGGTGGACTGGCCGTTGCCCTGGCGGAGTGCGTCATGATGGATCGCGCGCATCCAGTGGGCGCGCAGGTGGACCTCTCGCCCTGGGCAACGCTGCCGTTGCGCGCACTCCTGTTCGGTGAAGCGCAGGGCCGGGTCATCATCTCGACGCCGGACCCAGTGGCCGTGACGCGCATCGCGACGAGACATCAGGTGCCGTGCTCCGTCATCGGGACCGTCCGTTCGTCCAGCGGTGCACTCGACATGAAGGTCGGGACGCGCCAGATCCGTGCGTCGGTCCAGCAACTCGCCGATGCGTATCACGAGGCGATCCCGCGCATCATGCAGCGCAGTGCGTCGGCGCAGGACGTTGCGCTCGCCTCCGACGCGGTGGTCTAGCCCATGTGCGGCATCTTCGGAGTACGCGGGCAAGCCGACGCCGTCGGTCTCACCAAACTGGGGCTCTACTCGCTCCAGCATCGTGGGCAGGAGTCGGCGGGCATCGTGGCCGTCGACGAACGCGGCGACGCTCGTGGCGTGCGCAGCATGGGGTTGGTGTCGGAGATGCCCACTCCCCAGCTCGATGCGCTGCACGGGACGATGGCCATCGGACACACGCGCTACAGCACAGCCGGTTCGTCATCGATCGAGAATGCGCAGCCGATGCTGGTGAGTTCGCGCGGGGGCCACATCTCGCTCGCGCACAACGGCAACTTGACCAACGCGGGTGAGCTGCGCGTCGAACTCGAGGAGCACGGGTCCATCTTTGCGTCGTCAATGGACTCCGAGGTCATCGTGCACCGGCTTGCTCGTTCATCGGCCCTCAAGCCCGAGGAGCGGCTGGCCGATGCGTTGCGCGGGGTCGAGGGCGCGTACAGCATCCTCATCGTGCTTGGCGACACGCTGATTGCCGCGCGTGACCCGCGCGGATGGCGGCCGCTCGTCATGGGTCGGCTCGATGGCTCGCCGGTGTTCGGATCGGAGACGTGCGCGCTCGACATCGTGGGCGCACTCTACGAGCGCGACATCGAACCCGGCGAAATCTTCGCCGTCGACGCGGATGGCGAGCGCTCGATCTTTCCGTTCGAGCAGAAGGAGCTCAAGCGCTGCGTGTTCGAGCACGTGTACTTCGCCCGCCCGGACTCCCGGATCTTCGGGGGATCGGTGGATCGCGCGCGACGCGCGCTGGGACATCGCCTCGCGCAGGAATGCCCCGCGCCCGGCGCGGAGCTGGTGTTCAGCGTACCCGACTCGTCGAACTCCGCGGCCATCGGATTCGCGGAGGAGAGCGGCCTGCCGTACGAGCTGGCGTTGATCCGCAATCACTACGTGGGCCGCACCTTCATCCAGCCCACGCAGGCCACGCGCGATGCCAAGGTACGGCTCAAGTACAACGCGGTTCGCGAGGTCCTCCAGGGCAAGCGCGTCGTGATGGTGGATGACTCCATCGTGCGCGGAACGACAACGCGCGGCCTCGTGCAGCTGGTGCGCGCTGCCGGTGCCGCCGAAGTGCACATGCGGGTGAGCTCGGCACCCGTCACCGGACCGTGCTACTACGGAATCGACACCCCGAGCCGCGAAGAGCTGATTGCGGCCAACCACACGCTCGAGGAAATTCGCGCGTCGCTGGGAGTGGATTCGCTCGGCTACCTGTCGCTCGACGGCATGCTCCAGTCGGTGCCCGGTGGCCCGCACGGCTTTTGCCATGCCTGCTTCTCCGGCGACTATCCAACGCCACCCCCGACCGACCCGGACAAGCTGCGCTACGGGTGCGGCTGCTGACCGTTCGATGCGCGAGCATCTCCGTCATCTCCGCGGGTCCTGACAGCTTACTGGTGATCGATGCCTGACCGGACGACGTACTTCTTCGGAAACGGGAGCGCCGAAGGCACGAAGGACATGAAGGCCGTGCTGGGCGGCAAGGGCGCCAATCTCGCCGAGATGACCAATCTTGGTGTGCCCGTGCCGGCAGGATTCACGATCGCCTGCGACGTGTGCATCGCGTACCTGCGCGACCGCGCCGTGCCGGAGCCGCTGCGCGCCGAGGTCGCGACGCACCTCGCCAGGCTCGAGACGGTCACCGGAAAGAGATTCGGCGATCAGGCGGATCCGTTGCTGGTGTCCGTGCGCAGCGGCGCCCCGATGTCGATGCCGGGCATGATGGAAACCATCCTCAACCTCGGGCTCAACGACCGCACTGTCATCGGTCTCGCGCGTGCGAGCGGCAGTGCGCGCTTTGCCTACGACTCGTATCGCCGATTCATCCAGATGTACGGCGACGTCGTGCTGGGCGTACCGCATCACACGTTCGAGCAGTTGCTGACCTCGAAGCGTCTCATGGCCGGCGTCGACAGCGACTCGGAGCTGCACGAGGATCACCTCCGCAACCTGGTGGAGGAGTACAAGGGATTGGTGCGCTCGGCCACCGGTCATGAATTCCCCATGACGCCGGTGGATCAGCTGTGGGGCGCCATCGAAGCGGTGTGGAAGTCGTGGACGCTGAAGAAGGCGCAGGACTACCGAAAGCACGCGGGCATTCCGGACTCGCTCGGCACCGGAGTCAACGTGGTGAGCATGGTGTTCGGCAATCTCGGCAACGACTCGGGCACTGGCGTCGCCTTCACCCGGAATCCCAGTACTGGCGAGCGCACGTTCTACGGGGAGTTTCTCGTCAACGCTCAGGGTGAGGACGTCGTGGCCGGGATCCGGACGCCGCTCAGTATCTCGGACATGGCCGAGCGCTTTCCCGCCGCCTACGACGAGCTGCTGGAGACGCAGGATCGCCTGGAACGGCATTACGGGGACATGCAGGACATCGAGTTCACGGTGGAACGTGGAAAGTTGTATCTCCTGCAGACGAGGACCGGAAAGCGTACGGCGGCGGCAGCCGTGCGGATCGCCACCGAGATGGTCGCCGAAGGCATGATCGCGACCCGCGAGGCGGTGCTCCGGGTGCCGGCGGACCAGCTCGATCAACTGCTGCATCCGATCATCGATCCAGGTGTGCGCGCCACCCCGATCGCCACCGGACTTCCCGCGAGCCCCGGTGCAGCGAACGGTGTCGCGGTCTTCGACGCGGACGAAGCGGTGCGCCGCGCCAGCCACGGCGAAGCGGTGATCCTGATTCGGGAGGAGACGACGCCGGAGGATTTTCATGGCCTCGTCGCGGCGCGCGCCGTGCTGACGTCGCGAGGCGGCATGACGAGTCACGCGGCCGTCGTCGCGCGCGGCATGGGCAAGTGCGCAGTCGTGGGTTGCAAGGAGATGGTCGTCGATCACGAGCGACGCGCCTGCACCATGAACGGGACGACCATTGCCGAGGGCGACTGGCTCACGCTCGATGGCGGAACCGGCAAGGTGTTCGCGGGGGACCTGCCCACGACGCCGAGCGAGATCGTGCAGGTCGTGCGCGGCACGCTCGACAGCAGGAGGGCACCCGCGTTCCAGTCGTTCGATCGGCTCATGCGCTGGGCGGACGAGGTGCGTACGCTCAAGGTGCGAGCGAACGCCGACACGCCGCATGATGCGCGCGTCGCCCGCGCCTTCGGCGCCGAGGGCATCGGCCTGTGCCGCACGGAGCACATGTTCTTCGAGGGAGATCGCATCACGTCGATGCGCGAGATGATCGTCGCGCGGGATGAAGGGGGACGGCGTCGCGCGCTGGCCAAGCTGCTCCCCATTCAGCGCGCCGACTTCGAGGGCATCTTCGACGCGATGCGTGGCCTGCCGGTGACGATCAGGCTGCTCGACCCGCCGTTGCACGAGTTCCTGCCTCACGGCGGAGAAGAGTCGAAGCTCCTCGCACGCACGCTGGGCGTGACGCGTGGCGAACTCGCCCACGTCGTGGAGTCGTTGCGGGAAACCAATCCGATGTTGGGGCATCGGGGTTGCCGGCTCGGCATCACCTATCCCGAAATCACGGAGATGCAGGGACGGGCGATCTTCGAGGCGGCCCTGCGGGCGAAACGAAGGGGCATCGATGTCCGTCCGGAGATCATGATTCCTCTCGTCGCGGATTATCGGGAGTTCGATCATCAGCGCGCCGTGCTCGAGGACGTGGCCAGCAAGGTCATGGGCACCATGGGAGAGTCGCTCGAGTACACCATCGGCACGATGATCGAGCTGCCGCGCGCCGCCCTGACCGCCGACGAGATCGCGCAGCGGGCCGAGTTCTTCTCGTTCGGCACGAACGACCTCACGCAGACCACGTACGGGCTGAGCCGCGACGATGCCGGTCGCTTTCTCCCGGCGTACATGGAGCGGGGAATATTTGCCGACGACCCGTTCCAAGTCCTTGACCAATCGGGGGTTGGGCAGCTTATTACCCTTGCCGTTGCCGCTGGTCGTCGCGTGCGCCCGCAGCTCAAGGTCGGCATTTGCGGGGAGCACGGTGGTGAGCCCAGGAGCGTGAAATTCTGTCACGCGATCGGGCTCGATTACGTCTCGTGCTCACCTTACCGGGTGCCGATCGCCCGCCTCGCCGCTGCGCATGCCGCTCTTGAATCCAGCGTTCAGTAGCGCCGCGTTGACTCGGCGCCCGCCACTTCCGAATCTTCCGCCTCTGCCCGAGGACCATGACGAGCGCACGCTGCGCATCGCCCTGGTCACCGAGTACTACTATCCGCACCTGGGCGGGGTGTGTGAACACGTCCATTTCTTCGCCCGTGAGGCTCGACGGCGGGGACACCGGGTGGACATCATCACGTCCAACCTGCCGGGGGCGGAGCCCCAGCCGCACGTCATTCGGCTCGGACGCAGCCAGTCGGTCTATTGCAATGGCTCGCAGGCCCGTGTCACCGTGGGCGTCGGGCTTCGGAAGGAAATGCGTAAGGTGCTGCGCGAGGGCCAGTACGACATCGTGCATGTGCACTCGCCGCTGACGCCCATTCTCCCGCTCCTCGCCATCGAGGAGGCCGACTGCCCCGTCGTCGGGACGTTCCACACCTACTTCGATCGCTCGAAGGGCTACCGGCTCTTCAACAGCTATTTCCAGCGACGCCTGGACATGCTGGCCGCGGCGGTCTGTGTGTCGCATTCCACGACTGTCGCCCTCGAACGCTACTTCAGCGCGCCGTGGCAGATCATCCCCAACGGCATCGACACCGACGTCTTCCACCCGAGCGTCGCCGCGCCGCCGGCCATCCGGAAGGACGTGCCTTCGGTCCTCTTCCTTGGCCGGTTCGACCCCCGCAACGGGCTCTCCACCCTGATCGATTCGTTTCGCAAGGTGAAGGGAAAGAAGCGCGAAGCGCAGCTCGTGGTGGTCGGCGACGGGCCCCTGCGGGAGCACTACTACAAGCAGGCACGGGGCGATCAGGACATCACCTTCGTTGGCGCGGTGCTCGAAGGGCGCCCGAGCTACTACGCGCATAGCTCCATCTATGCCTGCCCCACCACCAAGGCGTCGTTCGGCATCACCCTGCTGGAGTCGATGGCGTGCGAGACGCCGATCGTGTGCTCCGACATCCTGGGGTTCCAGGACGTCGTCGTGAACGGCCGCGAGGCGTTGATGACGCCGTGCGGTGACCGGGATGCCCTCGCGGACGCCCTCGTGCAGTTGCTGGACGACGAAGGGCTTCGCATCCAGCTCGGGACGACGGGTCGGTACGAGTCGATGAAGTACAGCTGGCCACGCGTGACGTCGCAGGTCCTCGACGTCTATCACACTGTCATGGGGCGCGTCGCGGTCTCTGTATGATCGGACTGGGGCTCGTCGGCCTGGCGGCCGCCGGCCTCGCTGCGCACGGGACCTGGTACCGCAATTCATGGGTCTTCGGCGCCCCGCTGCATCGCCTGCCCGGTTCGGACAAGGTCGTCAGCCTCACCTTTGACGACGGGCCCAATCCGCAGGCGACACCGGTCATCCTCGATGTGCTGCGTCGCGCGGGTGTGCCAGCCACCTTCTTCATCCTGGGCCGTCACGCGGAGCGATGGCCGTCGCTGGTGCGACGCGTCGCCGACGAAGGGCATCAACTCGGCAACCACGGCTACTGGCACCGCAAGCTGCATCGGCGCGGGCCCGCGTATGTTCGCGATGACCTGACGCGTGGGACGAACGCCATCGCCGCAGCGTCGGGCGGCGCGATTCCGCGCCACTTCCGGGCGCCGCACGGATTCCGCAGCCCGTGGGTCACACCCATCGCCCGCTCGCTCGGCCAGCGCACGGTGGGATGGTCGCTTGGCGTCTGGGACTCCGCGCGACCCGGAGCCGCCGAAATCGTTCGACGCACGCTGGCGGGAATGCACGCGGGTTCCATCCTGTTGCTCCACGATGGCGATGGCTATGATCCCGAGGGCGACCGGCGCCAGACGGCCGAGGCGCTGCCGCTGCTCATCGACGGTCTTCGCGCCCGCGGATTCCGCTTCGCCACACTGCCCGACTGACGATCGATCCGCATGAAGCCAGCACTCAAGCACTCGCTCCGGCTGGGGCTGACCGCACTCATATTGATCATGCTCGTGCTGTTCGCCCGAAAGGTGAACTGGCACGCGACGTGGGACGGCATTCGCACGGCGTCCATCCCTCTGCTCGTGACCGCCGCGCTGCTCAACCTGTCGTCGATCGTCGTCAAGGCGATCCGATGGTGGGTATTCCTGCGGCCCGCGGGCGTCACGTCGTTCGGACTTGCGCTGAAGGCGACCTTCGCCGGCGCGGGACTGAACAACGTGCTGGTGGCGAATGGCGGCGAGGCGGCGCGCGTCGTATTCGTGTCGCGCGCCGCGCATGTGCCCAGCGCCACGGTGCTCGCGACGCTCGCGCTGGAGCGTCTCTTCGAGCTCGTCGGATACGTGACGCTGCTGTCGCTCGCGGTCACCTTCCTCGACCTCCCGCACAGCCTCGAGCGAGTGAAGCCGTTCGCGATCGCGATGCTCGTGGCGATGCTCGCGCTCCTCGGGTGGTTGCTGCGGCGCCCCCAGGTCGTGGCCGAGCTGGTCGCCCCGCTCGCCCCCACCTGGCACGGGCGGTTGCGGAACTACTTCTCGCGACTCGGACGAACGATCGGTGCCGTCTCGAGCGCGCCGCGCTTCGCCGCGGCGCTCGTGCTGAGCGTCATCGCGTGGGCACTGCAGGTGGCGACGTATCAGGTCACCGCACACGCTGCACACTTTCCGATGACCCTCGTGGCCACGATCGCGGCCCTGATCGCGGTGAATCTCGGATTTGCGCTGCGCGCCACACCGGGCAACGTCGGGCTGTTCCAGGCGGCGTACGCCGCCACGGCCGTGGCGTTCGGACTCGACCGCGACCAGGCCATCGCCGTGGCGTTTCTCATTCAGGCGCAGCAGATCCTTCCCGTGACCCTCCTTGGAGTCGCCCTCGCGCCGGAGTTCATCTTCAAGAAGGGCAAGCGACGCGTCGCCGATGACTCCGGCGAGGTGCCACACGAGTCGCGCGGCGAGCCGGTGGACCGGGATCCGACGATCTCGTAGCTGCCGAGGATCGGGTGCCGCACGCTCGGACGGAGCGGGCGGAGCGCAGGCGTATGGTCCGGTCTCGCGCCGTAGGATGACGCCGCGCTGACGGTCCATTGTATCATCGCCACGTCTCGGTGCTCTCCACTGATTCGTCCCCCTCACCCGCCACTCACGTGCGCATCCGACACGCTTCGGCCCGCCTCGCCGTGCCCGTCATGCCTCCTTCCGACGTCGCGCTCGCGCGGCGCGGGATTCGTCGATCAGTCCGCCGAGCTGCCGTGTTCGCTGGCCTGATCGCCATCGCGATGACCAGCGGCGGTGCCGTCGGCGTGACTGATCGAGCTGTCACGACTCGCCCACTGATCGCCACTCGCGATACCGCGGCCTTCCTCGGGGCGGATTCGTCTCGTTGCCGATTCCGTGTGCTGAATCAGCGGCTCCTGCGCATGCCCGATGGTCGCAATCCGTACGTCGCGAGCTTCTCCGAGGCGTGGCGCGGTGGCGAGGGCATGTTCATGGGACAGCCCGTCTACCTGTTCAACTCTTCGGCGCGCTATTCAGAGGAACCGGTGGTCCGGGACAGTCTGATCGGTCTGCTCATCGACACGAGTGGCGTGGCTCGGCCTGTCGTGACGCCACTCGCCGGCGGTTATACGCTGTATCCGCGCGTCATCAACGCGGTCGATGGCGGATGGGATGTGATGCTCGTGCACTCTCCGGCGCCTGATGATGCGCCGATGACGCCCGATGCGTCGGCCGACCTGTGGGTTGGACACTTCGACGGACGCCGGTGGAGCGCGGTCGCTCGTGTCGCGACCACGCGAGGCGCATCGCTGCGGCCCGAGTTCAGCTCGCGGCTCGTGCGGAATCGAGTCGGGGAGCTCGCCTTCGCCTACCCACGCAACGGACTGTCACCGACGCCCGGCATCGTACTATTGCGTCGATCTGCAGAGGGTTGGCGCACCGACTCTCTCCCGACTCGAGAGCGCGTCGACTATGTCGGAGTCGAGCCAAGCACGGTGGGGGAGGGGTGGACGCTGACGTACCGAATGCCCGATCCACGCGAGGAGAGTTTCTCGTTCGGCACGTTCTACACCGTGACGGTAGACAGTGTCTGGCACCAGCCGCGTGTCGTCGTGCATGGCATGCAGGTCAAGCTCAGCGATCCGATCCTGGCCAGGATCGGCGACGAGCTGATCGAGTCCTGGTGGCAGCGGGACAACGACGCCGGGTCTTCCGCTTCGACTCGCAGCGTGCGATGGGTGCGCATCGACACCGCCGCTGCGGTGCACGCGCCGCAGACCAGCATCGCCGCGCGGGACGGGAGCGAATTTCGGTTGACGAGCCTTGGACGACGTACCGCGCTGTGGGTGATGCGCGATTTCACGAGGGCGTCGCATGTGTCGCTGAGCGTGTGGCACGCGGGCGCCGTCGTCCCGCTGGCACCGCTCGAGCTGACAAACGACACCGGCATGTCCGTGGTGGCGCAGGACGACAGCACCGTGACCATGCTGTCGTCAGAGCTCGGGCTCAAGCCGGGTGCGGCGCCAGTCGCGTCGACACTCACGATCGCACGCGTGACCTGCATGCAGTAAACGCAACTGCGCCATGCGACGCCGCATGGCGAGAGCGTGGATTCAGATCGCGGGAGGTTGTACGATGACGAATTGGACGCTGAGAGTGGCACTGTCCGGCGTGCTCGCACTGACGGTCGGGTGTGGCGAAGCAGCAACCAATCCACTGGTTCCGCCCGAGTCCGTTGGCAAAGTCGTGTTGTGCGACGACTACTCGGTCCTGTGCGAGGGGCGACCGACCGATCCAGTGGCGCCGCCCGCAGACCAGTCATACGTCGAGGAGAACCCATGTGACGGATGTTCGGGAGCTCCCAACATTCAGAGCACGCGCGCGGTGGCCGAGATCGACCCGGCCGGAGTGATCAGCGGATACTCCCAGATGGAAGCGTGGGGAAACGCCTACGCCATCACCATGTCGGTCAGTGGTTCCCTGTTGTCCGGGCGCACATGGACCTCGCCAACGGTGAGCGACAGTTACGCGAGCGGACTGCTGACCATCGGAGGCCTCTCGACGCATCTGTCGGCGCGATCTCCGATCGCGAGCGTGGCCACGGGCCAGACGTGCGGGCTGACGGCCACCGGGTTTGCGTCTTACAAGGCCGAGATCAAGACATTGGGAGGCTATACAACGTGGAGGTCGGCCAGTCGAGCGGAACAGGCGCCGGCGGTCTATCAGGTACGCTGCCCTAACGATCCCACGCGGCCCGTGGATCTGCCGCGAGACACAGACGGTGGCGGCGACCGCAGGTTGCAGACGGACCAGGCCGTCTGCTGGGACAGATACTACGTATCAGGTGATTCCTGGACGTACATGTACACCTGGTGTGAGTAGGCTCCTCGAGTCCGGACGAACCGTGTGCCCATTGTGCTCTCCGACCCGCGACGACGATGTGCGACACCGCTCGGTATCGCGTGATCCGCGGGGCTCGGGGACAGGTCGTGGAGCCCCGCGGTGATCGTCTGCGCTCCATCACCTCCCGCCGCCGCCGCGCCGACAATCCCCGCGCGACGAGTGGAAACCTCCCGTCGTCAGGGCTGATTCCGTGGGGAGTGGCCCAATCCGCAACCGGCGGGATCGTACGAGTGACCCAGCGCACATCGAACCATCTGCGGAGTGCTTCGTGCCTTGGTAGGTGGTGTGTTCGCGAGACGGGTGGCGAGGATCCCGAAAAGTGAGCGGATGATGATGTGCCACTCGTTCGAGGAGTCTCTGTGCCCATTCACTACAGGATCGACCCCATTCGCCGAATGGTGTGCGCGCGTGGCTGGGGCGTGGTCACGAACGATGATCTGCGGGACTACTATCATCATCTGATCGCCGACAATCGCTTTCGCCCCGACTATCGCCAGCTGACGACGCTCGACGAAGTCACTGCATTCCAGGTGGATACGTGCGTCCTTGCCGAGGCTGCCGGGTGGTCGATTTACGATCTCGGCACGCGACGCGCCATCGTGGCGCGAGCCGACGTCGCATTCGGCCTCGCGCGCATGTTCTCCGTCTACGCCGAGCGCGTCGGGCAGAACGTACGCGCCTTTCGCGACGCGGCAGGCGCGCTGGCCTGGATCGACTCGCCCAGCGATGTCGAGGGTGACCCCGGACTCATGCCGGCGGGGCCTTACCACGTCCACTGCGTGACGTAGCGGGACGCCATCGACCGGAGATGGTGCCGGGCGATGAGAGAAGACGCGGTGTCGCTCGAGGTGTCCAAGCGCTCTGTCGAGCTGCAGCGGATGATGCAGGGGTTCTTCGGGTTTGCGCTGTGCTTCCTGATGCTGCTGCTCATCTGGTACCCCGATACCCCCACGAGCACCCCCACCCGTACGTGGCTGCTTGTGGACGAGTCGGATCGTCGAGGGACGCGTCGTCATGGGTAGAAACGAACAACGGCGCCCGAATCGGACGCCGTTGCATCGTACTGGACTTGGTGTTCAGTGGAGGCGCGGGGAATCGAACCCCGGTCCGAAGCTAGATCGACCACAGGCACTACGTGCGTATCCCACCGATTGATGTCCCCGACGGCTGGCCAGTGGGCAGCCCACCGCAAGGTAATCCTCCAGTTGTTTCACCCGGTGGCGGAAGGCGCACCGCCGGACTAGCCCAGATTTGCGTTACCCACAAAGCCGCCCCGGGCGGGCTTCCTCATGGGCACTTGCAGGCCTAACTAAAAGTTAGGCGGCAAGGGCGAAGTTGTTGTTCGCAGTTGGAGTTTTCCCGAGTGTTTAACGAGGTGCCCGAGGACCTCGGCACGCGCCCACAGCTTCACCAGTCCCGTCGAAGCCAGTCGCCCCCTACGCACGGAAAGCTAACCGGAGCGCCTCCCGCCGTCAACCGTGCACTCGCCCCGAACTCATGTGATCCGGTCGGCCTCAAACTGTTTCTCGTGAGGCGTTTACCGGCTTCCATCTCACGCAGTTTCTCCCCTCGTGCTTGGCGATGTACAGGGCTTTGTCCGCCGCCGGGAAGAGTCGGTCCCGACCCTTCACCGATTCGGGATACGTCGCCACGCCGAAGGACGCGGTCACCGAGATTTCAGCACCGGCATGACGCACCACCGTCGCCGAGATGCGGCCGCGCAGTCGCTCTGCGATCTCCACGGCGTGCGCCGTGTCCGTATGCGCCAGCAGCATCGCGATCTCCTCACCGCCGTAACGAACGCAGACGTCCTCCGACCGCACACCCTCCTGGAGGATGCGCGCCACGTGCTTGAGCACGGCGTCCCCAGCCTCGTGCCCCCAGGTATCGTTCACCCGCTTGAAGTGATCGATGTCCACGAGGACCAGCAACACGGGCTGGCCGGTCCGTTCGGCCTCCGACAACTTTCGTTGCAACTGCTCGCCGAAATGCATGCGGTTGAACAGCCCGGTCAGCGCGTCCGTGCGCGATCGCCGATCGACTTCCTGATACGACCACGCCAGCTCGAGCGAGCTCGCCGCCACCGCCGTGAGCACGGCAATCGGGCGAGACTCTTCGAGGGTCAGCCCGTTCGGCGCTTCGGCCTCGATGACAAGTGCGCCGAGCACTCGGTCGTCACGCACCACCGGAACGATGGCGACGGAGCCCGGGTCGCGAATCACGCGCTCGAGGCCATAGAGGGCCTGACCAGTTGCGACTCCGCGCGCGTCCTCCAGCACCTGCGGCACACCCGCTCGGCACGCGTCGGCGACGAGACTCGTCGGGGAGAGAACAAGCGCACGAGCCGCACCGGACCCATCCGCCCGTGCCAGTGACAGGCCGGTACCGCTCGTCGCGTACTGTACGTCGCCGCTGTCCGACTCGGCATACCAGCGCACGAGCACGGCACCGCGCCCGCCGGACAGGTCCACCGCCGTTTCGCAGAGGGCCTGACCCAGCCCTTCTCCGCTGTGGCCGCCCTGCAATCGCTGCACGGCGTCCAGGAGTGCCTGGCTCTGACGCATGTGCCGCCCGTACATGAAGCGGACTCGGACGAGATCCTGGAAGGCAGCGAGCTGCGCCGCCATGCGAGGCATCCACTCCTTCAGCGCCGGTCGCGCGAGACCCAGCCCGGCGCGATGCGTGAGCGTGAGAACGCCGAGCATCGTGTCGCCCTGGGATACGCAGACCGCGCCCACGACGACCGTCGCCTCCTTCCCCACCATCTGAATCACGCCGGTCTCGGCAGACCACTGCACCAGCGGGCCCCATTCCGCGAAATCGAAGTAGGCCGGCGAGGGACCCTCCGTCGACCAATCGGCGGGTGTCAGGCTGTCCCCTTCGTCATTCCAGTGCCAGAACACTGCTTCCTCCGCCCCGGCGACGTCTCGAAAATCGGCCAGGAGGAGTGCGAGCAGATCGCGATAGTGATCGACCTCGACTGCCTCGAACTTGAGGCGCTCCTCGCGGCGCAACGCAGAGGCGCCGACCGCGCGGTGCCCGAGGTCCGCGTCGACCAGCGGGGTTCCATCGTGCCCGCGCTGGAGCCGGGCCGCGGCGAGGTCACCGCGCAAGCGCCTCGTGGTGCGCACGGCGGCAATGGCCGCCACCGTGGCGGCGACGGCGGAAGCGATGGCCGCCTGGAGGAGCATGGGCAACGGCGCGGCGGGTTCGGGATCGACTGCGCCCACGCGACGGCGCGGACGACGAAACGTATTCGCTAGTGCAGGATGCGCGCGGCTGCGACAGCCGCCCCGAAGCCGTTGTCGATGTTCACGACCGTCACGCCGGCGGCACAACAGTTCAACATCGTCAGCAATGGCGCGAGTCCGTGAAATGCGGCGCCATACCCCACACTGGTCGGCACGGCGATCACGGGAACGCGGACGAGGCCGCCCACCACGGAGGCGAGGGCCCCATCCATTCCCGCCACGACGATGATCACACCGGCCACCTCCAGAGTCTGTCGCTGCGCCAACAGCCGATGAATACCGGCGACGCCCACGTCGGTAAGTCGCTCCGCCCGACAGCCCATGGCGTCCAGGGTCACGGCCGCCTCTTCCGCCACGGAGAGATCGCTCGTGCCCGCGGTGATGACGAGCACGGTCGACCGCGCCACGGGCGACGCGATGGCGGGACGCAGGAACGCCGTGCGCGCGATCGCGTTGCACTCGATGCCGGGCAAGGCATCGAGAAGCATCGCCGCGGCGTCGGGCGCCGTCCGGGTGACGAGCACACCGTCTCCCCGCTCGGCAATCCGACTCGCGATCGCGACCACCTGCTCGGCCGTCTTGCCACCGCCGAACACCACCTCGGGAAAGCCCTGCCGCAATGCGCGATGATGATCGATGGTCGCGAAGCCGAGTGACTCCGTGGAGTCGAGCACGAACGCGTCCAGCGCACGCTCCGTGTCCAACGTGCCATCCGCGACCTGCGAGAGCAGATCGCGGGCGCGGTCACGCTTCATGCCGCGTCGGCGGTGAGGCCGTTGTCTCCATCGTCGGTCATCCCGGTGTCCGACTCGAGCTCCCGCCCGGGCTGCGCGAGGAAGTCGGCAAAGATTCCCTCGACTTCGCCGAACGAGGTGACGGCGTACAGCTTCTTCCGGAGCTCGGCCCCTCCGTGCAGCCCCTTGGCATACCAACCGAGATGCTTGCGAAACTCGATGGCTGCGCCGCGCGGATCGGTCTCGTACGCCACCACTTTTCGCGCATGATCCAGCGCGATGGCGAATCGCTCGGCGATCGAGGGTGCCGGCCGCTTCGGCTTGCCCGCGAGCAGATCCTTCACCTGATGGAAAATCCACGGCTGCCCATAGGACCCGCGGGCGATCATGATGCCGGCGCAGTTCGTCTGCTCGCGCATGCGGACGGCATCCTCCGCCGTCTTGATGTCACCGTTTCCGAGCACGGGAATATCGACTGCTTCCACGACCGCGGCGATCTCGTCCCACCGCGCGTGTCCCGAGTACATCTGAGTGCGCGTGCGCGGATGCAACGCGATCACGCGCGCGCCCGCATCCTGGCATCGGAGGGCGATCGTCACGGGATCGCGCATTTCCTCGCTCCAGCCACTGCGGATCTTGCAGGTGACGGGCAGATGCGTGGAGGCCGAGACGGCGCGAATGACCTGCTGCACGAGACCAAGATCGCGCAGGCATCCCGATCCGCCGTTGCGACGCACCACCTTTTTCACCGGACACCCGAAGTTGATGTCGATGAATTCAGGCTGGAACACGTCCGAGACGAAGCGGGCCGCCTCACCCATCGCCTCGGGATCCGCGCCGAATATCTGCACGCCGATCGGCCGCTCTCCCGCACCGAACGACAACTTGTGGAGCGTCGCTTCATTCTCTCGCCGGATACCCTCGGCAGACAGGAATTCCGTGACCACGACGTCCGCGCCATGCTCGTGGCACAGCTGCCGGAATGGAGACTCCGACACGCCGGCCATGGGCGCCAGATAGAGGGGAACGGACACCTGGAGCGGAAACGGAAACGGCATCGTGAAAAGTTATCGTGGCGCGGAACTGCAAGCAACGTCGACGTTTGACAAGCGCACGCGCGTCCGGGTAGTTTCCCCGGTTCCACACGATGCCACCCGGCGCATCGCCGCCGAGCACCAACCAGCACTGACCAGCACGGGATCCGCCGAGATGGAACTGCGCGAGTTCTTCAGCGAAGATGCGATCAAGCTCGAGCTCGAGGGTGAGACCAAGGACGACATCCTCAAGGAGCTGATCGCCCTGCTCGGCCTGGACGAGAAATCCGAGGGCATGCTGTACAAGATGCTCAAGCGACGCGAGAATCTCGGGTCCACCGGCATCGGACGCGGAATCGCGATTCCCCACTGCCGGTCCCTCGTCGTCAACAAATTGCGCGTCGCGTTCGGACGCAAACCTCGCGGAGTCGACTTCAAGGCAATCGACGAGAAGACGGTGAATTTCTTCTTTCTCATCGTGGCTCCCCCGCTCGAGGTGTCCAATCAGTATCTGCCCGTTCTCGGCAAGATCGCCCAGTTTTCGAAGGAGCCGGACGTGCCGCAGCGGCTGCTGGGCCTCACCGAACCGAAGCAGTTCCTCGAACTGTTGAAGGAGAAGGGCGTCTGACGGCTGTGCGGTGCGCCGTACGCGACGAGGGCACGCCGAGCTGACGCGGCGTGCCTTCGTTGCATGCGCCATGGATGTCGCGCTGACCACACGCGCCGCAGAACGGAGACGCGATCGAAGCACCGCAGTTCCGACAGGTCACTCCCACTCGATGGTTGCCGGGGGCTTGGAGCTCACGTCGTAGACGACGCGGTTCACGCCGTCCACCTCGCGGATGATGCGATTGGAGATACGCGCCATCACGTCATGCGGGAACGGATACCAATCCGCGGTCATCCCGTCGGTGCTCGTCACGGCGCGCAGGGCCACGACGTTGTCGTACGTCCGTTCGTCACCCATCACGCCGACGCTCCGCACCGGCAGGAGCACGGCAAAGGCCTGCCAGATCTCGTCGTAGAGATTCGCGCCGCGAATTTCCTCGAGGTAGATGGCGTCCGCCTGGCGCAGGACGGCGAGAGACGGCGCGTCGACCGCGCCGAGGATCCGGATCGCGAGCCCCGGCCCCGGGAAGGGATGCCGCCCGACCATCTCCTCGGGCAGTCCCAGCTCGCGTCCAACGTTGCGCACCTCGTCCTTGAAGAGCTCCCGCAGCGGCTCGATGAGGGCGAACTGCATGTCGGGCCGCAGTCCACCCACGTTGTGATGGGTCTTGATGGTGACCGATGCACCACCGGTCGGCGAGAAGCTCTCGATCACGTCGGGATAGAGGGTTCCCTGGACGAGGAACTTCGCGTGTGTGCCCGCCGCCGCGGTGGACGCCTCGAAGACATCGATGAACGTGTGTCCGATGGCGCGACGCTTCGCCTCCGGCTCCTCCACGCCGTCCAGTGCGGCAAGGAACTGGCTGCCCGCATCCACG
>JANLTI010000134.1:0-14314 GCA_031362845.1 Gemmatimonadaceae bacterium | reverse complement strand
CTGCTCGACGCGGTGGGCGCGACGGTGACGCAGTTGCGCGGATTCCTGGATGACGACGCGATTCCCGAATGGCTGCGCGGTGCGAACGCGCACCTCGCGCACCGCGCTCCACTCGACGTGCTCCGCACCGGCAGGCTCAGTGAAGTGATCGCGGCCATCGAGGCGGAGAAGAGCGGCGCCTTCGCGTGACGCTCGCGCTGTACCGCGTCTTTCCCTGGGACCATCGCGCCTCGGCCGGCGCTCCCTTCGCTCCCGACTACCTCCCGCCCCAGCAGGGCAGCGGCCGGTTCGACTTCGCCGAGAGCCTCGTGCTCTACCTTGGCGAGCTGCCGGAGCATCCGGTGGGTGAAGTGCTCCAGGGGTTTCGCGGGCGCCCATTTCGCGACGGTATCCTGCGTCGGTTCGGACACCCGCTCGCCCTCGTCCGCATCACCGTGCCCGCGGACATCGCGTCAGCGATCGTGGATCTCGACGATCCGGCACGACTCACCGCGCTCGCGCTGCGCCCCAGCGATGTCGCCAGCGACGACCGCGCGCGCACGCGCGCCATCGCGGCCCGATTGTTCGACGAGGGTGCCACCGGCCTGCGCTGGTGGTCCCGTCTGAGCGGCGATTGGCACGCTGTAGTGTTGTTCCTCGCTCGCGTGCCATTCGCCCGGCTCGAGATGGGATCGCCCGAGGTGCTGACGCGCGATCATCCCGCCGTCGTCGCGGCGTGTCGCCAGCTCGGAATCCTCATTTCCTGACGCGGCGGGACGCTAACTGCGGGTGTGATCTTCCGCCGTCACACCATCCGTGGCCGCCGCGAGCTGGCCATGACGCACCACCGCGCCCAGCGCCAGCTCGGCATCTGCGGCGCCGGGCAGCTCGGGGATGTTCGCGAGCAGCAGGCGCAGCGGCTGACTCGACAGCAGCGCGACGTGCGTCATCTCCGTCCGCTCCAGCAGATCGGTGAGCTGGTCGGCGCCGCGCGCCACCGCCGCTCGACCTTCGCCATTCGCCGCGCGCTCTTCCCGCAATCGCGCGAGCGAGTGCACCGGCTTCCGGGTCCCGAGTGTCGCGCGGAGTGCGTCGTGGTCGTACGGCGTGAGATCCTCGTCGCCGATCACCAGCGCGTCCGCGGTGAGCGGCAGGTGCCGCAGGTCTCGCGCGAACCCGTGCAGCGTCGTGGCAGGAGACCGCGCCAGCCAGCGCAGCAGCGCCACGTCGGCGCGAGACGCGTTCAATTGTGTCAGCCGGTCGCCGATCGCGCCCGCCAGCACGAGTGCGGTGGCGAGCGCGGCGAGCGGTGGCAGCACGTCGCGTGGCGCGGTGCGGAGCGCCACGAACAGCAGCAGGCACACGACGCCGGCACGCAGCAGCAGGCGTCCCACGTCGCGCAGCCACCACACGACGCGCACGTTCTCGTGCGGGCGGCGGAGCAGCGTGTAACAGAACAACAGCGTCCCGATGGTACCGAGCCGCGGCGTCGGCCATCCGATGTCGAAGCGGAAATCGGTGGCGACCAGCGGCAGCGCGACGAAGGTGACCAGCAGGACGGCACGCACCAAGCCGTTTTCTCCTCGCGACAGGCTCGTCCGGTCACGCCGCTCGACGACGGCGCCAAGTACTCCCATCGTGAGCAGGAGTGCGGTGAGCAACACATAGTTGGGCAGCGGGTCGTCCGCGCTGTACGCACGAACCACCAGCGTCGTCACTGCCGCCACGGTCGTGGCGGCGACGGCGAGCCACTTCACCCAGCCCCGCACATGACGACGCAGCAGGCCCTCGACGAACAGCGTCATCGCAACGGGCAGCATCGACGCCGGGAGCAACATGACGGCGCCGAGCCAGCGTTCTCCCGGATTGATCCAGGCGAAACCGCGGAGGAAGAACAGCATCGCGAGCACGCTCACCAGGTAACCCGTGCGTCGCTCGAGGGCGCTGCGTTCCTGACGTCGCCCGAGCGCCATGCGGTACCGGAGCAGCGTCACCGCTCCCACCCATGTCACCAGCACGTCCACCGACTCGGCCGGCGTGCGTGCAGTGATGAGGTCCAGCGGAACGCCGCTCACGTCGTCATTCGCTGCGCACGCGACGCGCGGTCCGCATGGTGCCGCGCGCAGGGCGCAGGTCCCCCATCGGGGTGTCGGCGGCGAACCACTGGATCACCGGCGCGACGAGCCCTTCCAGCGCGAGGAGGCCGAACTTGAGCGAGATCCCCACCGGTGACACGCCACCCGACGAGCGGGTGAAGAACCGGCGTGCGGCGGCGAGCGTGACCTGCCCGATCTGCAGGAAATCATCGCCCCGCTCGTAGTCGAGTGTGCGACGGCAGGTTTCGTTATGCGGGTCGTGCCGGTGCTTCGCCGTTTCGACGTACGATTTCTTCAGGTTGTCCGATCCTCCCGTGTACGCGTCGCGGATCACGGCGCGCGCTTCGTCGTACTCGGCCGACTCGCTCGTTCCGAACACGCGGCGGTGCCGCTGCATGATTTGTCGAGCGAGATGCAGGTGGTCGTAACTCTGCCGGCGCTGCGGGTCGGACGTGGGATACACGTCGTGGAAGCTCTCGCTCACCATGCCGAACACCGCCGGTACCTGGGTGACGTTGCTCACCCAGAGCGGGCGCAGGCGGCGGCGCGCGAACAGGAGAAAGGCGGTGAGTCCGTAGAGGACACCGGAGAGACCACCGGCGCGGTGCGCCGGATCGATCATCACGAGTCCCAGGTGCAGCACCTCGATCGGCCGGCCGCGCAGCTCGCAGTCGATGAGCGCGAGCGCGTTGAAGGCGATGGGGATGCCGGCGCGATCGTACACGATGGTGATGATCGCGTCATCGAGGCGCGCACGGTCTCCCGAGGCGGCGCCGTAGCCGAGCGTGCCGGCGGGAGTGGCCGCGTGAACGATGCGCTGCATCTGCGAGAGCAGATCGTCCACGGCTGCGGACGTCATCCATCGGCCGGGCCGCTCGATGATGCGGACGCGCGCGCCACCGCGCGCCGAGACGGACTCGTTGAGGTAGCGGCGGTTGAGGGTGGCGGGCGAGAGCATGAGGCAGAAGCTCTCGCGACGCGGAACGATGCGCAATCGCGAGGGGAACCGGACGGTTGGCCCCATCGCGACTCACTGTATGCGCCACCATTCACTCCATCAGCCTGCGCTGGCGGGAACACCGATGCGCCGACGGACCGCCGCGTCGCGGCCCATCGACGCATCGCTGCCCCGCTCTACGCGATGCTGCCTGGTGCTATTTCCCCTCTCTCGGCAGCGTCTTCGTCGGCTCCCACTGTGTGAGCTCCGCGCTCGACCCCTGGATGCCGAGCTGTCCGTATCGGTTGCCACCCCAGCAATAGATGATGTTGTCCGTGCCGATCGCGCAGGTATGCTCGCCACCCGCGGCAATGGCGCGATACGTCAGGCCACCGGCGACCGGTGTCGGGGTCGACACGTTTGCAACGCCGCCGTTACCGAGCTTGCCGGAGCTGCCGCTGCCCCAGCAGAACGCGTCGCCCGGGCCGCTGAGCGCGCACGTGTGGCTACTGCCGGTCGTCACGCCATACAGCGGCATGCCTCCGCCTACCGTCTGCGGTGTTCCCGTGGAAGTGTACGCTCCCGACTGCCCGTTGCCGAGCTGTCCGAACTGGTTCAGGCCCGCGCACTCGACGGTACCGGTCTGCTGTTCCACACAAGTGAAGCTGGCTTCCGTCGTCACGCGAATGGCTCGATCGGAGAAGTCGCTGGTGTTTGCGAACTCCACGTCTCCACCCTGGATGGCCATGCCGAGCTGGCCGAACCGGTTGAGGCCCCAGCAATGCACCTGCACGATCGAACCAGCCGGCCAGAGCGTGCACGCGTGATCCGCACCGACGGTGACCGTGTTGTAGGCATTGAACTTCGAGACCAGCTGCGGCGTCGGCGCACGATTCATCAGGGACCCCCAGCAGTGCATGCCGCTGGACGTCGTTCCGCACGTCGAGTTCGAGCCCGCACTGATGGACGAGAATTCCAGTCCGCCGAACACGGGAAGGACTTCGGAGCCTACACTCGTGTAATACGGGCCCGTGCCGGCCTGACCCTCGTCGCCATCTCCCCAGCAGTAGGCATCGGTCTTCAGGCCCAGAGCACAGGTGTGGTTGGAGCCGGCATCGATCGTCCGCGCCAGAAAGTCGGCGTACTGGGCGGTCACCTTTCTCGGGGAGTCCACGCAGTTGATGCTACCCACGCACCTCTGCGAGACACTACTACCGGCCTGCCCGTGGTCGTTCCGTCCCCAGCAGTAGACCGTGTTGTTCATCTTGCGAGCGCAGGTGTGGCTGGCACCCGCCGTGATGTCCACGAAGTCGTCGGGCCCCAGGTTGATCGGCAAGCGAATCTCCTGGTAGGGATCCTTCGGGTTCACCTCCGTAAACTCCTTGTTCGACTGCGGGGCAATGGGCATGGGCCGCTCGGTACACGCACTTGCGGCGAACATGAGCAGGACTCCAGTGGTCACATGGGCGAGCAGACGCATCGTTCATCTCCGGTATGTGGATGTCGGTCAACAAGTGATGCTGCGTCGATCGCCCATCGTGTTCGATCGCGCCTCCCTTCCGCATCGGTCCGGCGGTCCCGCCTCATTCCCTCAGCGAGCACCGATGCGTGGACAGACCGCCGCGTCGCGGCCCATCCACGCATCGCTGCCCCGCTCCGCTGATTTACGGATCCAGCGCCTGCACCGGGTTGCTCACGTAGCCGCCAGGGTACTGCGTGCCGAGCTGCCCGTTGTTGTTCTGGCCCCAGCAGTAGATGTGGTTGTCCGTACCGATGGCGCAGGTGTGCTGGCCCCCCGCGGCCACAGCGCGATAGGTGCGACCGCCGGTGACGAGTTGCGGCGACGTCGCCACCGCGTACGCGTTGTTTCCCACCTGGCCGTTGTAGCCATTGCCCCAGCAGTACGCTGCGCCGGCACCGCTCAACGCGCAGGCGTGCACTCGGCCCGTGGATACGCCGTACAGCGACGTCCCCCCGCCCACGACCTGTGGCGTTCCCGTCGAGGTGTACGTTCCCGACTGTCCATTACCGAGCATGCCCCAGGTATTCTCGCCGGCGCACTGCACGGTGGCGTTCGGCTGATCGACGCAGGTGAAGCTCGCCTCGGTCGCGACCCGGTTGGCCGGGTTGGTGAACCCCGTGCCGACGGTGAACGGACCGTAGGGAAGCTGAGCGGGATCACTGCCCAGCTGTCCGTACCGGTTGTTGCCCCAGCAATCCACCGACCGGTAGCTGCCCACGACGTAGAGCGCGCAGGCGTGCAGGTCGCCCACCGAGACGGTGTTGTAGCCGTTCCATGACGACACCAGCGTCGGCGTCGCCGCCCGATTCATCAGGGATCCCCAGCAGTACATCCCGCCCGATGTGGTGCCGCAGGTGGAATTGGTGCCCGCGCTGAGCGACGAGAAGGTGAGTCCGCCGACGACCTTCAGCGGTTCATAGATGTAGCCGTAACTGCCCGCGGCGAATCCCACCTGCCCCTGATTGCCGTCGCCCCAGCAGAAGGCCTCGTTCGACGTCGCGAGTGCGCAGGTGTGGTTGTATCCGGCATCGATCGACTTGGCGGTCAGGCCCGCACCAGCGAACATGACCATCCGTGGCCGGTCGACGCAGGGCAGGCCGTTGGAACAGGTCTTCGTGGACCAGGTGGCGGATTGCCCGAGATTGTCCGCGCCCCAACAGTAGACGGTGCCGTTGATCTTCCGGGCGCAGGTGTGATTCGCACCGGCGGTGATCTCCGTGAAATCGTCAGGTCCGGGAAACACGGGACGTATGATGATTCCGCCGCCCCCGATGGGCACGAGCGCATCGGTGCTCGCCGGGGTTTGCATCGAGGTCGGGAGGGGCTTCTCCGCACACGCGCTCAGCGAGAGCACGACGATCGCGGCAGTGACGGCACGGTGGGCGAGCAGGCGCATCTTCAGCTCCGGTTGGTGGACGGCGCCGAAACTACGACCGCCTCATCAAGCGGCGATCATCCCCCGTCAACTCGCGCTCCCCCATCGAGTTGACGGCGCCACTCCGTCGCCGGCGCGGGCTATCGGGCGTGCGCTGGACAGGCTATGATCTGCCACTCCTTCCCTGACGTCATTGCTGCGCCTCAACCTGTTCGGCGGACTCTCCATCGCCGGTGACGGGGCCCCGCCCGCCGGGCAGGTACGCCCGCGCCGGCTTTCGCTGCTCGCCATTCTGGCCGTCTCGGGCGAGCGCGGCATCAGCCGCGAACAATTGCTCGCCATCCTGTGGGGAGAGTCCACCCCCGAGCGCGCGAAGCACAGCCTGTCCCAGGCGCTCTACAGTCTGCGCAAGGATCTCGGCACCGACGTCGTCATCACCGTCCCCACGCTGCGGCTCGACGAGACACGCATCGGTTCCGACGTCGCTGCGTTTCGCGCCGCGGTGGCGGCGGCGGACTGGGAGCGCGCCGCGCAGATCGCATCCGCTCCGTTCCTGGACGGCTTCTACCTGGCCGAGGCGCCGCTGTTCGAGCGATGGGCCGACGAGCAGCGCGCACAGCTCGCGCGTGAGGTCGTCGGCGCAATCCGACAGGCAGCACGCGTTGCCACGAGCGAGGCACGACTCGCCAACGCAGCGTCTCACTGGCGCACCATCGCGCTGCTGGATCCGCTCGACAGCGACGGTGCCCTTTCCTATATGAAGGCGCTCGCCGCATCCGGCGATCGAGTGGGTGCGCTGCGCCACGGGCAGGCACATGTCACGCTGCTCGCGCGCGAGCTGGACGTGCAGCCACCGGGCGAACTGATGGCATTGCTCGAGGAGCTTCGTGCCCACGTCGACGCCGACAACGCCGCTCGAACGCCGGCCGACGTCACCGCCGGCGCGCGACGCTCGGCTCCATTCCGGCTGACACCGGACGTCAGCGCCGCGCTGCCCTCACGCCGCCGCGTGCGTTCCCCGCGCCGCGGGCGCCTGCTGCTCCTCGGTGGCGCGGTCATCATGCTGGCCGCAGCGAGCAGCGCCCCCGCCTGGCGACATGCCCTCGAGCGCAATGGATCCAGCGCCGCCTCCGGCGCGCGGTCGCCGCTCGCCGAGCGGCTCTATCAGGAGGGGCTCCGCGCGTTCTACGGGTCCGATGGCGCCGATGCGAGCCGGCTGTTCAATGCGGCGGCGGGTGAAGACTCGAACTTTGCACGGGCTGCCTACTTCGCCTGGCGTGCCGAGATCGCGACGGACGGCGCCCGCCAGGATTCGCTCGCCGAGCGTGCCCTGCGTCTCGCTCCGCACGCGGTCGAACGCGATCGCCTGCTCATCCTCGCGCACATAAGCGCATGGAGATGGGACGTACGCGCCATTCCATTGGCGGACTCGCTCGCGACTCGATTCCCCGATGACGTTGAGGGGTTGATGGTTGCTGGAGAGGTGACGGGCGGGCTCGCGCCCGCGGTCGCCCTCATGGAACGTGCGATCGCGCTCGACTCGGCCACGAGCGTCTCGCCGTCGGCCATCTGCCGCGCGTGCGATGCGTTGCGACGGCTCGCGCACCGCTACGACTGGGCCGACTCCACGCGCGCCGTGCTGGCAACGCTCGATCGATGGAGCGCCCTGCGCCCTGCCGACTACCAGCCGTGGACGGTGCGCGCCGACTATCTCGTGGGGCTCGGGCGGCGGCGAGAGTCGGTCGATGCCGAGCGCCGCGCCGATTCCCTGGGCGCCCCGCGCCGCGATACACTCGCGGCGCCGATCGTACGCTCTCTCCGCAGCGACGATGTCCAGGGGGCGAATGCCGCGTGCCGCAACCGGCTCGACGCCGCCACGGGCGCCGACTACGAGACGACGCGCTGGCTCTGCATCATCGCGCTCCGCACGCAGGGCCGGTACCGCGATGCGCTCGGCCTGGCGCGCGTGGGGCGCAACCCCTGGACGGAACGCGTTCGCCGCGGCGTGCCAGTGGATCGCGTGCACGGTGCCATTCTCGACATGGAGATGGGACGACCACTCATCGCGTCCCGCCAGTTCGCGCAGCTCGCCGACGAGGCGGCGCGCGAGACACGCTTTCCGGGACGCATGGCCAGCGCGGTCACCAACCTGTTGACGCTGTCGGCCACCGCCGCGGCGGTGGGCGGCGACACCCTGCGCATGCGCGCGTTGCTGGATTCCGTGGAGCTCACCGGACACCGCAGCCTGCTCGCGCGCGATCCGCTGCTGCACCACTTCCTGCGCGGCGTGCTCCTCGCGGAAGCCGGCGAGCACGAGTCGGCGGTGCGCGCCTTTCGCGCCGCCATGTCATCGCCATCGCACGGCTACACGCGCATCAACTACGAACTCGCGCGCAGCCTCCTCGCGCTCGGCCGGCCCACAGAGGCCATTCCCGTGCTTCGCGCGCCGCTGCATGGAGCGCTCGACGGATCAGGGCTGTTTCTCACGCGATCGGAGGTCCACGAGCTGCTCGCTCGCGCCTTCGATGCGGCGGGACAGCGCGACAGCGCATTGGCGCACTACACCGTGGTCGATCGCGCGTGGCGCGCCGCCGACCCGGCGCTCGCCACGCGCTACGGCGCGGTGCGCCAGTGGCTGGCGAGCGGAGCACGGCGGTAGCGTCATGCGTCCACGTCGACTCCACGTTTTTCACGGCTGACCTTTCCCAGATTCATGCGGAGCGCCATGCAGCGGTACACGCTTCACACCCTTGGCACCGTCACACTGCGCGGCACTGCGCCGGACGCCGCGGTCGCGCTGGACGAGCCTCGGCTCATCGCGCTGGTCGTGCTGCTCGCCGTCGCCGGCGATGCGGGCGAATCCGACGGCGAACTGCTGCTGCGACTCACGCCCTCGGAAACGGCCGAGCGTGGGCGCACCGAACTGGTGCGGCTCGTCGCCCTGCTGCGTCTTCGGCTGGGTGGCGATGCGTCGCTCGTGCGCACGGCGAACGGGTGGGCGTTCGCTCCCGGCCTCGTCACGATGGACGTTCGTCGTCGCACCGACGGTGCCGGGGTTGAGTGCGCGGCGTTTCTGGAAGGGTTCAAGCTGCCCGGGTCGCCAGAGTTTCGCGAATGGCTGGCGGCGACGCGGCGGCGTGTGGAGCCGCGGACGGTCCCGCGTGCGGAGCCGCGTGAGGAGTTGCGTGCGGAGCCGCGTACGGAGTCGCGCGACGTCGCGGGAACCGGGGCCGCTCCGGTGCCCGAACCGGTGGCACGTCATTCCGCCAGGATGGATCGACGGCTGATGGCCCTTGGGCTGCTGATTCTCGTCGTGGCCGGCGGCGCTTTTCTGCGCGCCTCACGGTCGACGCACGCTCTCGCCGTTGGCGACGCGCTGCTCGTGGCCAACGTGCAGAACGAGACGGGCGACTCGCTCTTCGACATCAGCATTGCACGCGCGACCACGGTGGCGCTCCAGCAGTCACAGCGCGTGCAGCTGTATCCGCGTACCCAGCTCGCGGCCGTGTATCAGCGCATGCGCATCGGCAGCCCCGACACCGCGCTCACCTTCGACCTCGCCCAGGAAGTCGCGCAGCGCGAACGCATTCGCTTCGTGCTCGGACTCCGCATTGTCCGTTCGGGTGACGGGTTTCGCGTGTCGGGACAGCTCGCCGATATCGCCACTCCCACGCGGATGACGGAGGCCAGCGCCACTGCGTCGACGCGCGACGGCGTGATCGGCGCGCTCGACGAAGTGCTCATCGCCACGAGGCGGCAGATGGGAGAGTCTCGCACTGACGTGCGCGCGCGTACGGCGTCCCTGCCCGCTGTCACCACCGGCTCGCTCGAAGCCCTGCGCTCGTTTGGCGACGGCTCGTCGGCCTGGTCGCGGGGCGAGTACTCGCTGGCTCGCGAGCTCTGGCTGCGCGCCATCGACATCGACACCGGGTTCGCCATGGCCTATAGCGCACTGGGCTCGTCGTACTATTACAACCATGAGCGCGACGCAGGGGAGCGCTATTTCGGTGAGGCGCTCAAGCGCGTCGGTCGCTTGAGCGACCGGGAGCGGCTGCAGTTACTGACCTCGCTCGCGCAGTACCGCGGCAGCATCGATACCGCCGTCGCCACCAGCCAGCTGATGGCCCAGCGATATCCCGGCGTGTCGACGTGGTTCAGCCACGGCACCATGCTGATGCAGGCCCAACGCGACAGCGAGGCGGTGACGGCGTTTCACACCGCGCTGCGGTATGACTCCACGCACACGAGCAGCTACATCAACCTCGCGACGACCACTCGTCGCATGCGGCGTGACGACGATGCGCTGGCGTATTACGCGCGCGCCGGCCATTTCGACTCGCTTGCGCTCTACCGCAACAACATCAACACCGAGTGGGGCGGCGCGCTCGTCGGCCGAGGTCGAGTCGCCGAGGCGGATTCGGCGTTTCGGCGCATGGCGAGCGGCCCGCGCGTCGCCGATCGTGCGCTCGGGCTCCGCTCGCTCGGATATCTCGCGCTGTGGCGCGGCCATCCGGACCTGGCGATCGCCTACTTTCGTCAGGCGACCGAGGCTGCGATCCAGATCAAGTCGCCGCTGGGCGAAGCGCGGAATCGGATGCTGCTCGCCACCGCGTATCGCACGGCGGGACGCGACGCCGACGCCTCCAGCGAAGTGACGCGAACTCTCGCGCTGGCCGAGGCGCCGGTCATGGAGCCGTTCGCGCTCGCGATGGTGGCGACGAGCTGCATCAAGAGCGGCCGCATCGTCGATGCGGAGCGGGTGCTGAAGCTCCTGCGCACGCGAGTCAATCGGCAGAATGGTGCCGACACCGCCGCGGAGGCGTACGTGGCCGGTCTCGTCTCCATCGCGAAGGGAAGGCCCGACAGCGCGCTCCAGCAGGTGCGGCGCGCGCAGCTGCTGCCACAGCCGTCACTCCGCCTGGCGGTTCAGGCCGAGGCATACCGCCTGCTCGGCCACGCCGATTCGGCGCGTGTCGTCGTCATGCAGCTCCTTGCGGAGCGAGGCTTCGGGACCGAGGGCCAGGAAGACTGGCTGCGCGCCCCACTCGTGCTCGGCGACCTGCTGCGCGCGCAACACGATACGGCGGGGGCGGTGAATGCCTACCAGCGTCTGGTCGATCAGTGGCGTGAGGCGCAGCCGACACTGCCGGACCTCATCGTGGCGCGGGGGCGAATCGCCGCGTTGCGCTCCGGTTCGGATCAGCGGCGGTAGGAGTTGCGCGCCGTGCGCCGCGCCGCTCACGCGCGGGGACCCTTGTGCGCCGCGCCGCCGACGTCTCTCTTTGCCGGCGGCAGGCGACCACTCATGCCACCACGACCCATCCCTTCGAGGTACGAATGTCGACACCGATGGCGCGACGCTCGCTCGCGCTGCTCGTGCTGCTTGCCGGGTGTGGCAGCACACAATGGCAACCGGGCACGATGGACTATCCGACCGTGATGCTTTCGCTCGAGGAGCGCGAGAATGGCTGGGTGCCGCTGTTCGACGGCGTCTCTCTCATCGGGTGGCGCATCCATCGGGGTGGCGTGCCCACCGGATGGCGCGTGACGAAGGGCATGATCGAGCGCGACCCGAGCGGCACGGACGGCGACCTGGTGACGCAGGCGACGTTCGCCAACTTCGACCTCGCGCTCGACTGGAAGGTGGCGCCCGGCGGCAACAGCGGCATCATGTATCGCGTGGACGACGCGGGCGAGGCCACCTACATGACCGGCCCCGAGATGCAGGTGCTCGACGACGAACGCCACGCCGACGGCAAGTCACGCCTCACCTCCGCCGGCGCCGTGTACGGGTTGTACGAATCGCCGGCCGGCATCGTGAAGCCGGCGGGCGAGTGGAATGCCGCCCGCATCAGGGTCACCGGCAACGACGTGGAGCACTGGCTCAACGGCAAGCGCGTCGCGCAGTACGTGCTGGGCAGCCCTGACTGGGAGGCTCGAGTGGCGGCCAGCAAGTTCAATGAATGGAAGGGCTACGGACGCGCACCTCGCGGCCGCATCGCGCTTCAGGCGCACGGCGACCAGGTCTTCTACCGCAACATCCGCATCCGGGTGCTCCCATGACGAACATTCGCGCGCGACTCTCGCTCATGATGTTCGTCCAGTACTTCATCTACGGCGCCTGGCTCGTCACGCTCGGCACTTTTCTCGGAAAATCGCTCGGCGCGACCGGCACGCAGATCGGCCTCGCGTACTCCATTCCGGCCATCGCGGCCATCCTGTCGCCATTTCTCGTCGGGATGATCGCCGACCGGTTCTTCGCCACCGAGCGCGTGCTCGCGGCACTGCATCTCGCCGGCGGCATCCTGCTGTATCTGGCGACGACGCAGACGACGTTCAGCGGCTTCGCCTGGCTCTTCCTGGCGTACACGCTCTGCTACATGCCGACGCTGGCGCTCACGAACTCCATCTCGTTCGACAACATGCAGGATCCGGGGCGGGAGTTCCCGCGCATCCGCGTGCTCGGCACCATCGGCTTCATCGCCGTCGGGCTCACCATCGGCACGCTGGGCGCCGACGCCACGGCGCTTCCACTGCGCATCGGCGCCGCGGCGTCCATCGTGATGGCGCTGTACTGCCTCACGCTCCCGCATTCCCCGCCGCACAACGCGGGCAAGCCGCTGTCGGCGCGCGATGTCCTGGGGCTCGACGCATTGGCGCTGCTGAAGGACCGCTCGTTCGCCGTGTTCGTGCTCGGCTCCTTCCTGCTCTGCATTCCGCTCCAGTTCTACTACGCCTTCACCAATCCCTTCCTGAACGAGATCGGGGTGAGCGGCGCGGCGGGCAAGATGACCTTCGGACAGATGTCCGAGATCTTCTTCATGCTGCTCATGCCCTGGTTCATCGTGCGACTGGGCATCAAGCGGATGCTGCTCGTGGGCATGGCCGCGTGGACGACGCGCTACCTGCTGTTCGCGTACGGCAACGCCGGCTCCGGCATGTGGATGCTCTACCTCGGCATCCTGCTGCACGGCGTCTGCTATGACTTCTTCTTCGTCACCGGGCAGATCTACGTCGACAAGCAGGCCGACGTGCGAATCCGCGCCGCGGCGCAGGGCTTCATCGCGCTCGTGACGCTCGGTGCGGGCCAGGCGATCGGGTCGTGGCTGTCGGGACGGGTGGTGGACATGTACGCCACGGGAACCGGCGCGGCGGTGCAGCACGACTGGCGGGCGATCTGGTTCGTGCCGGCAATGGGCGCGCTCGGGGTGCTGCTCATCTTTGCGGCGTTGTTCAAGCCGAAGCTCGAAGCGGCGAGGATGACGGAGCCGATTACGGGGTGACTTGGGGGCGGGGCGCGGCTTGGCGGGCCGTGCGGCGAAAGGCGTGCGGCGCGTCGGTTGGGCGAGAGGCGTGCGGCGTGCGGCGCGGAATTCGGAACTCGTGCCTGGGGTTGATGACGGCGTGAGGCTCTGTCGTGGAGCAGTCATCCAACCGCTCCTATCCGAATCCCCGCCGCACGCCGTACGTCGCATTCGCCGGGGTTCAGCGCTTCCCTCCGGTGTACTCCTCGCGCGTCAGTGTCCAGATGTCGACCGTTCCCGGCCAGGCACCCGGTTCGTCAAGCGCGCCTTCCGCCGCTGTCTCGAGCCGATACCCCAATCGCTGCGGAATCCGCACGCTCGCCGCATTGCGCGGATCGCAGTGGATCTCCACGCGCTCGATCTCAGGGTTGGCGAAGGCGAGCGCCGTGAGCGCAGTCGCCGACTCCGTCGCCAGTCCCTGTCCTGTGCTCTCCGCGGATAGCCAGTACCCGATCTCGAGCGCCGTTGCGCCAACACGAGCGTACAGCCCGCATCCGCCCAGTACCTCCGTCTCGTCGCGCGTGAAGACGCCGTAGACCCATTCGCGGCCCGCGGCGAAGTCGTCCGCGTGCCGCGCGAGTCGGTCCCGGAGCGACTGGCCCGGCACGCGGCCATCCACCACCCACGGTGTCCATGCGCGCAGGTGCGCGTCGTTCGCCGCGAGCGTTCTCGCGAGCGCGGGGGCGTCGTCCACACGCCATGCGCGCAACGTCGCGTGCGCCAGGTCGATGCGTGCCGGAAACGGCAGCGTGACGCCAGCTGGCCTCACAGGTTCCGCCGCTTCAGCTCCCGCACGGCAAACTCCGCCGCACGCGCCGTCAACGCCATGTACGTGAGCGATGGATTCTGGCACGCGGTCGACGCCATGCACGATCCATCGGTGACGAACACGTTCGGCGCGTCCCACACCTGGTTGTGCGCGTTGAGCACCGACGACTTCGGATCGCGTCCCATGCGCGCCGTGCCCATCTCGTGAATGCCCATCCCGGGGAAATAACCGTTGTCGAAGGTCGACACGTCCTTCACGCCGGCGGCGCTCATCATCTCGGCCATGTCCGACATCATGTCCTTCCGCATGAGCCGCTCGTTCTCGCCGGTGGC
>JANLTI010000048.1:0-9094 GCA_031362845.1 Gemmatimonadaceae bacterium | reverse complement strand
TCAACGCGATGTGGGATGCCGGCCGCGCGCTCGAGCAGGGCGAGACCAGACAGGCGATTCCACCCATGCGTCGCGCGCTGGCGGCGATCGAGCGGGCCCGGCAGGCGGAGCGGATCTATCTGCGCGGCCGTCCCTCGGCGGCGGTCGTGGACGTGGGGCGTGCGCGACTCGCCGGCAAGGACAAGGGCGCGTCGTCCGTGCGCGAGACCCGAGCGATCGTCGACCCCGTACAACGACAGCGTGCCGACCGCTTCGCCCGCGCCACGCTGCTGCTCGCGCGTGATCCCGCGGCGGCCGCGGACACGCTGCTGGTGATGCGCGTGTCCGCACTGGGCGACGCGCCGGCGCTCGCGGCCGCACTCGACTACGCCGTCACGATTCTCCGGCGTGGTGAGCCACGCGCCATTGCGTTGGCATGGACGCGCGTGCGACGGGCGCTCGACGGCGCGCCTGTGGCGGGGGCGTCCATCCCGGCATGGAGCGGCGCACCATGAGCGACTTCGTCTTCGCCACCGCGCAGTACGAGTCGGGCGACTGGGACAGTGCGCCGATGGTCCCGGCGAACATCATCGACACGATCGCGCGCTACACGTCCATCGACGTCGCACCCACCGGCGTGATCGTCGCGCTCTCCTCACCCGCGATGTTCCGCTATCCGCTGCTGTATCTCACGGGGCATCTGCCCGTGCGGTTCACCGAGGCGGAGCGGACGAATCTGCGCGCGTTCGCCGAGCGCGGCGGCCTGCTCTTCGTGGACGACCACAACCACGACATCGACGGCACCTTTCACAAGACCGCCACGGAAGAACTCGCCCGCGTGTACGGGCCGTTGCGCCCGATTCCCAACACGCATCCGCTCTACCGAACGTTTTTCACGTTCGATGACGGACCTCCGACGACGAGCCACGAGCTCAACGGCTGGGGTGACAATCTGGTGCACACCACGCTGTCCGGTGTCGAGCGGTCTGGGCGACTCGCGCTCGTGTACAGCAGCAAGGATTACAGCTCGGAGTGGAACTATCACCCCGACAACAAGCGCTTCCTCTCGGTGGACAACACGAAGTTCGCGGTGAACCTGGTGGTGTATGCGCTCACGCGCTGACGCGCGCCGCGGTGTCGAATGGGCGCTTCGCCTGGCGCTCGTGGCGATGCTCGCCCTTTCGCTCTGGCGAGCGTTGAACCAGCGAGCAGCGGGTCCCGTGACTCGCGCCACGCGCGCGAGCGATCTTGTGCCGACGCTCGCCGAGGCGACCGGCGCGAATCGAATTGGCGCCCTCGAGCTGGAGATGAACGCCTTCCCCACGCCGGTGCAGCGCGCATGGCTCGTGGCTCTGCGTCGCGCGGGTGTGGACGTGCGCTGGCACGGCGCCGTTCCGGACATGGGTCTCGCCGCCGAGCGCATTCGCGAGCCGAGCGCCGCCGTGCGAGTCCTGTTGACTGCCGGCACCGGCACCGAGGTCGTACTCAGCGACTCGGCCGGTGCGCTGGACTCGCTCAGGGTGTCCGCGACGGGAGCGACGCTCGAGGCTGCGGACGTCGTCGGGCGGGTGCGCGCGACGCAGGGCGCCTACGCGTCGAGCGTCAGTGCTCCCGACGCGACGCCGCGGCGTGCGGTCCTCGTGCTCGGTCGCGCGAGCTGGGAGAGCCGGTTCGTGATCAGTGCACTGACCGAAGCGGGCTGGCAGGTTCGCGCGCGCATCCCGGCGGCGCCTGGCGTCGCCGTCACCGATGCGGGGATGCTGCCACTCGACACGGCGCGATACGACGGGGTGGTCGCGCTCGACTCCACCGCCGCGGACCTTGGGCCGATGCTCGTGCGATTCGTGGCGACTGGAGGCGGACTCGTCGCGATGGGCAGCGCGACGACGTTGGGCGCGCTGCGCCCGCTCGTGCCAGCGCGCGCGGGTGCGCGGCGGCCCGGCAGGATCCTGCTGGATACGGATTCGATGTCTCGTGCCGACTTGCCGCTGCGTCCGCTGGAGGGGCTGCGAGTCGATGCGCTGGTGCTCGAGCGACTGGCGGGCGGCGTTGCCGTCGCGGTGCGCCGCGCCGGACCGGGACGCGTGCTCGCGATGGGATACGACGAGAGCTGGCGCTGGCGGATGCTCGGCGGGGCCGCTGGTCAGGCGGCCCACCGCCGGTGGTGGTCGCATGCCGTGGGCCTTGTCGCTCCCGAGCGCGAGTTCCGGTCCACTGTACCGGCTGCGAGCGACGCCGCGCCCATGGCCGCGTTGGTGGGTGCACTCGGACCGGCATCGTCCCTCCGCTTGCCGCCCACCGAGATCGGGCAACGAGCATTGCCGCTCGCACTCCTCATCCTGATCGTCGCAGCACTGCTTGCCGAGACGGCGTCGCGTCGCTTTCGTGGGGCACGATGAACCACGTCGCCTACATCTCGCATTCGGACGTTGGCCGCCACGACACCGGATGGGGTCATCCCGAACATGTCGGACGGCTGCGCGCCATCCCGCGCGCGCTGCGCGAGGATCCGGAGCTGTTTCACCTGCTCGATCACCGCGAGGCGCGCCATGCCACCCTCGACGAGCTCGTGCTCGCGCACGACGAGGCGTACGTGGAGACGGTGCGCGCGACCGCCGAGTCCGGAGGCGGGCGGCTCGACGCGGATACCGTGGTGAGCGAGGGCTCGTGGGACGCTGCGACTGCCGGCGCAGGTGCGGTACTCGACGCCATCGACCTCGCGTTCACGGGTGGGCCGCGTCGAAGCTTTTGCGCCGTGCGTCCCCCCGGGCACCACGCCCTGCATGCGGCGGCGATGGGTTTCTGCCTGTTCGGCAACGTCGCCGTTGGTGCGCACTACGCGCGGGCGCGTCATGGAGCGGAGCGTGTGTTGATCGTCGATTGGGACGTGCACCACGGCAATGGTACGCAGGCGCTCGTGGAGCAGGTGGCCGACGTTCGGTTCGTCTCGATGCACCAGTGGCCCTGGTATCCGGGTACGGGCGCCGCATCCGATCACGGACCGCATGGCAGCGTGCACAACGTCCCGATGCCGCCCGCGCTGCCGCGCGTGCGATACGTGGACGCACTGCTGTCGGCGATCGACGATGCCAGCCACGGGTTCGTGCCGGACCTCGTGCTGATCTCGGCCGGGTTCGATTCCCTCGCGGGAGATCCGCTGGGAGGATTCACGCTCGAGATGGATGACGTCGATCGGCTCACGCGAGAGGTCGTGTCACGAGCGGAGCAGTGGTGCGGCGGACGCGTCGTGAGCGCGCTCGAGGGCGGCTACGCACCCGATCGCCTGGGCGAGGCGTGCGTGCGGCACATGCGCGCGCTGCTGTGACGCTGCCTGTCCTCGGTGGCGTCGCTGCCGTATCTTGCACCGTGCGCGATGACCTGCGGGGTGACGTCCGGGCCCCACGGGAGTCGAGCGACGTGGCGCTGCGCCAGATCGGCGTGCGGAGACAGTCCATGGGGCGGGGGGGCAAGTGGCGTTGAACCTGTATGGCGTGACCGTCAGCGAGGCGCACGAGCCGCGCATCGATGTGCCAGGCACGCTGCTCGTCACCGTGCGCGATCTCGCGGCCATCTGTGGTGAAGGCGAGTACACGTCGCTCGAGCCCACGCCCGACCGCGTGGCGCACTACACGGACATCGTCACCACGTACTCGCAGCGGGGACCCGTGCTGCCGGCTCCGCTCGGCGTGGCGTTCAAGCACAAGGATGCCGTGGATCGCTGGCTCGAGCTGCACTACGTCGCGCTGTCGAACGCGCTGACTTTCGTGGACAACCGCGTCGTCGCGCGAGTGCACGTGTGGGGCGCCAATGCGCCCGATGAACGCGACACGGGGTCCGAGCTCGCTGCCCTTGCCGCCGAGAGTCTTCGAACGCTCCGTCGCGCCGCGGTCACCACGGTGCCGCTGCGACTCGACAAGTCGGCGGGCCTCGTCCTGAGCGCCGCGTACCTGGTGGAGCGGGATCTGTGGAAGGATTTCTCGACTGAAGTGGAAGACCAGGGCCGGCGCGCTCCGAACCTGCGGTTCGAGCTGACGGGGCCATGGCCGCCGTACGACTTCGTGCAGATGCAGCTCGGCACGTAGATGTTCTGCCCTGACTGCGGCACCTGGAACCGCGCGCTGGCCGCGTCGTGTAGCCGGTGCGGGAACGGGTTACCCGACGTGGCGGGCGCGCCGCTCGAGAAGCCGGACGACGAGATCACGGCGCTGCGGCGCGCGACGGGCAATCGGTATCGAATCCTGCGACGCCTGGGCGGCGGTGGCATGGCCACGGTGTTCCGCGCCGAGCAGATGCCGCTCGGGCGCGAAGTCGTCGTCAAGGTTCTCCACGCTCACCTGGCGCGCGACGCGGAGATGGCGGAGCGGTTCCGCCGCGAGGCGGAAGCGGCATCGCGGCTCGTGCATCCGTTCATCTGTCCGGTGCTCGACTTCGGGCACTCGGGCACCACGGTGTACATCGTGATGCCCTACCTGAGTGGTGGATCGCTGGCCGACCGGGTGCAGCGCGAGCGGAACGTGTCGCCCCAGGCCACCGCGTCGGCCGCGGCGCAGGTGGCCGTCGCACTCGATCACGCGCACGATCGCGGCGTCGTGCATCGGGATGTGAAGCCGGACAACATCCTGTTCGACGATGGCGGGAACGCCTTCATCACCGATTTCGGCATTGCGACGGCGCGTTTTCACGGCCGGCTCACGGCGACCGGTCGCGCCATGGGGACGCCACATTACATGAGCCCCGAACAGGCGATGGGCAAGCTCGTGGACGGGCGCAGCGACATCTACGCGCTGGGCGTCGTGATGTACGAGGCCCTCGTCGGATTTCCCCCCTTCGATGGCGCGGATGCGTTTTCCGTTGGCTACAAGCACGTGCACGAGACTCCGGTGGCGCTCGTCGAGGTGGACTCGCGCGTTCCGCAGGCGCTCGCGGACGTCGTCATGCAGTGTCTCGAGAAGGCGCCGGACGATCGGTACCCGCGGGGGATCGCGCTCGCGGACGCGTTGCTCTCGTATCTCGCCCGGAGCGAGAATGGATCGGCGTCGCATCGCGCCGCCGCCATCGCGCGCAAGCACGCATCGCCACCCCACGCATGAAGCTTTCGCACGAGATCATCACCCTTCGCACCACGCATCCATTCATCATTGCGCGGGGCGGGTCGAGCGAATATCGCGTCGTGCGCGTGACGCTCACCGCGCCCGACGGCGCGACCGGATGGGGCGAGGCCGCGCCGAGCCGCTATTACGGTGAGACGGCGGATACGGTGGTGGACGTCCTGCCGCTGCTGGCGCACACGCTCGAGGGCACCGACGGCTGGTCGCTCGAGGCGCTCGAGCACGGACTGGCCCACGCAATCCGGTTCAACGGATCGGCGCGTGCGGCGGTGAGCGCTGCGCTGCACGACCTCATGGGCAAGCGGCTCGGCGTTCCGGTCTACAAGCTGTGGGGGCTCGACCCCGCAGCCTCGCCGCCCACGAGCTTCACGATCGGCATCGCACCGGACGAGCGAACGCTGCGCTCGCGCGTGGAGGAGGCGGCGCAATATCCCGTGCTGAAGATCAAGCTCGGCTCGACGTGGGATGAACGCATCGTGCGCGTGGTTCGCGAACTGGCGCCGGACAAGGTGTTGCGCGTCGACGCGAACGCGGCGTGGACGCCGAAGTCCACGCTGCGGATGATCCCGTTGCTGCAGGAGCTTGGCGTGGAGTTCGTGGAGCAGCCGCTCCCGCCGGACGATCTCGACGGCCTGCGGTTCGTGCGCGAACGGTCAGCGTTGCCGATCATCGCCGATGAAAGTTGTCTCGTGGCGTCGGACATTCCGAAGCTCGCGGGCGTTGTGGACGGCATCAACATCAAGCTGGCCAAGTGTGGCGGTCTGCGCGAAGCGTTGCGCATGATCGCCACGGCCCGCGCGCACGGGATGCTCGTGATGGCGGGATGCATGATCGAGAGCTCGCTTGGCATCACGGCAGCGGCGCACTTTGCGCCACTGCTGGACTGCGCCGACTTCGACGGGGCGGCACTCGTGGCGAACGATCCGTACCTTGGCGCGACAATTCTAGGTGGCGGGATCGAGATGACGCAGGGAGCGGGACTGGGGGTCGTCTTGCGGGCTGGGAGTTAGAACGCCGAACGGCCGTACGGCGAAAGGCGTACGGCGCGTCGTAGGGCGAGAGGCGTGCGGCGTGCGGCGGGGAATTCGGAACACTGCGATGAGGTGAGGGGCACGCGAGGTGGACCTCCTCGGCGCCATGCCGGGGCGGTGTCGCACTTGGAATGCGACGAGACCGTCATCCAACCGCCCTTCTTCCGAATCCTCGCCGCACGCCGTACGCGCCCCGCCACACGACGCGCCGCACGCCTCTCGCCGTACGGCGTCCGCCTCTCGCCGTACGGCGTCGGCCTACCGCGTACGGCGTCGGCGTACCGCGTCGGCGTCGGCCTCGGCGTCATGCCTCTAGATTCCACGCGTGCTCGTCGCCGTCGCGCTGCCCCTTCCGCTGTTCCGCACCTTCACTTACCGCGTCCCGGATGGACTGGCCGGCAGTGTCGTGGCCGGCTCGCGGGTGGTGGTGCCGTTTCGCAGCCGCAAGCAGCTCGGTATCGTGATCGGCACGGAGGCCCCGCGCGACGGGATCACGTATAAGGACGTTGTCGAGGCACCCGACGAGGCGCCGGTGCTCGACGAGCCCATGCTCGCGCTGTGCCGATGGATTGCCGAGTACTACATCGTCCCGCTCGGCGTCGCGCTGCGCACGGCGCTTCCGGCGGCGCTCACCGGCGCGAATGTTCCGGCGCCCGTGCGCAAGACACGGCGGGTGGCGCAGATCGCGCGCGAGCTGCCCTCGTTGATCGAGCGAGACCAGCTCTTCGCGCGCGCGCCGCAACAGCGCGCCGTGTATGAGCTGCTCGAGGCGATCGGCGGACGCGCATCGGTCGAGCATCTCGCGGAACGGATCGACTTCTCGGCATCCGTGCTCAAGGGCCTCGTCACGCGCGAGCTCGTGGAGATCGCCGTCGAAACGGTGGAGCGCGACCCGTTCCTCACACGCGCGCGGCGCGAGCCTGATGCGCATGCGCCGAGCGGCGCGCAGGCTCATGCGATCGCTCGCCTCGCCGCGGCGCCGCCGGGTCACGTCGCCCTGTTGCACGGTGTCACGGGAAGTGGCAAGACGCTGGTCTACATCGAGCTGCTCAAGCGCGTCGTGCTCGAGGAGGGGAAGTCGGCCATCGTCCTCGTGCCCGAGATCGCGCTGACGCCGCAGACCGTCGATCGTTTCCGGGCCGTCTTCGGCGACCAGATCGCCGTACTGCACAGTGCCCTCTCCGATGGCGAACGCTACGATGCCTGGCTTGCCCTGCGTCGCGGTGAGAAGCGCATCGCCGTCGGCGCGCGCTCGGCCATCTTCGCACCGGTGCGGAATCTCGGCGCCATCGTCGTGGATGAGGAGCACGAGTCGAGTTACAAGCAGGGCGAAGCGCCGCGCTACCACGCGCGCGAGGTCGCCATCGTTCGTGCGCGAGCAGAAGGCGCCGTCGTCGTGCTCGGCAGCGCGACACCCAGCCTGGAAAGCTGGAGCAATGCGTCGAGCGGCAAGTTCGAGCTGCTCACCTTGCCCGAGCGCGCGGGCGGTGCTCGCCTACCGGCCGTGGCCGTGGTCGATCTGCGGGAGGCGAAGCCGAAACGTCCCCCCAGCGACGACGCCACCGGGGACGCGGCGTTCGCGTTCGCCATCAGCGCCCCGCTCGAGCACGCCCTCGCCGACCGGCTCGCGAAGCGCGAGCAGAGCATCCTGCTTCTCAATCGTCGCGGTTATGCGTCGTTCGTGCAGTGTGGAACGTGCGGCGACGTCGCCGTCTGCCCCGACTGCAGCATCAGCCTCACCTACCATCGCACGCCGGAACGACTGGTCTGCCACTATTGCCGGCATTCGGAGCCCGTGCACACGAGTTGCCCACGGTGTGCCGGCCTGCGGCTCCGGCAGCGCGGGCTGGGCACCCAGCAGGTCGAGCGGCTGCTCGCCGAGCGGTACCCCGCGGCCCGGATCGCGCGGATGGACGTGGACACGACGAGCGGAAAGTGGGCGCACACGGAGATCCTCGATCGCGTCGGAGCGGGCGACGTCGATATCCTGCTCGGCACGCAAATGATCGCGAAGGGGCTCGACTTTCCGAATGTCACGCTGGTCGGCGTGATCGATGCCGACGTCGGGATCAATCTGCCGGACTTTCGCGCCTCGGAGCGGTGCTTCCAGCTGCTGAGCCAGGTCGCGGGTCGAGCGGGACGCGGGCCGAAGGGAGGCGAGGTACTGATTCAGACGCGCTCGCCGTCGCATCACGCGGTGCGGTGCGCCGTGACGCACGACTATCACGCGTTCGTGACGCAGGAACTCGCGGGGCGACAGCATCCGGCGTATCCGCCCAACGTGCGCATCGCGAACGTCGTCCTGAGCGGTACCCAGGAGGACGCGACCGCCCGCCTCGCCACGCGCGCGGCCGAGTGGCTGCACAAACTGCTCGCGTCGCGCTCCGCGCCTGGGGTGAGTGTCATTGGACCAGCGCCCTGTCCAGTGGAGCGCGTGAAGCAGCGATGGCGGTGGCATGTGCTCCTCAAGGGTGAGCGACCGCAGGAGCTGGGACGCGTGGCGCAGTACCTCGTCGAGCGGTTCGAGATCCCGAAGCAGTTCGGGCTGCGCATGACAGTCGACCGGGACCCGGTGGCGCTGCTGTGAGCTTGCATCGACCTGCTGAATGACAACGGCAGCAGGAGAGCGCGGAGCCGGGAGCCAGGAGCAATGAGCGGTGGGCAGTGAGTGGCATGCTCCTCACCGCCCATGGCGCACCGCCCCATGCTGCACGCTCCCGGCTCTCCTGCTATCGGCGAACGCGGCGCGTCAATCACCGCGCACCCAGACGGAGTCGCTTGTCCTGCCTTGCCGCCCGGGCGATCTGTCCCGCGGGACCTTCTACCCGCCCGACGTCACCAAGCCCCTGCTCGCGACGGGGCCCGACGCCCGATTCGTGCCCGCACCGGCCGACGGTGTGCTGCCCGACGGGTTCTTCTCGTCGACGAATCTCCCGACGTACGTGCGCGTCGGGGGCACGTGGCGAATGCCGCGCG
>JANLTI010000094.1:0-57145 GCA_031362845.1 Gemmatimonadaceae bacterium | reverse complement strand
GGGGATGCCGGACGATCGTCCGGCATCCCCGTCGGTGGCGCAGTAGAGCGAACAGCGAATTCCGTCGTCCGAGTATTTCGCCAGCGTACCCCCGATCGCGAACGTCTCGTCGTCGGGATGCGCGAAGACGGCGGTGACACTCCGTCTTCCCACCCGGCTCAGCGGCGGCCGCCGAGCAGTCGGGTGATGGCGAGGAACATGTTCAACAGGTCGAGATAGATGTTCACCGCGGCCGGCACGTAGTCGTCCGGTCCGTACTCCCCCGACCGCACGATGCGCCAGGTGTCGAACACGAGCAGGCCGCTGAACACGAGCACCGTTCCGGCGGCGATCCAGAGCGAGCCGAGCGTGCTGGGGAAGAAAAAGCTGATCAACGACGTCGCGATGAGGACCCAGAGCCCCACCATGAAGAAGCTGCCCCACGCGCTGAAGTCGCGCTTGCTGAACACGGCGTACATCGACAACGCGCCGAAGGTGGACAGGGTGAGCAGTCCGGACTGGCCGATGATCCCCGGCGTGCGGGATTCCGCCAGCGCGAGGAAGGGCGCAATGAAGATGCCCTCGATGAAGGTGAAGATGAGGACGAGCGCGATGTTCTTGGGGAAATCGCGCCGGGCCTTCATCGCCATCCACAGCGGGGCGAACATCGCGATCATCGTGATGAACGGATGACGAGCGGTCGCCTCGAACACGCTCGGCGTGTTCAGGCTGAACACGACGCCGAGCGCCGTGATGATGACGCTGACGAAGACGAGTCCGTACGTGCGACGCACGAGCGTCGCGCGCTCTTCGCCCGATCGAACGAGGGTCCCAGGAATCGAGACACCCATTGGTGGTTCTCCGTTAAAGGGGTGACGGAAATATACCCCGAGGACGGAGAAGAGAGCCATCGGGTCACGCGGCGGCACGCCGGGATCGGTGACTGCAGGGGGAGAGCGAGGAGGTGGCCGATGTCAGGGGGAAGACATGAGGCTGGAGGTTTGAGGCAAATGCAGTTGCCTCATTGCTCAAACCTCACTGCTTCCAGCTCCTCTCTTCGACCTTTCGCCTCACCCGCTGTCGTTCGAGATCCCGACGTGCCACGCATTCCAGCATCGCCGACTGCAGCGGGAGAGCGAGCAGGTAGGAGATAGCAGCGGGAAGGGGTGAGGCGTGAGCGCTGAGCGAACTACTTGCGGCGGACGGTCGAACTGAGCGTCACATCGCCACTGAACGTCTCGGCGATGATTCGCGCCGTGCCCTGGCCGAGCGTGAAGCTCAGTCGCTTGCTGCCATGATCCTTGCCTGCCTGCAGCGTGATCGGGAAGTCGCTTTCCAGACCACCGCTGAACGTGCTGACGCTGAGCTGCGCGCCGACATCCGCTGGGAGCACGAGCCGGATCTCGCCCGAATGCGTGTCATACTCGTATCGGCCGTCAGCGAGAATCTGACCCGAAAAACTCAGGTCGCCGCTGGTGGTGTGGCTGCGGATCTGCTTCGCCACGACGTCGCGCAGGTCGACATTGCCGCTCACGGTCTCGACCTCCACGTCGCCGCGAGCACTCGCGAGATCGATGTCGCCGCTCACGGAGCGAATCAGCGATTCCCCGTTCGCGCCGGCGATCGTGATATCGCCCGAGAGGGACTCCACGTCGACCCGCCCGGCATCACTGATCTCGATGTCGGCGCTGTGGGTGCGTGCCTCGACGCCGCCGCGGACGCCACGCACGCTGACGCTCCCGCTCCAGCTTCGCACGCTCACGCTCGCGCCCACGGGTACCATCACCTCGAACCTTCCATCACTGCAGCCGCGTCCCGACGCCGGCTCGAGCGTGGCGCGCGCGCCGGTGCTCGTGAACCGGATCTGACCGCTCTCCGTGCGCGCCCGCACCTTGATCTCGTTCCGATCCGAACTGGTGACAATCACGGCGCCCTGCGGACAGTTCACCGTGATCGTGCCTCGCGCCTCGAAGGCGACGGTCGTATCGAGCGAGCCGGCGGCGTCACGGGCTCGACGCTCCTGATCGCGCTCGGACCGCTCCCGATCCCGGTCGCGGCGCTCCTCCTCGCGGTCCTTCCGCATTTGCTCGCGGTCGCGCTCGCGCTCCTTCTCCCGCTCGATGCGATCGCGCTCACGCTCGCGCGTCTCGGCGGGCGTCTGTGCCCACCCGGGGGCGGGTGAGGCCAGCGCGATCAGGACTGCGGCGAAGACGAAATGACGGTGCATGGTTGACATCCTCTAGGTGCGCGCGGGCAGCGACGCGGCCGTCCGCAGCAGCTCGACCTTCTTCTCGAGCGAATGATTGAGCCTGGTGACGAGAAAGCCGCTCGCCGGATCCTTGGCGAGCGCGGCCCGGCTCTGTGCGATGGCCGAGTCGATGACGGCGATGCTCTGCTCCAGCACGGCGACGGTGGCTGGATCGAGTTGGGTCCGGCGCTCGCGCACGATGGCGCGCAGCTTGACGATCTCCCGGTCGTACACCGGCTCGCCGCCGAGGCTTGGGGCACCGGCTGGACGGCGGGGGTTCGACACGAGTGTCGCCCGCGATCCGGTCGTCAGGCGAACCGACTCGACGACCGGTGCGCCACGCTCGCGCACCGCACGCACGCCGGCAGCTGACGCCACTCTCGTCAGCGCAGGATTCTGCATCGCGACGCCATCGGGCGAGACCGCGGCATCCTGCCGGGGCGCGGTCGCGGTGTCGGACCGAACGACGGCGGCAGGCGTGGCAGCGGCGACGACGACCGGCCGCTCGAACGACCGACGCGTCCAGACATGTGTCACGCCCGCCGTGAACAGCACCAGCGCCGCCGCCGCGACGGCCGCATGCCGCCAGGCGAAACGCGGCGCGGCATGCGCGACCGCGCGTGGCGTCTCGAACGGAAGCACTCGCGCGTCGATGCGCTCGGCGATGCCGGCCCACAGGTCGCGCGATGGCTCCAGGTGCGGCAGTGCCGTCGCCCGGTCGCGCAACGAGGCGACGTCGGCGAGCAACCGCCCGCAGTCGCCACAGCTCGCCGCATGCGTGTCGCACGCGAGCCGCGATGTCGCCGGCAGCTCGCTGTCCCAGTACTCGGCGAGGTGCGCTTCGAACTCAGCGCACGTCAGGTGGTCGTTCACGGTGCTCATCGATTCAGTGCCTCCCGCAAGAGGAGCCGCGCGCGATGCAGCTGCGCCTTCGTGGCTCCAGTGGTCACGCCGAGCATCTCGGCGATCTCTTCGTGCTTGTAGCCTTCCACATCGAACAGGGTGAACACCCGCCGCGCACCCTTCGGCAGCCGCGCAATCGCTGCCTCGAGATCCATCCGGTCACCTGGAGCCAGCGGACGCGCCGGCAGCGCCTCGATTGCGTCGCCATCATCGTCGTCCTCGAAGCGCGAGCGCTGGCGCCCGTCGGACTTCCGTGCATTCAGGACCACGTTCACGGCCATGCGATGGAGCCAGGTACCGAAAGCGGCCTCGCCGCGAAACAGCTCCAGCTTCTCCCACGCCCGCACGAACACGTCCTGCGTCAACTCCTCGGCTCGCGTCCTGTCGTTCACCATGCGTGCGCACAGCGTGAACACCCGATTGACATGGAGTCGATAGAGCCGCTCGAAGGCACGACGATCGCCCGCAGCCGCGAGCGCTACGTCGGAGTCAGGTCCGTAACTCGCTGTAAGGGAAGTTGCCGTGTGTTCCGGTATGGCCACTGCTGTCATCGGTCGTTTTCGCGGGTCACCTGGCCGGACACTGAATAGGATACCCCGACCGCTCCAAAGGTTTGAACCTCAGCCGAAGTCCGCGCCGATTCGTTGCACCGCCGGTACAAGGTCGGCCACCTGGTCGATCACGCAGTCGGCGCCTGCCTGCGACAGTTCCTGCGCGCTGAATGCGCCCCAGGTCACACCGATCGTCGCGACGCCGGCGGCGCGGCCCGACTCGATATCGTGCGGCGAATCGCCCACGAAGATGGCGCGTGCGGACGACGCGCGCAGGAGGGCCAGCGCGCGCTCGACCGGTTCGGGATGTGGCTTGTGGTTCGTGCAGCTGTCGCACCCCACCACCACAGGGATGTCCGCGTCGAGCCCGACGTGAACGAGTGCGCGCAACGCGAGCCAATCGGCCTTGCTGGTGACGAGCGCCAGCGGATATCCGTCGGACGCGAACTGATGAATGACGGGAACGATGCCGGCGTACGCGTGCGTGAGCCGGTCATGATGCTCGAGCTGATATTCCCGGTACCGTCCGACCAGCCGGTCGACCTCCGATGCATCGCCCACGAACTCTCGAAACGAATCGACGAGTGGGCGGCCGATCAGCGCTCGCCACTGTTCATCAGACGGCGCGTCACCGGCGTACCCGTCGAACGCGTGCCGCATCGACAGCAGGATGAGGCCAATGGAATCGACGAGTGTGCCGTCGAGGTCGAACAGGAGCGCTGGTCGCATGCCTCGAACAGTAATGGCCTAACGAACCGCGAGCGCGCCACGTAAAATCCTCGCATGCTCCGCCTGGTCGCCGCCATCGCATTGCTCGCCGTCACGCTCGTCGCTGGCGCGACGCGCATCGGGCCCGCGCCGGCCCTCGGCGCATTCCTGGATCCGGCGCATGGTGTCTGGTCGCTCGCGCGTGCGACGTCGCTGTCGCGAGATGCCCGCGCGCGCATCGTGAACCTTGGTGCCGAGGTCACGGTGCTGTACGACGATCGCGCCGTGCCTCACATCTTTGCGGCAAATGAGGACGACGCCTACCGCGCACCCGGCTATGTCACGGCGCGCGATCGACTGTATCAACTGTACTTGCAGACGATGGCGGCGAGCGGCCGGCTCACCGAGATCGCCGGCGAGCGAGCGCTCGCGCTCGATCGCGAAATGCGCGGGCTCGGCCTGCCTCGTTCCGCCGAGCGGCTCGCGGCCACTGCACGCGACACATCGGCCTCGGTGCGACGACTGCGCGCCTACGCCGACGGCATCAACTCGTATGTGCGCGCGCTCCCTGCGAGCGAGCTACCGATGGAATTCCGCCTGACCGGGACGCGACCGGCGGAGTGGACGCTGGCCGATTCCTATCACTTGTTCAACAGGATGGGGTGGACGCTGGCGTATCTCGCGCTCGAGGACGACCGCGCGGCCGCGGCATCGCGCGTCGGGACGCGAGCGGCCGCCGCCCTGTTTCCCGATGACGATGCGATTCAGGAGCCCATCCAGCCGAACGGCCAGCTGGCCCCGCGGTTCGACGCACGCGTCCTGCCGCCACCGGGTGCGCCCGACACTGGCAGCGGGAGACTTCTTGCGGCCGGCGCGGCGTTCTTTCCGGCGCGAAGGGCGATCGACCGCGAGAACGATGAACGGCGGTCGATGGCCAGTAACAACTGGGCGGTCGCACCGCGCCGGTCGGCCACCGGGAACGCGCTGCTGGCGGGAGATCCGCATCTCGACCTGACGCTCCCGTCCATCTGGTACGAGGCGCATCTCGTCGTGCCCGGCGCGCTGGACGTGGCCGGCGTGACGATTCCGGGTTCGGGTGCCATCGTGATCGGGTTCAACCGCGACGTCGCGTGGTCCCTCACGAACTCCGGCGCGGACGTGCTCGACCTCTACGCGGAGCAGGTGGACGACAGCGTGACGCCAACGCGCTATCGGCTCGACGGAGCGTGGAAAGCGCTCGACTCCCGCATCGAGCGGTATCGGGGCCGAGGTGGTGAGACGCTCGCGACCGACACGGTGTACTTCACGCACCGCGGCCCGATGCGGCGCGTACGAGGGCAGTGGCACTCGATGCGCTGGACGGTCCTCGAGGCAGGCACCGAGGTGCAGGCGTTCCACGACGCGGCGCACGCTCGATCCGCCGCCGATGTCCAGGCGGCCTTCGTGCACTCCTATCGAGCGCCGGCGCAGAACGTGATCGCGGCCGATCGCGCGGGACACATTGCGATCCGCACGCAGGGCCGATTTCCCATTCGCGCCGGCGATGGCAGTGGTAGCTCCGTGCGGGATGGTGGCGAGAGCGCGAACGACTGGCGGAGCAGCATTGCCGCGGATGCCCTGCCGCAGGCAGTCGACCCGGCGCAGGGATTTCTCGCGTCGGCCAATCAGCAACCGATCGATCCGCGCTCGGCCACGTCGTGGTGGGGCGGGAGCTATGACCCGTGGCGCGCCGTGCGCATCAACTCCCTGCTGCGTGCCGATTCCGCCGTGACGGTGGAGGCGATGCGCCGCTACCAGACCGACCCGGGCAGCGCGCGGGCAGATGTGTTCGTACCGCACTTTCTCTCCGCGGCGGCTCGCGTCCTCGCGCGCTCTGGCAGCGCGCCGAACGCGCCGCTTGCGGAGGCGAGCCGCCTGCTCCGCCAATGGGACAGGCGGTACACGAGGGACGACGTGCGCGCCGTCCTGTTCGAAGGTGCAATGCAGGAGCTGACGACGCGCACCTGGGACGAGTTGCTCGTGCCGGGTTCGACGCGACGAATCATCACTCCAGCGAGTGCCGTGCTCGCCGTTTTGCTCGGCGATTCGGCGAGTGTGTGGTGGGACGTGCGGTCGTCACCGGCGATCGAGCGCCGGGACGACATCCTGGCCGCCAGTCTCGCCGCCTCCCTCGCGAATGCCCGAGCGAAATACGGCGCGCCCGACGCTGGTGGTTGGCGCTGGAGCGGGATCCGTCAGGCGAACATCTTCCACCTGCTCGGACTTCCCGCGCTGTCCGCCCTGGAGATTCCCGTGCAGGGCGGCCCGGCAACGTTGTCACCGTCGGCGGGTTCGGGCACGCACGGCGCGAGCTGGCGCATGGTGGTGGAGCTGGGACCAGCGCTGCGCGCGTGGGCGACGTATCCCGGCGGCCAGTCCGGCAATCCCGCGAGTGTCCGGTACCGCGATCGCATGGACGAATGGACGCGCGGCGCGCTGACGCCGGTTCGACTGCCGGCGTCGCCCGCGGACCTCGACGAGGCGCATCGCTCGGCACGCCTGGTACTCGAGCGTGCCCCGTGAGCGTGGCCGCATGATCTTCGTGCTCTTCGTGGCCACGGCAATGCTCGTGCTCACGTGGGTGCTCGGGTGGTGGGGCGTCCTCCTCGTCGCGCTCATCATCGGCGTCGTATTCCACGAGGACGGCGGCGGTGGCTGGCGCGTGGGTCTTGCGGCGTCGCTGGCGTGGGGTGCGCTACTCGTGGCCGACGTCGTCGCCGGACCTCTGGGTCGCGTCGTCACCCTGCTCGGCGGCGTGATGGGGGCTCCGAGCGTCGTACTGCCGCTGCTCACGCTGGTCTTCCCGGCCGCGCTCGCGTGGAGCGCGGCGACGATCGCGGCCGAGACGCGCTGGATCGTCGGACCGCGGGGGTCGTGATTCGCTAGCGACGCGGCGGACGCGTCGTGTCAGGTCGTGCGGGCGTCGATCCCGGGATGAAGAACGGATTCTCGTTGATGCTCGGTGTGCGACGCGCTGCAGGCGCTGCACGCTCCACGGGCGCGCGTGGTTCCGTGGACACGATGCCGAGCTGCCGGCGGGTGAACTCCACCGGGTTGGCTTCCTTGAGCGAGTCGAGCCAGACCTGCGCCACATTCATCGCGGCGGAATCCAGACGGACGGGCGCCGGCGGAGCGGCGATCGCGGGAGCAGCTGTCACCGCCGTCACCGGCGCCGACGCGACCGGCGCCGCGGGCCGGACTGCCTGTGCGGTCGGTACCCGACTCCCGACGACGGACGCCGCGAGCCCGACCACGACGAGCACGACGGCGAGTGATCCCACGAGAATCCACTTCCGGCGGCCTGGCTGGTCGTCCGATGCACCCTGTTCCGCGGTGAATGCGTCGGCGCTGGTTTCATCGTCCTGACTCGACGGCGCGAAAACGATCGCGTCGTCGGCCATCAGCGGTGAGTCGTCGTTGAAGGTGAGCGGCTCGAGTGGAGCAAGCAGTGGCGCGACGAATCGTGGCGTGGGGGCGTCATCGGTCTCGACGCTCTCGTCGATGTTCGCCATGTCGTCCAGGGCAGTCTGCCGCTTCAGTTCGATCTCGCGCTCTCCCGCGCGCTGAATGTCCTCGCGCAGGCGCGCGATCTGATCCCGATCCTGCGCCGCGGCGCGTTCGAGCTCGGCGCGTTGCTCGGCAACCGTGCGCTCCAGGTCCGCGCGCTTCGCCACCAGTTCTGCGCGCTCCTGCTCCACGGCGCGCTGCAGCGCCTCGCGCTCGAGCGTCGCATTTTTCTGGAGCTCGACGCGCTCATTTTCGAGCCGCTCCCGCTCCGCGGACTTCATGCTCTCGAAGGCGGCACGCTCGGAGGCCATCAGTGCTTCAAAGCTCGCGCGCTCGGCCGCAAGTTTCTCCCGCTCGGCGCGCTGCTCCTCGAGGATGTCCGCGCGCACACGCTCACGCTCGGCCTCGCCGGCCGCGACCGGGTCCGCCATGCCGATCAGGGCGAGGTACGCGGCGACATCGGGCGACACGCCGGTGTTCTTCTCATCGAGCAGTGCCGCGGTGGCTTCACCGAGGCGCTCAGGAAGGTCGGATCGCAGTTCGGCGAGCGACTTGCCCTCGTACGCCTGCGGGTCTTCCTCGCCCGTGAGCATTGCCATCGCAAGCCGCGCGATCGTCCGCGCGTCATCCTGGGCGTTCGTTCGATGCAGGCGGAGAATCGGCGCGATGGCGAAGCTGACCCGCACGCGATCCGTCTTCGGCTCGAGATAGAGCCGCGAGGCCGGAATGCTGCGGTGCACGATCTTCTGTTCGCGTGCCCACTCGAGCAACCCGTTCACCTCGCGCAAGATGGCGGCGATACGCGGGTTGGTGAACGTCTCGCCACTGGCGAGTCGCTGCGAGAGGGACGGGTCGGTCGACCGCTGCGTGACGACGCCGAATGCATCGTCACCGAGCCAGATGCCCTCGATCACGGGCGTGAGGCGCCGGTGCGGCGTGTGCGCGAGGAGCTTGACGTCGGCCGCCAGGTGCGACAGGGCATTCGCCTCGTCACCCTCCGGCGTCGTCACCACCGTGATGAGGACTCCCGTCGGATCGTCGCGGCGCTTCGTGCTGTCGCCCTTCCGCGTGGCGATGTAGGTGCTCATGTCGGAGCCGCCATCGAGCTGGCCGACGATGTCGTAGTCGGCAGCGAGCGGTGACATATCGAGAGGTTGCTTCACGGCTGGTCTTCCGGGATCCAAGTCGATGATTGTACGCAGAACATCGAGAAGCCTATTGCGCGAATGATGCCGCAGGCTCGGCAATGAATCGAAGCGGACTCATGCGTACCTCGCGATGCCGTTCCTGCTCACGCGGGCGGGCGCGCGATCAGGCGAACGACGTCGCGATACGCTCCGCGCTCGAGCAGCGACCCCACGTCCTCCAGTCCCGGCGGAGTGGCGCGTTCGAGCCACAGCTTCACGTGCGGCGGATATCCCGATTGCGCCAGCACGCTCAGGAAGCCGGTCCGCGAGATGGTTCCACGCAGGTGCTTTTCGACGATCATCACCAGACGATCCTGATCCAGCACGAGGGGAAGCAGTTCGTACGTCGCCGACGCGTCGCCGAGCGCGTCCAGGCACTGGACGATGCGAGAGGCCGATGAACGCAGCGAGTCTTCATCTCCCCCCGCTTCGAAGAGGTAGACGAGTCGCCAGAACAGGCGCGTATCTTCGGCGGCATGCAGCCATGGACTCTCGTCACTCTCCTCGACGTCGAGCGAATCGGCGATGAGGATCGGGTTGAACCACGCGTGCAGTTCCGCCAGGCCGATCTCGGCGGCGCTGAAGCGTCGAAGCTCCGTGGTCAGGTCCTGAAGAGACACGACACCTCTACCGTCGCCAAGGGTTCACGTCGATAGTGGCGCCGCGCCGCGGGTGATGCAAATTCCGCCCGACGGTTCCGTGTCTCACGCTCACTCCGGCGGATCATGCACTCACTCTGGACGTCGTCGTCGGTGCAGCAGTGGCGCGAGGCGCTCGATCGGTATGCCGATGTAATCGACGCGCAGGGCGTCGCGCGTCTCCCCGACCTGGACCGCTGGTATCGAACCGAGCTCCCCGACCTCGTGCGAGCGCGGCGGCCGGCGCATGCCACGCTGCCGGAACTGGTTCGCCTGACCGAGTGGAAGATGGCGAGGGGTGTCTGGCGCGCGCCCAACCTCGTTCTCGTGCGCGGCAACGCCCCGGATCTGGTCGTGTCGACGAGTGCCGCGGCGCTCGCCGCGATGCCGCATGTCACCGCACCGATTTCCACACTGGCGAAGCTCGCTGGCGTGGGCCCCGCCACGGCGTCGGCCCTGGCAGCCGCGGCCGCGCCCGACATCTACCCCTTCTTCGACGAGCTCGTGGCGGCACAGGTGCCCGCACTCGGCAAGGTTGCCTGGACACTCGGCTACTACGCGCGATACGCCGAGGCGATTCGAGGGCGCGCGACCACGCTCGGCACCTCGTGGAACCCTGCCCTGGTGGAACGCGCCTTATGGGCGCACGTCGGGGGAAAGCAGGGCGCCGCTACGTGAGCCCGCGTCCGAGCCGGCGCGCAGTCGACCCTCGGTCAGGCTTGTTCGCGCTTCTGCGACTCGATCAGCGTGTTGGTGCCGAACCACTTCACCACTTGTCCGCTCTCGTCGACCTGCGCGAGCGCGCGAGCGAGATGCCAGCGAAAGGAGCCGTCCGCGCCGCGCAGGCGGAACTCCACCTCGTACGGAACGCCCGTGCTGAGCGAGTGCATCCAGCGCGCGGCGACGGACGGCAGGTCATCCGGATGCACGATGTCCTTCCAGCCATCGGAGAGGATCTTCTCGGTGGGGACCCCGAAGTATTCCCCGACACGCTTGGTGACGTAGTCGAGCGAGCCATCGGGCCGCGCGGTCCAGATCTGCACCGGAATGGCTTCGGCCATGAAACGGTAGCTCGCTTCGCTCGCCCGCAGCTGCTCGCGTGCCGACTCCGCCTCGGCGCGCGCGGCGCGCTCGTTTTTCAGGCGCGCACTCAGCTCGTTGGCCTGTTGCTGGCTGCTGATGTCGCGAAAGGTGACGACGACGCCGACGACCTTGCGTCCGTCCTTGATCGGGATGCTGGTGTAGTCCACCGGCAGTTCCTTTCCACTTTTCGTCCAGAAAATGTCGCCGCCGACGCGCTGCTGCACCGCATCGGTCACGGAAGAGAGGATCGGGCAGGCCTCGACGGGGAACGGCGTACCGTCCGCGTAGTGATGGTGCGTGAGCTCATGCATCGACTTGCCGAGCACTTCGCGATTCGTGAAGCCCAGCATGCGAACTGCCGCCTCGTTGAAGAACACCGTCCGCCCCAGATGGTCCAGGAAGAACACGCCCTCGTCGATGGCATTGAGCACCTGTGCCGTTCGACCGTGCAGCAGTTGAAGCGCTTCGGCGACGATCGCGTCGACCGCGGCGGGAGTCTGGGTATCGAGCGACATGAACCAGGCAGGAATAGAGGTGTGAGCGAACCATACGGACATCGGGCGCCATCCGCTGGCATTCTCCGCGGGGGCGGGCGAGCTTACGCCCATGAGCGCTCGCCCCTACATCCTCGCGGAATCTACCTGGAAGACCGTGAATGCCACCCCGTACGCGGTGGCCGTGCTGCCGTGGGGTGCGACGGAAGCCCACAACTACCACCTGCCGTACGCGACCGACACCATCCAGTGCGATGCGCTCGCGGCCGAGTCGGCGCGCCGCGCGTGGGAACGCGGCGCGAGGGTGATCGTGCTGCCGACCGTGCCGTTCGGCGTGAATACGGGCCAGCTCGACATCAAGCTGTGCCTCAACATGAATCCGGCAACGCAGGCCGCCCTGCTCGCCGACCTCACGCAGGCGCTCGAGACGCAGGGCATCCGCAAGCTCGTCATCTTCAACGGGCACGGCGGCAATGATTTCCGGCAGATGATCCGCGAACTCCAGCCGCGCACCACGGTGTTCCTGTCGTCCATCAACTGGTACAAGATCGGTGACGCGAGCGCGATCTTCTCCGACCTGGGCGATCATGCGGGGGAGCTGGAGACGAGTGTGATGCTGCACGTCGCCGCGGGAATGGTGCGCCCGCTGGACGAAGCGGGTAATGGTCACGAGCGGCGGTGGCGGATCCGCGGTCTGCGCGAGGGATGGGCATGGGCGCCACGTCGATGGACGGAGGTGAGCGCCGATACCGGCACGGGCGATCCGTCGCTTGCCACGGTGGAGAAGGGCGCGCGCTACGCCGATCTGGTGACGGCGAGGGTGGCGGACTATCTAGTGGAGTTGGCCGCGGCCGATACCACCGCGATGTACGTGGACGACTGACCCGATCGGACGCCGCCATGACCGCCTCGCCTTCCACGACGCCGGCACCCAGCTCCTACATCCGCCCAGCGATGGGGCTGATTGCCGGTCTCGGCATCACGGCACTCATCACGGGACCCGGCATCATCATGGCGACGCTCGCCATGCTGCGCGGTGTCGGCGATCCGCGCGGCTTCCAGCCGTCCACGGGCAACCTGCTCGTGTACCTGGCGATCATCGCGCTCGGTGCGCTGGCCGGCGGAGTCGCCACCGCGCGTATCACGACCGGTCGTTCGTTCTACACCGTCTTCCTGTTGGGCATGGTGCTGTTCATGTCGGCCATGGTGGTCGTGCTGCGCGGCGACACGTCGGCGCAGGCGCGTCCGCGGTGGTACTCCATCAGCCAGGCGGCCATCGTCCTGCTCGCCGTGCTGCTCGGAGGGTATTTCGAACGTCGCCGTCATCCCGCGCGATAGCACCGGAGGAGAATCGATCGATGCCGATGCCGCAGGAGTATCGCGATGCACTCGTCGCGAAGCACGAGCGGAATGAACGCGAAGCGCGTCGCGACACGCGACGCGAGATGTTGCGCGCCATCGGCATGATCACGTTCTGGGTGGTGTGCGGACTGGCGTTGATCGGCATGGCGCTTCACGTCACCGACCGTGAGCTCGGGATGGCGTTCTGGTGGGGCGGCCATGTCGTCTGGATTGGTGGGGTGACGAGCGCGCTCGTCTCGGCGTACCGCCGTGGCGAAGCGCGAGGCGACTGGTGATGTCAGGCGGCGACATCGACTGGCCGCTCGCGATCGCCCTCGCCGTCGTCTTCGTGGTGATGTCGCTGGTACGATGGCGCTATTTCAGGTCCCTTGCGAAGCGCCGCCGCGGGCCACCGACTGACGATCGCCAACACTGACTCGTCGTCGCCGGCTTCGAGCGTCAGCCGCCGATGGGGCCCAGCGGTTCATCGGGCACGGGCGGATCGTGTGCCACACTGCCCGTGCGTCCCGATATCCATCGGACGAACCAGACGAGCAGCACGATGGGAAGCACGATCTTGATCGCGACGATTCCCGCGGTGACGACCACGCCGACCATGAGCAGCAGGATCGCGCCGAACCCGAGCACGAACAGCAGCGGAAGCCCGATCATGCCGAGCAGCGCGAACACCGGCGCGCCGAGCGTGCCGAGCACGAACAGCAGTGGCACTCCGAGGAGCTTGAGTGCGCCCGCCGCCGGCAGGAGCACGAGCAGCAGCACCCCCATCAGGCCGCCGACGGAGCGACCGATCGCGAATCGAAGCGCGAGACCTTTCAACAGCAACCACATGGCGCCAGCTCCAGCGGCGGGTGAATCGTCTCGCCTCGTGACGTGGCGATGTCCGACGGAGAACCGTACGCACGATCGATCGGCGAGGTTTCGCCGCGTTCGTTACGCCTCGAGCGTCGGGAACTGCCGCGGCGAGCTACGGGCCTGGGTTCGCTTCAGCAGCGCGATGGACGATGGGCTCACCTCGCCCAGTGCGGCGATGTGCGTGCGGAGCAGCTCGGACGCGGATGCGGCCAGCGGCGTGAGGCGTTGACGGCGCAGTCGCACGTAGTTGAGGCGAAGGAGCCAGATCGCGCGGTGCGAGTCCGCCGGCGTCTCGGGAAGAAAGGAGGCCCATCGCGACTGTGGGGCGAACGACATCGGTTCCGCCAGCCGATCGTCGATCACGCTCGCCTTGAGCGCTTTCGTCAGCGCGAGATGCACCGAGCAATCGCTGTGCACGTGTCCGATCTGTCGACCGAACAGCCGGAACTCGATCCCGTCGTCCTCTCCTGGCGTCGTGGGACTCGGGTGTGCGCGCAGTTCGACGCCGGGCCACCGGCGGACCTCTTCCATCACGGTGATGGCGAACTGCTCGCGGTCGTTCGAGGACAGCATGCAACCCTCCGGCGTGCGATGTCGGTTCCGCCAACTGGCGGCTCACTGGTTTCCTGCCCGGTGCAAGGCATACTCTGTTCCTTGCCGCTCACCACACGCGCGAGCCGACACCCACGACATCCCATTCCAAGATGACTCATTTGTTTCGACTGCGTGCGCTGCTCGCCTCGATTCCTTTGCTCGTACCGGTCGCGGGTCTCGCGGCGCAATGGCAGCCACTCGCCAGCCCCACGGAGGTGGAGCTGCGAGGGCTCAGTGTGGTTTCGCCAAGCGTGGTGTGGGCGAGCGGGCAACGCGGTACGGTGGTCCGCACCGTGGACGGTGGGCGCACGTGGAACCGTGACACCATTCCGGGCGCACGCGGGCTCGATCTGCGAGGGATTGCCGCAACATCATCCATGATCGCGCACACGATCAGCATAGGCGATTCGTCGCGCATTTATCGAACGACTGACGGTGGGCGTACCTGGTCGTTGCGATGGGCGGCGACGCGACCCGGCACGTTCCTGGACGCGATTCGATTCTGGGACGCGCGTCACGGCATCGCGATGAGCGATCCGGTGGGTGGTCGATTTCTCGTGCTCGTCACCGCCGACGGTGGCGAGAGCTGGACCGAGGTGACGGCTGATCGCATTCCCCCGGCGCTGGACGGAGAGGGAGGGTTCGCGGCGAGTGGCAGTTGCCTGACCGTCTTCGGCAGCTCGCACGCCTGGTTTGCCAGCGGAGGAGCGAAGGTCGCCCGCGTCTACCGCACGGTGGATCGCGGCCGCACCTGGAGCGTGCACGAGACGCCCATCCGCGCCGCGACCTCGTCAGCGGGAATCTTCTCGATCGCGTTCCGCGACGCGGCGCATGGGGTGATCGCGGGAGGCGACTACCAGCAGCCGACGCTGCGTGGTCGCAATCTGGCGCGGACGAACGACGGCGGCCGCACCTGGGCGCTCGTCGACAGCGCGATGTCGCCCGCAGGATATCGCTCGGCGGTCGCGTACGTCCCCAGTATGTCCGTGCGGGTGCTCGTGGCCGTTGGACTCTCGGGTACGGATATCTCGCGAGACCGCGGCGGGTCGTGGCTGAGCGTCGACACGGTTGCGTACAACAGCGTGGCCTTCGCGAGCCCGAGTCGCGGGTGGGCGGTGGGTCCCGCCGGACGGATCGCCGCCTGGGTACGCCGGCGCTAGTGACCGAGCACCTTATGCGGCGTGTACGACGCCTCGAGCTCCGCGCACTCCGCGGCGGTGAGCGTGAGCTCCAGTGCCGAGACGGCGTCGTCCAGCTGCGCGAGCTTCGTGGCGCCCACGATGGGAGCGGTCACGCCGGGTCGTGAGAGCAGCCAGGCGAGACTGATCCGGGCCATGCTCGTGCCGCGTGCCGAGGCCACGCGCTGCACGGCGTCGACGACCGCCCAGTCCACCTGACCGGTATACATCTCGTCCGCGAAGGTATCCGTACCCCCGCGCGTGGTGCCTCGCGTCTCACTCGCCGCGCGCGGACGTGCGAGCATTCCGCGCGCCAGCGGCGACCACGGAATGACGCCGATACCTTCGTGGACGCACAGCGGGATCATTTCGCGTTCCTCCTCGCGATAGAGGAGGTTGTAGTGGTTCTGCATGGAGACGAACCGCGCCCAGCCGCGTCGTTCCGACACCGAGAGCGCCTGCGCCATCTGCCACGCGTATCCCGAGCTCGCGCCGATGTAACGCACCTTGCCGTGCGACACAAGGTGGTCGAGCGCCCCGAGCGTCTCGTCGATGGGTACACTCGGGTCGAAGCGATGGATCTGGTAAAGATCGATCGTTTCGATGCCCAGCCGGCGGAGGCTCGCCTCGCACGCCTGGATGATGTGCTTGCGCGACAGCCCGCCCATGTTGGGCCGCTCGTTCAGGGGAAAGTTGACCTTCGTGGCGACGACTGTCTCCTCGGCGTTCGCATACTTCCGCAGGGCGCGTCCGGTGATTTCCTCGCTCACGCCGAGGGAGTACATGTCGGCGGTGTCGAAAAAGTTGATCCCCGCCTCGACGGCAGCGCGAAAGAACGGCTGGGCCGCGGCCTCGTCCAGGACCCAGGGCCGCCAGTGCGGATTGCCGTAGGTCATCGTCCCGAGGCAGACGCGGGACACGGTGAGGCCGGTGTTGCCGAGGCGGGTGTAGAGCATTGGGGATGAAGAAAGTGGAGCCTTCGCAGCGCGCGATTGAACGAGCGACCGCGCACCTGTCGGCTGTCAAACTAGTCGTCGAGCGAAGGGAGACTGGCTGCTCGGCACCCTTCTCGGTTTCGTTACGACAAACAGATGGCTACTTCAGGGCGGCATGACTAGGTTCTGCGGCTGGACCGGCTCAGCTCGACACTTCCCGCGCTCACCCCCCGCTCATGCTCTCGTCATTCTCGCCCAGGTCGCTTCGTGCGTGGCTCGCGGCAACCGTCCTTGTGGTCAGCTGCACCTCCTCGATCGACAAGATCTCGGCGCCGCAGATGAATCACGCCGGCCCGTCGTTCCTCGAGGCTGGAACGATCCCCTTGATGGTGATCACTGAATTCCTCGCGAATCCAGATGGCACGGACGACCCATTCGAGTGGTTCGAGATCTACAACGGCTCGGGTAGTCCGGTGAACATGAATGGGATGGTGTTCGGATCTGCGAACGAGGCCGGTTTCACCGTGAACACCGACATGTTCGTGTCTGCTGGGTCGTACGCGCTCTTCGTGCGCAGTGCATCGGGTCCCGCACCGGCCGGTGTGCCACGATTTGTCTATGGCGCGGGGACGAGCTCCGACAAGCTTGTACTGAACAACAGCAATACGGACTGGGTGACGATCAAGACTACCGACGGCCGCCTGGTGGACTCGTTGGCATACGCCATTCGAAACGCGTCCGGCACTCCCGGCTCTTACTCCTCGACGAGCGGCGTCGCCCGCGCCAAGCGCGCGCCCGTTCGTGACTGCAGCGTAGCGGCCGACATCACGGCATGGGGTAACGCCACGACGCCGATTCCGGGTCGGAACGACAAGGGGACTCCGGGCGCGCTGAACGATGTCGGTGGCTACACCTATACGGGAAGTTGCGTGGTCTCGCCTCCGCCCGCCGCGGGACCGCTCGACGAAGTCGTGGTGACTGGCAATACAACGGTCATCGTCGGGGCCAGTACGACGCTGAGCGCCGTTGCCGAGGACGCTCAGAACACGCGCATCACGGGTGCCGTGTTTTCGTGGTTGTCGAGCAATGAAGCGATTGCCACCGTGAGTGCCACCGGTGTCGTCACCGGTGTCGCGATCGGAGGACCGGTGACGATCACGGCGACCACGACGGTTGGCGCTGTCACGAAAGCGGGCACGCGTCAGGTCACGGTCCAGCCACCCTCGGGCGAAACGATCAGCATTTTTGGTCGCGTGCCGTCGGATCCGGCGATCCCGACGGGATTTCAGGACCAGCTCTTCGCGTCGAAGCCGAATACGACACCGGCGACGTGGGAAGCGTTGAACCCTGACATCGCGACGATCGACGCTCGAGGAGTCGTCACGTCGATTGCCGCCGGAGCCGCCACGTTCCGGGTCACGATGAGCGACGGTTCGTCACGCACCACGACGTTACCGATGGAAGTCGGGACGACGGGCGATCCCTCGGTCTATGGCAACCACGTGTTGCTGGGCGCGCCGACTCCCGGTGGCACCGACGCCGACCTCCGTATCGCTCGGCCGCAGTACTCGCTCTCGTACAGCAGAGGCCGTGGAGGTCCGAACTGGGTCGCCTATCGCCTGACGAAGACGAATCGCGGCGACCTGCCCGGATATCGGTGTGACTGCTTCGCCACCGATCCGGCGGTCACCGTCGCGGGCGAGGTCGCACTGACGACGGCGGATTACACCGGGAGCGGTTTCGATCGCGGGCACATGGTGCGCTCGAACGACCGCGAAATCGGTACACGCGATCAGGCGGCGACGTATTACCTGTCGAACATCGTGCCGCAGTATCCCAACCAGAATCAGGGACGCTGGGCCGATCTCGAAAGCCATTTACAGACGGTCGCCGAGGGCGCAGGGCTGCCGGAGGTATACATCGTCACGGGCGGCCGAGGCGAGGCATCCCGGATCGCCGCCGGCCGGATCAGCGTACCGACACACACGTGGAAGGTCGCCGTCGTGGTTCGGAACGGTTTCACGTTGCAGAGCGTCAAGGGGCCGACCGACATTCTGGACGTGATCGCCGTCGACATGCCGAACGTCAGCAATATCCCGCGCGATGGCAACTGGCAGTCGAATCGCGTGACCGTCGACTCGGTGGAGAAAGTGACCGGGTACGATCTGCTCGCAGCCCTTCCGGACTTCGTCGAAGCAATCGTCGAGTCGGGCGATCGCCGGCCGACGGCCAGCTTCACCGGTACCACCAGCAGCAGCGAAGGACAGACGCTCTCGTTCGACGCGTCCGGCTCCTCCGATCCGGACGTCGGCGGCCCGCTCGGCGACGTGCTGAGCTTCCAGTGGTCCGTGGATGGTCAGGTGCGAGGAATCTCGCCCATGCTGACCGCCACGTTCGTCGATGACGGCATCTTCGCGGTACAGCTCATCGTCTCCGACCGGTTCGGCTGGGCTGACACGACGACGAAATCGGTGGCGATCGCCAACGTCGCGCCGACGGTGGGATCCTTCGCCGGTGCCACACTCATTCGCGGTGAGCGTTACGCGGCGTCCGGCAGCTTCTCCGATCCGGGCGCCGACAGCTGGACGGCGACGGTCAACTACGGCGACGGTTCGGGTACACAATCGCTCGCACTCGCTGGCACGGACTTCTCGCTCGCGCACACGTACGAAACGTCAGGGACCTTCACCGTGACGGTCATGGTGCAGGACGACGAATCGGGCCACGGCACGCGTTCGGCGACGGTCGTCGTGGCGTCAGCGGAGGAGGCGATCGGCACGCTATCGGATCGCGTGATCGCGATGGCATCCGCCGGTACGCTGTCGCGCGGCGAGTCGAACGCTCTGGACGCGTCGCTGCGCAACGCACTCAAGTCACTCGACAATGACAATCCAACTCCGGCGCGCAATCAGCTGGAGGCGTTCGTGAACAAGGTCGACGCGATGCAGCGGTCGGGACGCCTGGACGCCGGCTCGGCAGCCGTGCTCACCAGCTACGCGCAGCGGATCGTCGCCAGCCTCATGTAATGTCCGGCGGTGCGGCAGGGTTGAACGCGATGGCGGCCGACGGGCCGCCATTGTCGTTCATGTGAGGCCCGGGTCCGAGCACCAACATCGCGACGATGTGCGAGTCGTCGCGCGAGCGCACGCGAGCCGGAGTGGCGCACGCGAGCTCCGCTGCCGCGATCAGCCACTCCGCATCGACTGTTGCATCGCTCGACCCGAGCATCGCCCGCAGTGCCTGCTCCGCGCCCAGCGGTCGCGGAAGGTCGAGTGCATCGCGCAGTTGCTTGCCAAGGCGCGCCGTCGCGGCGCGCGCGTGCCGCGCCGATCGCTCCATGGCTCGCGCGATGCATCGATCCGCGGCAGCCTGCAGTTCACTGGAACCGGATGCCCGCCCGCACTCGCGCAGCAGGCGGCGCAGCGCGATTCGCGCTTGGCACTCGGCGAGGCGTGCACCTCGCTCGCGCGACGACAGCGGCCGGCGCGCGCCGCCGGACAGGCGCACCGCGCGAGTCACCGCAAGCATGGCGTCACCTTCTTCTTCATCGAGCGATGCGACGAGTGTGCCGTCGTCGAGAACAGCGACCCAGCCGCCGACCGCGCTCACGACGCCAGCGACGAGCGCGCGATCGGCAGGTCCGAACCGTGGCGCAACGAAGGGCTGGCTCCACGCACGCACGCGTTCCGACAGCTCTCCGAGTGCGGCCGCGCGTCCACCATCGGAACGCGCGTCGTCCGGCAGGGTGGTCAGCGCAGGCATCACGTCGAGCAATCGCCCGATGGTGCGCTCCGCCTCGTGCAGCTTGCGCCGCAACCGCCGCTCGACGTCGAGTAACAGCTCCGATGGCGCGGGCGGTGCCAGCAGGTATGCGCACACCGTGGCCGCGCCGCCAGGCCGCCGAATGCGCCCGACGCGCTGCGCGAGCCGAGCGGGATTCCAGGGCAGGTCAAGATGCACGACGACGCTTGCGTCCTGGAGATTCACGCCCTCGGACAGCAGGTCGGTGGAGAGGAGGAGCGTCACTCGTTCGCGCTCCACCGGCGCGTGCGCTCCTCGCGCGCTCGGCGCGAAGCGCGCGAGGAGCTCGTCGCGAGTGATGCGCCCGCTGGCGATGCGCGCCTCCCGAGCCGTGAGCATTCCGACGCCCACGTCGGATCGCATCGACGCGAAGAAGGCGCGAATCGTGGACGCGCGTTCCGAAAAGGCGAGGACGCGCTCGCCGGCGTGCGCACGGCGTATGTCGCGGAGCGCCTGCACACGCGCCACGTCCGGATCGGCCGATGACGCGATGGCGCGATCGAGCAGGGTAGTGGCGGCGTCCTCGTATGACACGGCGTGGAGTGCGCAGCTCGCCGCTATGGCGTCGGCGCTCGCGCGCACGAGCACAGATGGAAATCCGAGCTGAACGGCGTCATCGCCACCGGCCCACGAGCGAATCTCGCACGTGGTGGGAACGAGTCCCTCCTGCGCGCTCTGCTCGATGGCCACTCGTGTTCGACGCCGCCGACGAAGCGTGGCCACGAGCGCGGCCCGGCTCGATGCCCAGGCCCGCACGAGTCCCACGGTGCGCAGCACACCCGCGTCGCCACCGTCGGCCGATCGGGGAGGCGATGGCAGGGAGATCAGGCGCTCCAATACGGCGCCGTCGTCCACCGTGGGTCGCACCCAGATCGGCGGCGCCAAGCGCGGCAGTCCCACTCCGGTGGCGTCGTCACTGCGCACGACGAACTCCGCCAGTGGACCAGCCTCCAGGTGAAACGCCCGCTCGCCGTGAAAGAGCGCGACCTGGGCCGCCAGATCGCGGAGGCGATTCTGCACCGGCGTCGCCGACAGAAGGAGCAGCTGGGATCGGCTCGACGACCGGGCGAGTGTCTGGTACCGGCGTGCGTTCGTCGATCGGAACCGGTGGGACTCGTCGACGATGATGCCGTCGTGCACAGCGTGAAGCACTCGGCCGCGACTCAGCGCCTCGTGCGTGATCATCTCGCATTCGACACGCGCGCGGCGCATGGCATCCGTCCATGTGGACCGCAGCGCGGCCGGAAGCACGACGGCAGGGCGCGACCAGCCTCGAGCGACGGCCAGGGCGACGTAGGTCTTCCCTCGCCCCACATCGTCGGCGAGGAGGCAGCCTCCATGTCGCGCGATCGCGGCACGAACTCGCGCCGCCGATGCACGCTGATCGTCTCGAAGGACAATCGACCCGAGCTGCGCCGGCATGGGTGGATGCACCACTGCCGACGCAATGCGAGCGCGCACCGCACGAAGGTGCAGGTCCGTCAGCGACACCATGCGACGAGTGGTGCGACGACATCTCGCCGAAGCCGGTACGCGTGGCAGGCGGCGAGGAGCAACTCCTCGTCAGTCGGTGGATCGCCGAGCATGGCCCGCTCGGCGAGCGGCGCGAGCACGTCGCGCGCGCGCGACCAGTCGTGGGGCAAGGGAAGCAGCGCCACCGTCCAGGCCAAGTACCTGTGCCATCCCCCTCGCGCCGGCTCCGCGAGCGCGTTGAGCCATGCCGCGGCGACGGGACTGTTGAGCAACGCCGTGAGCGCCAGCGCGTCAGTCACGTTGGCGCAGGCCACCACGTAGCAACTGTTCAGCGGAACGGTGGGATCACCCGCCGCCAGAATGGCGGCGCGCGGAACTCGGCCGAAGTCGCTCCACACGACGCGGGTGACCGAGGCATCGGCCGATTCCGTACGGAAGAGCATCCACCACGGGCTGGAGCCACGCAGGTCCGTGCGCGCCCGAAGGCGTCGCCGCCATGGAGCCAGCCAGCGCGCGGCGCCCGTTGGCAGTGACGCGAGCGGCGCACCCGACGCGGCGTGCGTCCAGACGATTGACCGGTTCGACGCCGGTACTCTCCATGCCGCCACCGATTCTCCGCGCAGCAGCGGGCGGAGAACGGATGGTTCGATCGCGCCCGTCCGTCCTCGATACTCCACCGCGATCAGACCCTGCTCGACGCCGACGGAGTTGACCATGTACGCATCGTTGCACCCGCACTTGACTCCGAGCGTTGCGCGGCCGAGCGTGCTCGCGCCAAGCGCGCGGCCCCGTTCACGGATGCGGTCGAAGGCGAGGCGCGCGTCCGGCGGCAGCAGCAACCAAGGACTCGCACGGTCCGATCCATCGAAGTGCATCATGTCGCGAGCGACCGACCACTCCAGCTCGAGCGACCGGCGTCGCACTACCAGCACCGTCTCGGACACGTGAGCGGGCGGTCGCGAGGCGACGAGCACGGATGGATAGACCGCCGCGTCGAAGGACGACGGTGCATCGGTCCAGTCCTCGAGGCGTCGCACCGACGTTTCATTCGTGAGGAGCCGGCGCACCGCGCCGCCCGACAGGGAGCGCCAGAGCTTCGCCGGCAACAGGAGCGCGACGGTACCACCAGCGCGGGTCGTTGCGCCGGGTGCCGCCAGCGCGACGCTCCGCTCCACGAACAGCGCCGCAAGATCGACCTGCGGTGCGAACGAGGACGGGTTCGACTCGGCGAACGAAACCCGCCATCCCGACTCCCGGTAGACGCGGAACGCGGCCCGAAGTGCCGCCCGGGATGCTGGAGCGATGTTGTGCAGCCGAACCCACGGCGGATTCCCGATCACGAGCCGGAAGCCACCCTGCGCGTGGATGTGCGCAAAATGCGATGGAAATGAAAAGGGCAGCGCCCCGCCGTCGGCGATCCGCCGCCGCTCGCGCCGAAGCGCCGCGGCCTGGTCGCGCAGCCGTCGCTGCTCGGCGGCGTCGCGCGCTCCGGAGGCGCGCTCGCCGAACAGGTCGGGCGCGCGGCGCGCGAGCACCAGCTCGCGCCTGGCGCCCGTGATGACGGAGAGGTCACGATCGAGCACGGCAAGCGCGCGCAGGCGCTCCTCGCGCGCGATCGCCCGTCGCAGCGGGGCCTTCTTCGCTCCGCTCGCGCGCGCGTACCGTTGCCGAAGACGCAGCAGGAACGCCGGCGGACCCGCCACGCCAGGCGGCGCGGCGAATGCATCGCCCGCGAGCGTGTCGCCGACGCGGACCTGACACTCGAGGTTGGGCAGTGGCATCACGGCCGACATCCGCGTTTCGTCGCTCTCGATCACCACGGAGAGCCAGAGTCGCAGCTCGCACAGCCATACCGCCATTGGATTCACGTCGACGCCGTGAATCGTGTGCGTGAGCACCTCCCGCCTGATCTCGGCGATGCCCCGCGGATCGCCGACGGCGCGCCGAAGCGTGGTGAGTCGCTCGAGCAAATGCACGAGAAAGGCGCCCGATCCGCACGCCGGGTCGAGCACGGTCAGTGACCGGAGCTGAGCGAGGAGCGCTCCCGCGGCATCATGTGCCACCTCGCGACTCGCGAGCGCATCGGCGATCACCGTGGCCGGCACCGCGCCACCCTCGAGCGCGCACGCCAACGCGTGATCCGTCACGTGCGCCACGAGATGTTGTGGGGTGTAGAACGCGCCGCTGACACGTCGTTCCTGCGCCGCCATGAGCGACTCGAAGGCGCGACCGAGCATCTCGGGATCGATCGCCACCTCCGACGACTGCGCGTGGTCCTCACGGGCAGTGAAGCGAAAGGCGCCGAGCAGATCAGCGAACAGGGCACCGATGGCTTCGTCGGTGAGGCGAGCTCGCGAATGGCGCCGCTCGACGGCAGTCTTCGCGAACAGCCCGCCGTTGAGGAAGGGAATCTCGCCGAACCGTTTCGCCGCTGCGGCGCGCCGACGCATAGGCGTGTTGAGCGTTCCAAAAAACAAGGGCAGCATGACGTCGCGATGAAAGCCACCCGTGCCGGCCATGCACTCGTCGAATCGATTGGAGAGAAAGGCACGGTCGCCGTCGAGCCAGCCCTTTGCCTGAAGGAACGAGAGAAAGAGGAGGCGCGACGTCGAAATGAGCGCCAGCTCCGCTCGATCGGCGTCCGGCATGCGCGGCAGCGAATGCGCGAGGGTGCCGACGCGCAGCTCGAGCATGCGGTAGAAGCGCCGAGACAGCGCATCGCGGCCCAGCAGCTCGCACCAGCGGGTGTGAACGAGCAGATCGTCGCCGGCGCTGGATGCTTCGAGCGCGCAGAGTGTCTCGGCATCGCTCGGCACCACGTGGGAGGGACGCACGAGCAGCGCGAGGATGCGTGGCGGCCGGCGCTCCGCCGTCCAGCACGCGATGCCGATCTCGTCGTCGTCCGCGCTGGCGGCGATGAGAGTCCAGAGCACATGGGACGTGCGCGTGGAAAGCGCCGCAGCCAGGGACGTGAACAGGGCGCGAAGCGCGAGTCCCGACGGTGCGCCGACGAGCAGCGCGCGAAGCGCGCCACGCCCGCGTGCCACACGTGCCTCGCGCAACTCCGCTGGCAAGCCGAGTGCGGCACGCGTCGCCACGTCGAGCGATTGCGGCGCGTGGTCGAAGCCCATTGCCGCCGCGATGGCGGCGACGCCGTCGGAAGTGGGAGCGGAGAGAAGGGAAGCTGCCTGACGTAGCGTGCGCACCCGAGCAGCGTACGACCGGCTGGAACGGCGCCTGTCACCGCATTCGCGCGCACGACAGCGATCGAGCGTTCAGCCGGCGCGAGCTAGCCGGCCTGGTACTCGCGGCCCTTCCACCGCACCTGTCGCCCGCGGAGGATGGCGCGCACGGAGATGTAGAGCAGCGCCGCGGCGCCCAACGGATGCAGCAACGCGTACAGGGGCGACATGCGCAGCGCGGCGTAGACGAGCAGCCACCAGAGCAGGTTGATGGAGGCGACGATCGACGCCCAGGTGAGTACGGCCGGTCCGACGATGCCGGCGACGCCGAGCGCCACGAGCACCGGCGGCAGCGCGCCGGACAGGCCGGGCAGCACCAGCAGCAGAGGAAAGATCGCGCGTCCAACCCGGCCGCGAGGCATCGCGTCGCGTCCGCCCGCGTAAATGTTCTTCCCCCAACCCTGCACGAGCTCACGGAGGGAGGTGTACATGCGCGTACGCAGTTGTGTCATGCCGAGCGCGAGTATCACCGTTCGGCCAGCGAGGAACCAGTGCTGCGCGAGCGCCAGATCCTCCGCGACTTTCTCACGCACTGCCGCATGGCCACCCATCGCGTCGTACGCGTCGCGACGAAAGAACATGCACTGCCCATTGGCGATCTTGTTGGCGGCATGCCGCGACTCGTTCACGATTTCCGTTCCCCCGTATCGCGCGCCGAGGATGGCGAACACCTGCGGCTGGATCAACTTCTCCCAGAGGGATCCCATTTCCTGTTCCCCGGCCACGGTGAGCAGGTCAGCGCGGCGCGCGTGCATCGTGTTCACGACGCGCGGCACGAGATCGGGCGCCTGCCACGTATCGGCGTCCATGAAGCCGACGATGGTGCCGCGCGCGACCCGTGCCCCGGCATCGCACGCCCACTGCTTGCCGAACCATCCGTCCGGCAGGGGAGCGGGTGAGACCACCCGGACGCGAGGGTCGCGCGCTGCCAGTTCGGCGACGATGGCGCCGGTGCCGTCGGTGGAGTGGTCGTCCACGACCACCACTTCGAACGCAGGATACGTCGTGGTGAGCGCGGACTCCACGCAGCGCCGGATGTTGTGCTCCTCGTTCCGCGCCGGAATCACGAGCGACACGAGCGGAGGTGCGTCCGGCATGTCGACCGATGCCTCCTCCAGCGAGCGCGAGCGCCTTGCCCGGAGGATGGTGACGATCGGCGTGATGATCCACGGCGTCGTGAGGGCGATGGCGATGAAGTTGGGCACCACGCAAAGCTAAGCCGCGGCCCGCTCGCGCCGAGTCTCGTGCGCGCCCGCCGTTGCACGCGTTGTCGGCGCTCTCTACGTTGCCCACGATGCGATCTCCACCCGCACTCAGTCCTGGCGCGCGCGTCGCGCTCGTTGCGCCGTCGGGGCCGCTGCGCGGTGCCCACGAGCTGAGCGCGTCCGTCTCGCACGCGGCATCGCTGGGGTGGGAGGCCGTGCCGGGCGCGCATGTGCTGCACCGCGACGGATACCTTGCCGGCACCGATGCGGAACGTCTCGCTGATCTCAATGCCGCCATCCGCGATGACCGGGTCGACGGGATCTGGTGCGTGCGCGGCGGCTACGGCGCGATGCGCATTCTCGACGGCATCGACTATGACGCCCTGCGCAGGCACCCCAAGACGCTGATCGGCTACTCGGACATCACCGCGCTGCACGCCGCGTTCGCCACTCGAGCAGACGTCGTGACGTTTCACGGTCCCACGGCGCGCGGAGCGCTCACGGAGTTTTCGCGGGACTCGCTCGTGCGCGCCACGATCGCGCGGGCAGACTCGTGCGGCGTGGCCGCCGAGGGACGAACCATGCGACGAGGTGTCGCCGCCGGCCGGCTCGTCGGCGGCAATCTTGCCCTGCTCGCGGCGCTGGCGGGTACCCCGTTCGCCCCCGACTATCGCAACGCCATTCTGGTGCTGGAGGACGTCGGCGAGCCCACATATCGCATCGATCGCATGCTGCGGCAGCTCCTGCTGAGCGGCGCGCTGGCCGACCTCGCGGGAATCGCATTCGGACAGTTCACCGAGGGAAGCAACGCGGATGAGGAGGCGTCGCGCGGGCTCGACGACCTCCTGCGCGAGACGGTGGAGCTCCTGGGTGTTCCCGCCATCGCTGGCATCCCGCTCGGCCATGTGGACCACCAGTGGACGGTGCCGCTGGGTGCACGTGCCGAACTGGACGCCGACGGCTGCGCGTTGCGCGTGCTCCCGCACTGACCCGGTCCTTCGTCTGCATCACTCACCCTGATCCCGCACCCGCCACCCACGATGAAGAGCGGCACCGACCTGATCAATGATGCCAAGTCGCGCATCCGCGAAGTGAGCGCCGCTGACGCGCTCGCGGCGCACGGCAGCCCGGGCGTCTCGTTTCTCGACGTGCGCGACCTGCAGGAGGTCAACCTCGGCCGCATTCCCGGCGCGGTGCACATCTCGCGCGGAAATCTCGAACACAAGGTCGAGGCCGTGGTTCCGCGCGACGCCGATCTCATCGTGTACTGCGGCGGAGGTGGGCGCAGCGCGCTGGCCGCCGATACCCTGCGTCAGATGGGCTACACGAAGGTTCGTTCGCTCGCCGGTGGTTTTCGCGCGTGGGCAGAGGCGAGCGGCGAGATCGACGGATGACGGGCACCGGCGCGGAGCGATTCGATATTCCGGGCACCGGCTCGCGCGTCATTCGCGGAGAGGTGCGAATGCCCCCGAACCCGCACGGGAGCGTCGTGCTGCTGCACGGCTTCAAGGGGTTCGCGCGTTTCGCGTTCTTCCCGTATCTCGCCGATCAGCTCGCCGCCGTCGGTATCACGGCTGTGACCTTCAACTTCTCGGGGAGCGGCGTCGGCGACGATCTCGAGACGTTCGACGATCCGGAGGCGTTCGCCGAGAACACGTACACGCGAGAAGTGCAGGACGTGTCGCTCGTGGTCGCCGAGGCCGAACGCCGCGGCTGGACGGGGCCGCAGTTCGGCCTGTTCGGACATTCGCGTGGTGGAGCGATCGCGCTGCTGCACGCGTCGCGCGACGCCCGCGTGGGCGCATTGGCGACGTGGTCGTCCATCGCCTCGGTGCAGCGCTGGTCGGATGCGCAGACGGCGGAGTGGCGCGCGCGCGGCTATCTGGAGGTGCCCAACACCCGCACCGGCCAGGTCATGCGGGTGACCACCGGACTGCTCGACGAGACAGAGGAGCACGCGCTGGGTCGCCTGAATCTCAAGCTCGCGGCGGCGACCTTGCTCTGTCCGTGGCTCATCGTGCACGGCACAGCGGACGAGACGGTACCGTTCGCCGAAGCCGAGCAGCTGGCCGCGGCGAGCGACGCGCGTGCCGAGCTCGTGACCGTCGAGGGAGCTTCGCACACCTTCAATGTGGCGCACGGCATGACGATACCCTCATCGCAGCTTCGGGAGGCAACGGAGCGCACGGTGGCCTTCTTCGTGAGCCGGTTGGCGAAGCGGAGCTGAGATGACGCTCGAGATCGCGGAACTCGATCACTTCGCGAGACACCCCTCGATCGTGCGGTTGCTGCAGTCGCTCGCGGCGCATCCCGGCCGCGTGGTGACGGCGGAACGAAGTGTACGACGCGCGGCCATTCTGCTGCTCCTGCGCCGCCGTGGCGATGGCGAGCCCGAGGTGTTGATGATCAAGCGGGCCGAGGCCGAGGGTGACCCGTGGAGCGGTCATGTCGCGCTGCCGGGCGGTCGCATGGAGCCAGCCGATGCCGATCTGTCGGCCACCGCGGTGCGGGAGACTCTCGAGGAGACCGGCGTCGACGTTGCACGGGATGGACGACTGCTGGGTGCGCTCGATGATCTCATGCCGCGCTCGCCGACACTCGCTCCCATCGTCATCAGGCCCTACCTCGCGCTCGTGCGCGCAGACGTCACCCTCGTGCTCAGTCACGAGGTGGCCGACGCGTTCTGGGTGCCGCTCTCGCAGCTCCGCGCACCAGCGGCGTGGGGCACCGGGGACGTCGACGTGCGCGGGAGCACTCGGCGCGTGAGTGTGTTCCAGCATGGAGAACACACGGTGTGGGGACTGACGGAGCGCGTGCTGCGGCAGTTCCTGTCCTACGTGGGCGATCCGGTGGCATGACCACACGCTCGCGGCCAGGCGTGCGTCACGGTCGCGCCTTCTCGCACATGAGGGCGAGCGTGTGGCCATCGGGGTCGCGGAAGAACGTCATCCACAGGTCGTGATCGGGCATCGCTGCGATGAGATGCGGCTCGTCGACGAAGTCGACGCCGCGCGCGCGCATCGCAAGGTGTTCCGCTTCGATGTCGCTGACCTTGAGGTACAGCACGGTGCTCGAGCCCGGGGTAAAGTCGCCCTCGGGTGCGCTCAGCATCAGCCGCACGCCTCCGAGGTCGAGAAATGCGAGCGAAGGACCGGCGGAGAACAGAAAGGGCAGGCCGAGCGCGTCGCGGTAGAACCTGGTACTGCGCTCGACGTCGCCGACGGTGAGGGCGACCTGACCGAGCGTGTGTCTCGTGCTGCTGGTCGTCGTGGACATGACTCGGCGGGTGGATGTGTGAGTCGATCACGAGCGGCTAACTAAGCGCCATTGGCGCGCCGGGTCGAGAGTGCACCAGGCCGGTGCGCCGTTCTTGCGGCGGGCGGAACTCGAAATAGGATTAGGCAATCCTAAAGTCTTCCGGTCGGCGGTGATCGACCGCAACGCCAATTCGCACCATGTTCGAACCCCGATCTGACGTCGCGACCGAACCGCCGCGCGTGTCCGCCCCGCCAGAGCCGGCGCAGCCCGACACGGGGTGGCGCCGCGCCCGCGTGGCGCCGAGTCTCGCTGAGGTCTATCGATCCGTTCCGGTGAGCGGGGCGGGGAAGTGGCGAAAGATTCTCGCCTTCGCGGGCCCTGGGTATCTGGTGGCCGTGGGCTACATGGATCCCGGCAACTGGGCCACCGACCTCGCCGGCGGATCGCGCTTCGGGTACACGCTGCTCAGCGTGATCCTGATCTCGAATCTCATGGCGGTGCTGCTGCAGGGCCTCGCCTCAAAGCTCGGCATCGCCACCGGACGCGACCTCGCCCAGGCGTGTCGCGATCACTACAGCACCCCGGTCGTCTGGGCACTCTGGATCCTCTGCGAAATCGCGATTGCGGCCTGTGATCTGGCCGAAGTGATCGGATCGGCCATCGCGCTCAACCTGCTGTTCGGGATCTCGCTGCCGGTCGGTGTCGTGATCACGGCCCTGGACGTGCTGCTCCTGCTGTACCTCCAGAACAAGGGGGTGCGCATCCTGGAAGCGCTCGTCATCACGCTCGTCGCCACGGTGGGCATCTGCTTCGGCTTCGAACTGTTCCTCGCGCGCCCGGACATGGCGGGGGTGATGGCCGGATTCATTCCGACGGCCGACATCATCTCCGACCGCGAGAAGCTCTACATCGCGATCGGGATCCTCGGGGCCACGGTGATGCCGCACAATTTGTATCTGCACTCGTCCATCGTGCAGACGCGGCGGTACGAGGCGACGTCGGCAGGGAAGCGCGAGGCGGTCCGCTACGCCTTCGTGGATTCCACGATCGCGCTCTCGTTCGCGCTGTTCATCAACGCGGCCATTCTCATCGTCGCGGCGGCCACCTTCCACTCGACCGGCAATCAGGAAGTGGCCGAGATCCAGGACGCGTACAAGCTGCTCACGCCATTGCTGGGCGCCGGAGCGAGCACGGTGTTCGCCCTCGCGCTTCTCGCCTCCGGGCAGAACTCCACCATCACGGGCACGCTGGCCGGCCAGATCGTCATGGAGGGGTTCCTCAACATCCGGATCCGGCCGTGGCTGCGTCGTCTCATCACCCGCCTCATCGCCATCATTCCGGCGGTGATCGTGTCCATTCTCGCGGGCGAATCGGGCACGGCGAAGCTGCTCATCCTCAGTCAGGTAATCCTCAGTCTCCAGCTATCGTTTGCGGTGTTCCCGCTGGTAATGTTCACTTCTGACAAGCTGAAGATGGGCGAGTTCGTGAACCCGGCCTGGCTCAAGGTGATGGCGTACGTGGTGGCGACGGTGATCGCCAGCCTCAACGTGTGGTTGCTGTTCCAGACGGTTCGGGGCTGGCTCGCCTGAGCGAGCAGCATCGACCGCTCCACTTTCGCTACCCGCCCATGTACCGCCGCATCCTCGTGCCGCTCGAGCACACCGATTACGACGACGCGATCGTCTCCCACGTCCGCGACCTGGCGAAGCTGTGCGAGGCCGCAGTGGTACTCATTCACGTCGCCGACGGGTGGGCGGCGCGGAATCAGCATCAGCTCGCGCTGCGCGAGAGTTCCGAGATGCAGGATGACCGCGCATACCTCGAGGAGCGGGCCGACGCGCTGGAGGCGGCCGGGATCACCACCGAATGCGTGCTCGCCGGCGGGGACCCGGGCCGGGAGATCGCCGCGGCGGCGGACCGCGAGAAATGCGACCTGGTGGCAATGAGCACCCATGGCCATCGGGGCCTCCAGGATCTGCTTCGCGGCAGCGTAGCGAACGAGGTGCGACACCACACCACCGTGCCGGTGCTCATGGTGCGCGGCGTGCCACGGCACGCGCATCCGGCGTGAAAGCGAGTCCGGAGCCACAGGCGCTGACGGGTCCGGTCGAGGACTATCTCAAGGCGATCTACGACCTGGAGCTCGTCGGGTCCCCCGCGTCCACCAATGACATCGCGATCCGCCTCGCCATCTCGCCGGCGTCGGTCAGCGGCATGGTGCGTCGGCTCGCCGACCAGGGCCTCGTGTCCCACGAGCCGTACCGCGGCGTTCGGCTCACGGATGACGGGCGTCGCGCCGCACTGCGCACGCTGCGCCGTCATCGCATTCTGGAATGCTACCTCACCGAAGTGCTCGATTATCCCTGGGACCGCGTGCATGCAGAGGCCGAGCGGCTCGAGCACGCCGCATCGGAGGAGCTCGTGGAGCGGATGGCCTCCGCGCTCGGCGATCCGGTGCAGGATCCGCACGGCGCGCCCATCCCGACGCGCGACGGTCGCGTCGAGGAATCGGCGTTTCGCACGCTCGCTGAGGTCGCACCGGGGGAGCAGGTGCGCGTCAGGCGAGTGCACGACAAGGAGCCCGCACGCCTTCGCTATCTGGCGGAGCTGGGTATTCGTCCCGGCTCACATCTCCGCATCCTCGACAAGGCGCCATTCGACGGCCCCATCACGGTGTGGGTGGAAGACGCGGTCGGTGGCGCGACGCGGGCGGTGGGTGTCGGACTCGCGGCACAGGTCTACGTGGAGAGTGAGGGGCAGGCGTGAGATCGAGCGGCCGCAGGGAACGCCTTTTGCCCGGAAGCGTTCGCCAGACAGCGGTATTTCCCGCCGCGTCCCCAGGAGGAGCGTGTGACCGCCAGACCCATCGTGACTGATCCCGACACCGGCATTCCCGACCTGATCCGTCGCCTCAGCGAAGATTCCAGGCGCCTGGTGACGAACGAAGTGGCGCTCGCGAAGCTCGAGACGAAGGAGAGCCTGCACCGCGCGACACGCGGCGTGCTCTGGCTGGCGCTCGCCTTCGGCGCGGCGGTCGTCATGCTCGTGGCGCTCACGATCCTGCTCGTCACGCTGTTGGGCCGGTTGAACAACGGCCACATGTGGTTCGGCGCACTCGTCACCGGCGCGCTCGAACTCGGGCTCGGTATCTGGCTGGTGAAGAAGGGCCTCACCAGCTACGCCGCGCCGTCGTACACGCTCGTCGAGACGCGCGAGGCACTCAAGGATACCGCACACTGGACCGCCTCGGCGCGTCGCTGAGCGCAGTGCCCGGATTCATCCTCGTCGCGCTGCTCGCCGGCGCGATGCAGGCGCAGGACGTCCGCACCATTGCGATCGACGAGCGCCTTGCCGCCGACGCCGGACTGCGCATCGGAGACCGCGTGGTGCTGGCGGCCACGCCCGAGTCGGCGGGGGACACGGCCGTCATTGGTGCGCTCGTGCGTCGCGGCGCCGACCCTGCCGAGATCGCCCGAGGTGAGTACCGGGTCCGGCTACACCTCACCCAGCTGCAGTCGCTCCTGGGTTATGGAGACCGTGTCGATCGCTTTGCCGTGCAGAGCCGCTCAGCCGCGACGACGAATCAAGCGATCGCGAGGATCAACGACGCCGCATTCGGCTTTCGCGCCCACCGGTCGGACGACATCGCCGTCGAGACGTCCACCACCTTTGCCGTCGTCTCGCGCTTTCACCGCGCCATCGGCGTGATCACCGTGACGGCGAGCGCGATCTTCCTGCTGTGCATCATGCTGCTCAAGGTCGAGGAGCGACGTCGCGACGTAGCCGCGCTGCGGCTGATGGGCATCTCGGGGCGCACGGTGGTACGCAGCGTCGTGCTCGAGGCGGCGGCGATCGCGGTGCTCGGCAGTGCGGCCGGTGTGGGCGTGGGCGCGCTGGCGTCGGCGCTCGTCAACAGCCACTACCAGGCCGTCTACCGCACGCCGTTACGGTTCTCGATCGTCACGCCGGACATCGTGCTCCTCGCCGTCGTGCTGTCCCTCGCGCTCGGGATCATCGCCGGCTGGCTGGCGGCCCGGAGACTCGTCGCCACGCCGCCACTCACCCTGTTCGGACGCTAGGCGATGCTGCTCACGCTCGCGTTCTCGTCGCTCATCCGGCATCGCGCCCGTACCCTTCTCGCCGTGCTCGGCGTCGCGGTGTCGGCCGGGATGCTGCTGGACATGGTCATGCTGTCGAGCGGGATGCGCGAATCGTTCCGGTCGCTGCTCGTGTCGCAGGGATTCCAGCTCCGGCTCGCGCCGAAGGGCACGCTGCCGTTCGACACCGAGGCCACGATACGCGATGCAGATGCCCTCGTCGCCATGCTGCGTTCGCGACCGGACGTGGAACGGGTGAGCCCCGTGCTCGGCGGGCAGCTGCACATCCCCCTCGGGTCGAGCACCGTCACCACGGCCGCGCTGGGACTCGAGCCGGCGGTGCAGGGCGACTATGAGCTCGTGGAGGGCGCGCATCCAACGGGTGCGGGGGAGCTGGCGGTGAACGACGCGGTGCTGCGCGCCATCGGCCGCCGGCTCGGTGATACGGTCACGGCGGCCGCCGGATACGACGCACAGCTTCGCGGGCTGTCGGGCGTGCGCACGCTGCGGATCGTCGGCCGCGTACGGTTCGTGTACATGGCCTCGGAGCAGCGCGGCGCCGCGCTGCCCATTGCGACACTTCGCACGATGCAGGGCGCCGATGCCGCGGGACGGATCTCGCTGGCAATGGTGCGATTGCGCGACGGAACGGACGCCGATTCGGCCCGCACGCTGTTCGAGCGACTCATCCCACGAGTCACGGTGATCTCGACCGCCGAGGCGATTCGGCAGGTGGATGAACGGCTCAGCTATTTTCGCCAGCTCGCCGTCATCCTCGGCGCCGTGAGCCTGATCGTCGGATTCCTGCTCGTGACCACCGTGATGACAGTGTCGGTGAACGAGCGTGTCGGCGAGATTGCCGTCATGCGCGCGATCGGCGTGCGACGCGGACGCATCGTCGCGCAGATCGTGGTGGAAGGCGGCGCGATCATGCTGGTGGCGACGCCACTGGGGCTGGCATTGGGACTGGTGACGGCGCGCTACCTGAATTCCATCCTTTCCCGGTTCCCGGGACTGCCGGAGCGCATCGACTTCTTTCTCTTCCAGCCGGCCGCCGCGTGGACCGCGCTGGGGCTGCTGGTGTTGTGCGGGCTCCTGTCCGGCATCTATCCGTCCTGGCGCAGCGCGTCGCTGGCGATCTCGACGACACTGCGCCAGGAGGCGGTGGGATGAGTGTCACGATCACAGGCGAACGCGACGCCCACGCGGTGGCCGGCGTGGAGCCCATCGTGACCGTCCGCGAGCTGGTGCGCGAGTATCGCATGGGCGACGAGCACGTGCACGCGTTGCGCGGTGTGTCGTTCACCATTGGCGCCGCAGAGTACGCGGCCATCGTCGGACCCTCTGGTTGCGGCAAGAGCACGCTGCTCAACCTGCTGGGGGTGATCGATCGTCCCACGTCCGGCACGGTGTCCATCGCCGGTGAGCGCGTGGATCAGTTCTCGGACGCGCGCGCGACGGACTTCCGCCTGCGCCGAATCGGATTCGTCTTCCAGCGATTCTACCTGATGCAGGCGCTCTCGGCGTGCGAGAACATCGAGCTTCCCCTGGCCGAGGCGGGCATGCGCGGCGCGGCGCGCCGGGCCCGTGCGCGGGAGTTGCTGGATTATGTGGGGCTCGCGCGGCGCGAAGGGCATCGTCCGTCGCAGCTCTCCGGTGGAGAGCAGCAACGGGTGGCCATCGCGCGCGCGCTCGCGAACGAGCCGAAGCTGCTGCTTGCCGACGAGCCGACCGGCGAGCTGGACGCGCGTACCGGCGCCGAGATGATCGCCCTCTTTCGGCGGCTCAACGACGACGGAACGACGATCGTCGTCGTCACGCACGACGAGCAGATGGCGAACGCGGCGAATCGCGTGATCCACATGCGCGACGGAGAGATCGTCAGGGACGAGCGCACCGTCCGATGATCCGGCTGCTCGCCACCCGCAACCTCACGCAGAAGCCGTGGCGCAGCGTCTTCCTGCTGTTCGGCTTCAGCATGGGCGTGGCGGTGATGATCGTGTTGCTGTCCATCGGGGAGGCGTTGCTGGATCAGGCGAAGGACGAGAAGCTCGTTGGCGGCGGCACGATCACCGTGCTGCCGGAGGGCGTGGATGTCGAGGTCCTGAAGACGGGCGGGCTGGGCGGGCTGTTCTTCTCCATCGATCATGCCCGTTTCATCTACCGGCAACTGCTCGCGGCGCCGCGGTCCAGCGACGTCGTGTCGTCCGTGTCGCCACAGATGGAAGGCAAGCTGTTGTACCTGCGCACGGCCGATGGTCGCGAGATTCCGGTGCGAGCGTCGGGGGACATCCCTTCGCTCACGACCGCTGTCGGCGCGGGACCCGATGTGACGCGCGGGCAGTGGGCCGACGATTCGCTCGACCGTCGTTGGCGTGCACCATCGGACGCAGAGCTTCGGCACGATATCGATCGGTTCCACGTCCCGCCAGCCGAAGTGGCAGGTGATCCGAGCTGGGGCGAATGGCACTACTTCAACGTCATCTCCGCAGATCGGCAGCGGTGGGCGTTCATCTCGTTCATCGTGGCAGGTGCGGTGGGTGGCGCGCCGGACCGATGGGGCGGGCAGGTCCTCGTCACGCTGCACGAACAGGGCAAGCCGCCGCGCCGCTTCACGAGCACGGTGCGGTCGGGCGACGTGCGCTACTCGACGACCGATGCGAACGTGGCGATCGGCGACTCGCGTGTGGACGTGCAGCCCGATGGCCGATATCGCGTTCGCGCGCGCGCCCGCGAAGATGCGGGTGGTGCGCCGTTGTCGCTCGACGTAGTGGTGTCACCGGCGCCAGGCGCGTACTTCCCGGGTGCCGCGCTCACGAGCGGCGTCGTGAGTGGGTATGTCGTGCCGGCGTTGCGCGCGGACGCGACCGGCACGCTCTGTGTGGCCGACGTCTGCACATCGTACGAGAAGGTGCAGGCCTATCATGATCACAACTGGGGCGTGTGGCGCGGCGTGACGTGGGAATGGGGAGCGGCGCGGGCCGGTGAGTACACGCTGTTGTATGGACGCATCGAGCCGCCCGACAGCGTGTCGAGCGCGCAACCGCTGTTCGTGTACCTGGTGGACCGGTCCGGCTTTCTCGCGGTGTTCCGTCCCCGCACCATCCGGTACGACGATGCGCGCACGACGATGGTGAGTGGACGCGCGATTCGAACGCCAGCGACCGCCGATCTGGTGGATGTGCGTGGCGACGACACGCTTCGACTCACGCTCCGCATCGAGGATGCGAGCGCGAGTGACACGCGCACCGCGATGGTGGAGCGCGGTGAAGCGCTCGCCGCGCGAAAGTTGAGTCGCCCGTATTTCGTGCAGATGAAGGGCACGGCAACGATCGCCGGCCGGATACGAGGAACCCCGCTCGCGGGGACCGGAGCGGGGTTCTTCGAGACCTATCGCTGATGGCGGATCACGCCGCGAGTCACCGTGAGTCGAGACGTCGACTCGAGTCGGTGGCGTCCGGCCCGGGCTTCGAGGCGGGATTGCCATCCATCCGATCCTTCATGTCGTCGGCCTTGTCGGCGAGCTTGTTCGCGCCCGTCTCGACACCGGCCTTGGCCTTGTCGTACGTGTTGCCGGCCATGGCGCCCGCACCCGACGCGGCGTTGCCGAACGCGAGCCGGCCTCGCTTGAAGCCTTCGCCCGCGTAGGAGCTCACGGAATTCCACTCGCCGTACTTCCTGGAGTGCTCGGCGTTCCACCCGCGCTGGAGGTCAGCCTGGACCGCGCTCCACTCCTTGTTGGCGTAGTCGGGGTTCTGTGAGGCGACCTGACCGAGGTGATACGCCGGGCGCACGTCATCGTACGAGCGGTCCGCCGGACGGGTCGATGACGATTCGAACGTCTTCTTGTAGTGCTCGTCATCATCCGTCGTCAACTTGCTCGCCGCTTCCGTCACGGCACGCCCGCTCCACCATCCACCCATCGCGCCGGCAATGCCGCCGATCAGGGTCCCCACCGGGCCGGCCACCGAGCCGATCGCCGCGCCCGCGAGCACGCCGCCGATTCCGCCTGCGGCCTCGCCCGCTTCGTCCAGATGACTCGGATTGGAGTCGTGCTTGCCAAGCGCTGAATCCTTCGCGCGCTCGACCCTGCCGTCCGTCGAATCATTGATGCGATCTGCCATGTGATGCCCTCGCATGAGAAGGTAAGTGAGAGTAACAAAGGCAAGATCGGGACCCATTCACTCCTCGGGTAACGAATCTTGACAGCGCGAATGCCTGGCCCCCGATTCACGTCATGACGACGCAACTTCGCATCGGCACACAGGGGTGGAACTACGATGCGTGGGTGGGACCGTTCTATCCGTTGGGGACACGAGCCGCGGACTATCTCACCGTGTACGCACGTGCGTTCGACACGGTGGAAGTGGACTCCACGTTCTACGCCGTGCCACCGGCGAAGACCGTGCGGGGCTGGTACGACCGCACGCCCGCCGGATTCACCTTTGCGCTCAAGCTTCCGCAGGAGATCACGCACGAACGCAGGCTGCGCGGCGCCGAGGATGTCCTGCATCTCTTCTTCGATCGCGCTCGCGAACTGCGCGACAAGCTCGGCCCCGTGCTCATCCAGCTCGGGCCGGACTTCGGCCCGGTCGAGTTGCCCGCGCTCGCCAACCTGCTGCCCACACTGCCGCGCGACATCAATTTCAGCGTGGAGTTCCGGAACCGCGGATGGATTCAGGACGGCGTGATCGCGTTGCTCGCCGAGCACGGGGTCGGCCTCACGCTGTCCGACGCGCGCTGGATCCCCCGCAAGCAGATGCTCGCGCTCGCGGACCGTCCGACCGCGAACTTTCTGTACGTGCGCTGGATGGGCGCCAACCGCGATATCGCGGACTACTCGCGGATCCAGATCGATCGCACCGCGGAGCTCGAGCAGTGGGCGGGCGTCCTCTGGCCGCTCGCGCTCAAGGGCGTCACGGTGTACGGGTACGTCAACAATCACTTCGCCGGCCACTCGCCGCAGAGCGCGCGCGAGCTGCAGCACGGACTGCGCCTCACGCCGGTGGATCCCGAGACGCTCGGCGAGCAGATGTCGCTCTTCTAGCCCGTGACGACGATAGCTTGGGGCATGCAGCGACGAACGATACTCTTCTGCGCATTCGCCATCGCCTCGGCGGCCGTCTTCGTGCGATTCGGCCTCTGGCAGGTGCGGCGGATGCATGAGCGGCAGGCGCGCAACGCCGTGGTCGCGGCACAACAGCGGGGCGCGCCCATCCCATTCGCCGAGTTGCCGCCCGATACCGCGGCGGCGCACTACAGGCCCGCCACCCTGCGCGGGCGCTTCGATTACGAACACGAACTGATCGTCACGAGCCGGACGCGCCGTGGCTCGCCGGGTGTCGAGTTGATCACGCCGATGCGCGTCGCCGGATCCGATACGGCTGTGCTGGTCAACCGCGGCTGGGTCTACTCGCCCGACGGCGGAACGGTGGACCGCGCCCGCTGGCGCGAGGCGGACTCGGCGAGCGTGCAGGGATACGTCGAGCTGTACACACCGGACGCCGGCATCACGCGATCGGCCGCCGATCCCCGCATCGTGCGTCGCGTCAGCCGGCAGGAAGTCGCGAGCAAGATTCCGTATCCCGTGGCGCGCTACTACGTCGTCTCCATTGGCGATTCGCTCTCGATGACCCACCCGGCGCGCCGAGAGATTCCCGCACTCGACGACGGGCCGCACCGCAGCTACGCCGTGCAATGGTTCTGCTTCGCCGCCATCGCGCTGGGCGGGGCAGTGGCGGTGGTGATGCGCGAACGCCGGGAGTCGCAGATGACATCGCGCGATAGCTGACCAGGCGACGACGGCGCCAACGGAAAGCCCGCAGGGCGCGGTCGATGCGATACGTCCGCGTGCGCCATAGCTTTCGGAACGCCCCAACATCGAGCGAATCATGGCCGAGCATGCCGCAGGACTAGCTACCGAGAAGGAAGCCCGCGATGTCGCCGAAGCGGCACGCGAAAGCGAATGGTCGGGCCCGAGCTTCGTGCGAGAACTCTTCCTCGGCCGCTTTCGGCTCGATCTCATCCATCCGCATCCCGTGAGCGACGACCCCGCGGAGCGCGCGCGCGCGGCGCCCTTCCTTGTGAAGCTGCGCGACTTCCTCGAGCGCGTGGATTCCGACATGATCGACCGAACGGGAGAAATTCCCGAGTCGTACGTGCAGGAACTGCGCGAGATGGGCGCGTTCGGCATCAAGATCCCGGAGGAGTACGGCGGACTCGGGTTGTCGTACGCCAGCTACACGCGCGCCATGGCAATGGTGACGAGCAAGGACGGGTCGCTCACCGCACTCCTCTCGGCCAGCCAGTCGATCGGATTGCCCCAACCGCTCAAGCTGTTCGGGACGGCGGAACAGAAGCGGCGCTTCTTTCCGCGATTGGCGAAGGGGGCAATCTCGGCGTTCGCCCTCACCGAGACGGACGCGGGCTCCGATCCCGCCAACCTCCGTACGAGCGCGACGCTGAGCGAGGACGGCAAGTTCTGGACGCTCAACGGTGAGAAGTTGTGGTGCACCAATGGCACGCGCGCCGACCTGCTGGTCGTGATGGCGCGGACGCCGGACGCGGTGATCAACGGGAAGAGCCGCAAGCAGATCACGGCGTTCATCGTCGAGGCCAACTCGCCCGGCGTGGAGATCGTCCATCGCTCGCGGTTCATGGGCCTCAAGGCGATCGAGAACGGCGTGCTGCACTTCACCAACGTGCGCGTACCGGCCGAGAACATCCTCTGGGGCGAGGGAAAAGGGCTCAAGCTCGCACTCACTACGCTCAACACCGGTCGGCTCACCCTGCCGGCCAGCTGCGCTGGCGGCGGGAAGGCGATGCTTCAAGTGGCGCGGCACTGGGCGAAGGAGCGCGTGCAGTGGGGGCAGCCGATCGGGAAGCACGAGGCAATCGCGCAGAAGATCGCCCTGATGGCGGCGAACACCTTCGCGATGGAGGCGGTGGCCGAGCTCACCGTTGGCCTGTCCGAGCGTGGTCACTACGACATCCGGCTGGAAGCGGCGATCGCCAAGCTGTGGAACACCGAGACGGGATGGCGGATCATCGATGATACGCTGCAGATCCGGGGCGGCCGCGGCTACGAGACGGCGGACTCGCTACGCGGTCGGGGCGAGCCGGGCATTCCGGTGGAGCGCGCGATGCGCGACTTCCGGATCAACCTGATCTTCGAGGGCACCTCGGAGGTCATGCGCCTGTTCATCGCGCGCGAAGCGGTGGATCATCACTTCAAGACGGCGTTCGCCCTCGTGGACAAGGAGTCGTCGACGAAGGAGAAGGTCTCCGCGCTCGGCCGCGTCATCAAGTTCTACCCCGGCTGGTACGTCGCGCGCTGGTTCGGGCGGGGCACAGTGCCCACGGCGTATGGGGAGTTCGGCAGACTCGGACGCCACCTGCGTTGGGCGGAGCGCCACACGCGGCATCTGGGGCGCATGCTGTTCCACGCGATGGCCCGCTTTGGACCGAAGCTCGAGCGGCGTCAGATGGTGCTGTTTCGCGCGGTCGACATCGGGGCCGACCTGTTCGCCATGACGGCTGCGTGCGTACGCGCGCGAATGCTGGCGCAGCAGGGCAACGCGGAAGCCATGGAGCTCGCGGATCTGTTCTGCCGCGAAGCGCGGCAGCGTATCGCGACCAACTTCCACCGGTTCTACGGAAAGAACGACGCCGCGATCTATCGCGTGTCGCAGCGCGTGCTCGAGGGCAGGCACGCCTGGCTGGAAGAAGGGATCGTGGGCATCATGGAAGACGCACCAGTCGCGAGCGCCCGCGCCGCGAGTCGCGCCGACGCACCGGGAGTGCCGCAGCTGGTCTGAAGGCCGACCGCGGCTTTCGCGTGAGGGTGACGGGCACACCGGACTTTGTCGGGTGTGCCCGTCTTGCCTTCCGCCACGAGTTCAGGCGAACATCAGGACGTTACTGCCCGCCCTGCCGTGCGGCCTGCGCCTTGAGCGTCTCGTTGGCGTAGATCGCGACTTCGACGCGGCGATTCATCTGGCGCCCTGCATCGGTGTCGTTGGCGCCGACGGGCTCGGATTCGCCGCGACCGGCGCCGCGCAGACGGGAGCGCGTCACGCCGCGACTGACGAGATAGTTCACTGCCGCATTCGCACGGCGCTCCGACAGCGACAGATTGTAGTCGTCGCTTCCGTTGGCGTCCGTGTGACCGACGATGATGATGTCGGTGTTCGGATACTTGTCGAGGCTCGACGCCAGCGTGGCGAGATTCTGCTGCGCGGTCGAAGTCAGCACATCGGAATCGTACCCGAAGAGCAGGCCGGACTCGAAAGTCACCTGCAGCCCTTCACCGACGCGCTCCACGACGGCGCCCGGAATGCCCTGCTTGATCTCCTTCGCCTGCTGATCCATCTGATGCCCGATGACCGCGCCCGCGGTGCCACCGACCGCCGCGCCAATGATGGCGCCCTTGGCCGTGGAGCCGTTCGCGTTGCCCACCGCCGCCCCGACGGCGGCGCCGGACGCCGCGCCGATGATGGCGCCCTTCTCCTTCTGACTCAGGGACGCGCACGCGCCGATCGACGCCAGTGCGGCGAAGGCGGGAAGAAAACGAAGTGACTGATGCATGAGAACTGCTCCGAGTGATGGGTCGAGCGCACCGACGACTCCGGTTCGCGCTGTCATTGTTCTACCCCACACTCGCAAGCACGATACCATCACGCGCCGAGCCCGCTACGACTGAAAGGCCGTATACCCTTCATCGGCAATCACATCCGCGATCTCGTCGATATTCGTCTGCGCGGAATCGTACCGCAGGTCAGCGCGTCCGATCTCGACCGAGGTCACCTCGATGCCCGGCGTCACTCGCTCAGGCCGCCGCAGCGGGGTCAGCTGCCGCGGCGACGGACGCGCGGTGACCGAGCTGCAGGAGCACCACCGCGACGGCGATCAGCAGTCCACCGAGCAGCGTGCGCGGACCGACACGCTGCCCGAGCACGATGCCGCCGAGCAGCGCGGTCCAGAATGGTTCGATCGTGCTCACGATGGCCGTGCGCACCGGCCCGATCTCGGCCAGTCCGCGCAGGAACGCCAGAAATGCGAGCACCGTGGAAAGCACAGCGAGAATGATCACGGCCACCCACCCGATCGGCGCGAACCGGAGGGCGAGTCCACCCTGCATCATCGCGACGACGAGTAGAATGGCTCCCGCGCCGGCCGTGGCGTACGCCGACGTCACGGCGGGAGGCATGCCGCGGCCGAGTCGGTCGATGAGCGGAATGTAGGCGGCGTAGAGCAGCGCTGACGACAGCGCCAGCAACGCGCCGATCGGATGTAAACCTCCCGCACCCGGCATGCCGACCATCAGCGCAATGCCCGCCAGCGAGAACGCGAGCGCGATGGCGCCGCTGCGGGATATCCGCTCCGTGCCTCGCACTGCCGCCATCACCGCCACCCACGCCGGATACGTATAAAACAGGAAGGTCAGCGTGGCGGCGGGGATGTATGCCAGTGCCGAGAGACTGACGAAGGCGATCAGCGCCTGGCCGCCGCCCGCAAGCGCGATCACCGTCCACGCCCGGCGGCCGGGAGCGAGCACCGCATGCACGCCGCCGCTCACGACCACGAGCAGCGCGGCGGCGATGAGGTATCGCCAGGTGAGCACGTCCACCAGACGGGCGCCGCTCGTCGTCGCGAGCGTGATGAGAATGGGAATGGATCCGAAACAGCACGCACTGAACAGCACGAACATGGTCGCGCGCGACGACGGGCGTGGCTCCGTGCTCACAACAGCGTTCCCCCCAGCACGAGGAGCGCGACGCTGAAGTAGATCACCAGGCCGGTCACGTCGACGAGCGTCGCGACGAACGGCGCGGAGGCACTCGCCGGATCGAAGCCAAGGCGCCTGAGGAGAAAGGGCAGCATCGAACCGGCGAGAGAGCCGAACGTGACGATGCCGACCAGCGAGAAACCGACCGTGAGCGCGATCAGCTGCCAGTGCGGGTTGTAGTTGAACAGCCCCGTGTTCTGCCAGATGCTGATGCGAATCACGCCGATCACGCCGAGGATGGTGCCCAGCGCCAGGCCGGTGGGCAGTTCGCGCAACGCGACGCGCCACCAGTCGCGAAGCGAAATCTCGCGCAGCGCCATCGCACGCATGATGAGCGAGGTTGCCTGCGAGCCGGAGTTGCCTCCTGCGCTCATCACGAGGGGCACGAACAGGATGAGCGCGGTGACCTTCTTCAGCTCGCCGTCGAAGTACTGCATCGCCGACGCCGTGAACATCTCGCTCACCAGCAGGATGCTCAACCAACCCGCCCGTTTCTTCAGCATCTGCCGGAAGCCGATCTGCATGTACGGCTCGTCCAGCGCTTGCATGCCGCCCAGCTTCTGCACGTCCTCCGTCTGCTCTTCCTGGATCGCATCGATCACGTCATCCACCGTGATCACGCCGATCACATGGCGCGACTCGCTGACGACCGGCACCACGACGAGGTCGTAGTTGGAGATCACGCGCGTCACTTCCTCGCGATCGGCGAATGGCGACACGCTCTGGACTTCGCTCCACGCCACCTCGGCCAGCGCCGTTCCCTCCGGTGCGGCGAGCAGCTCACGCAGCGACAACACCCCGACGAGACGGCCCTCGGCGTCGGTCGTGTAGATGGCGTGCATGGCCTCCCGCCGGCTACTGCGGGCGATGATGCGCACCTTGCGCAGCGCCTCCTCCACGGTCGTACTGGCGGACTCGGACACGAAGTCCGTGGTCATCAGGCCGCCCGCGGTGTCCGGTTCGTACCGCCGCAACTGTTCGGTGACGCGACGAGCTTCCGCCGGCATCTCATCGACGATGTCCTCGGCGTGCTCCTCATCGAGCTCCTCGAGCACGTCGGCACGTTCGTCCGGCGTCATCGCGCTCACGAGCGCGGCCGCCTGCTCGGGGCTCATGGCCTCGAGCAACGTGGCGCGCACCTCCTCGTCGATGTACTCGAGCACCGCGGCCGCGCGATCGGTCGGCAGCGCGGCCAGGAACAGCGGGATCTGCTCGAACGGCATCGCCTCGGCGACGTCGGCGAGATCCGCCGGATGCATCTCTTCGGTCTCGGCGGCGAGCAGGCCGGGAGACTCCTCGAGCATCGCGAGGATGTCGGGGGCGAGTAGCGCGCCCACGGGCCGCTCCTCGGGATTGTGCGGTGGCGTCATGGCGCGTCCTCGACGACGGCGGCGGGCGGCGAGCCGTCAAGGTAGACGACCGGACGGCAGCGGGACAAGACGCGCCGCCGCCGCGGCTGGACATGCCTGCGCGGCAGCCTCCTGCGACCCCGGCGCCTCGCACCGGCGTCGCTGCCGGATTCCAGTCGCGCCGTACCAGGGCGATATTGCAGCATGCTCACCCGCGTACGCATCGAGGGGATGTCCTGCCAGCGATGCGTCCAGGCCGTCTTCACGTCGCTCACCCCGGTGGAGGGCATCCTCTCTGCCGAGGTGGGCATTGGTATGGCGACGATCGAGCACGATGGCCGAGCGACAGGCGAGGCATTGCGCGACGCGATCGCGGTGAGCGGCTATCGGGCGACGATTGCATCTGATGAGCGCAGGCGCCTGCCGCTCCTCTGACGCACGCTCGCGCTCTCGACCTCGCGCAGTACCCACCGCTTTCCACTCTTCGCTTACCGACATGCTACGCGTCGCCTTTCTCGGATTGGGCGCCATTGGCCGCCCGATGGCCGTTCGTCTGGCAAATGCGCCGGGCGTGACGCTCACGGTGTGGAACCGGACTCGCGGCAAGGCCGAGGAGCTCGCGAGCGCGCACGACGCGCGCGTCGCTGATTCGCCCGCCGATGCGGCGCGAACGGCCGACGTGGTGATCACCTGCTTTGCCGTCTCGGCCGACGTGGACTCGGTGCTCGACGGGCCCGACGGCCTGCTGGCGGGCATGCGGCGCGGCACGACACTGGTGGATTGCACGTCGGGTGACCCGAACAGTTCGAAGCGGATCGCGGCGCGCCTGGACGGCCTCGGCATCGCGTTCCTCGACGCGCCGGTGAGCGGAGGAACGATCGGGGCGGAGAACGGCACGCTCACCGTGATGGTCGGCGGCGACGCGGCGGTGCTGGAGCGCGTGCGACCGGCGCTCGCGCCATTCGGCGCAAAGATCGTGCATTGCGGCACCGTGGGCGCGGGCGATGCGCTGAAGTCGGTGAACAACGCGCTGCTCGCCGTGCACGTGTGGAGCGCGGCGGAGGGGTTGGCCGCGCTGGCAAAGGCCGGCGTGCGACCGGAGGTCGCGCTGGACGTGATCAATGCCTCGAGCGGCCGGTCGAACGCCTCGATGAATCTCTTTCCCGAGCGAGTGCTCACGCGTGCATTTCCGCGTACCTTCCGGCTGGCGCTCCTGGCGAAGGACGCCGGCATCGCGGCGGGCGTGGCGCGCGAACAGAAGGTGCCCGCGCCGCTGCTCCAGCTGACGGCGGACCTCTTCCGAATCGCGCAGACGGCGCTGGGCGAGGAAGCCGATCACGTCGAGGCGGTGCGCGTCGTTGAACAATGGGCAGGTCAGGAGATCGCATGACGACAGCCAGCTCCCCTCGCGCGTCGGTGCGCGCGCTCGAGGCGATTCGGTCCGACTTCCCCGCTCTTCGCCGGCGCGAAGGCCAGCATCCGGTGGCGTACTTCGATGGGCCGGGCGGCACGCAGGTGCCGCGCGCCGTCGGCGACGCCATGACGGACTATCTGTTCGAGCACAACGCCAACACGCACTGGGTGTATCCCACGAGCGTGGAGACGGATGCGCTCCTCGCGCGGGCGCGCGACACCTTCGCCGACTTCTTCAATGCGAGCGCGTCGGACGTCTCGTTCGGCAACAACATGACGACCATCGCCTTCCATCTCGCGCGCGGGCTGGCGCGCGGATGGGCAGCGGGAGACGAGATCGTCGTGACGGAGCTCGATCATCACGCCAACGTGGCTCCGTGGAGCGCGATCGCGAAGGACCGGGGGCTCATCGTGCGATCGGTGCGGCTGAACACGACCACGTTCCGGAGCGAGCCCGACGACTTCGCGCGCCTCATCGGTCCCCGGACGCGGCTCGTCGCCGTGGGTGCGGCGTCCAATGCGCTGGGCACCGTCACCGACGTCGAGGCAGTGTGCGCGCTCGCGCGGGCGGCGGGCGCCCTCTCGTTCGTGGACGCCGTGCATCTCGCGCCGCACGCGCTGCTGGACGTGGCCAGGATCGGCTGCGACTTCCTCGCGTGCTCGTCGTACAAGTTCTACGGTCCGCATGCCGGCATCCTGTTCGGCCGCGCCGACGTGATTCAGGGGCTCGATGTCCCGAAGCTCGATCCTGCCCCCTCCGAGGCGCCGGAGCGCATGGAAACGGGCACACAGAATCATGAGGGAATCGTCGGCGCCGCTGCCGCCGTCGACTATCTCGCGTCACTCGCCGAGGGCGACGGCTCGCGGCGCGAACGGCTCGGGCGCGCATTTCACGCCCTGCACGAGCGTGGCGCCGCGCTCACGGCGCGATTGTGGGAGGGCCTGTCGGCGATCGACGGCGTGTCGTTGTATGGGCCGGAGCCCGGCACGCCGCGCACGCCCACGATCTCGTTCACGGTGCGCGGCCGATCCACGGACGACGTGGCGCGCGCGCTGGTGGCGCGCGGCCTGTTTGCATCGAGCGGTGATTTCTACGCCGCCACCGTGTCCGAGCGCCTGGGTCGAGGGCTCGTTGGATTCGTGCGAGCCGGCGCCGCGTGCTATACGTCGGGCGAAGAGGTCGATCGACTGGTGAGCGGCGTACGCGAGATCGCCGCGCGCTGAGACACCGCTATTTCTTGCGCGACACCAGCGTCTTCTCGAACGCCGGCAGGAACTCCTCGTACTTCGACCCGGGCGACCACAGCACCCACCCGTCGAATCCCGAGTCGTAGGTTGCACGCTTCTGCGCGTTCAACTGCTCGGGGCCGTAGTGCGGCGCACCGAGCGTGAATGCCTGGAGGTACGGTCGCACGTGCTCCGGCGTCTTCAGGCCCATCTTCTCGTCGCGCTCGCGCGCACGAGTGAGCGCGATCTTGAGCACCTTGTATGGATCCGCGTTGGGCGACGGGATGCCGAACGACCCGCGCGGATAGTGCGACGGGTAGACCATCGGCAGCAGCGCGTCCGTGTGTGGCGCGAGCTTCTCCCACCATTGCCCGATCTCCAGTGGGCCACCAACGGTCGTCACGAGCCCGAAGATGTCGGCCGTGGACCGCGCGCCCACCTTGTCCAGCCGGCCGTTCGCTTCCTTGAGAAACGCGGCGAGCGCGTCGGGCTTGCTGCCGTTCGTGCCGGGGAAGATCTGCGGCGGCAGCGACTTGTACGGCTCGGGAAAGCGGATGTAATCGAACTGGATCTCGCCGAACCCCATCGTCGCCAGCTCTTCAGCGATGCCGATGTTGTACGCCCAGATCTTTCGGTCGTAGGGATTCACCCAGGCGAGCCCCTTCTTGTCCCGCCACACGCTGCCGTCCTGCTGGCGAATCGTGTGCTCGGGATTGAGGCGCGCCGTCACCGAATCCTTGAACACGACGAGCCGCGCGATGGACAGGATTTTATGGGCGCGAAGTGTGTCCAGCAGGGCTGGAAGGTTGCGGATCACGCCAGACGTGCCCGCGTTCTTCGCCCACTCCGCGTTCGCCGGCTTGTAGTTCAGGCCGAACTCGTCCTTCAGGTCGAGCACCAGCGCGTTGATCTCCGTCTCGTCGGCGATCTGGATGAGCTGCTTCATCCGCCTCGGACTCTGCGCGGCGAACCGGTTCACATAGAGCGCGCGCACGACAGGAAACTCCTTGTCGACGTCGATCCGCGGCACGGCCCGGGTCGCCGGCGCGGCGCTGGTATCGGCGCGTGGCGTCACGGTACCACCGCTCGTCGTGATTGTGGGAGCGGCGCTCGAGTCGCGAGCCGGCGCGCTCGCGCCGGTGCCATTCACTACGACTCCACTGGCGGCGGAGGACTTCGCGGGCCGGTCGGACGCGGTGCCGCACGCGGCGAGCAGGCCGGCGGCAACGGTGGCGATGGGCACGAGGACGCGGGCAACTGACGAGCGACAGACGAGCACGGGCGAGTCTCAGGATGAGGGAATGACGAAAGATAGCGTCTCCGCGGGGGTAGCATTGGCAGCTTTCGCGCCGCAGGCGCGAGCGGCGTCGAATGTATATTTGTCCCTCATGCGCCACTCGCTCCCCGTCTCGTGTCGCGTCCCGCTGCTCGTGCTGTGCGTGCCGCTCGCGCTCACCGCCTGCCGCGACGGCGCGTCGGCTGCTGCGCCGGCCGCTCCACCGTCCGCGGAGTTCGTGCTGTCGGCGGGCGACTCGTCGTTCTGGGTGTCGAGCGAGCGGGGAAAGATCAACATGCGCCGCGCGCCGCTGGAGTTGGCCGCCGCCGATGGACGCTTCTACGAGTTGTACGTCGCGGATGACGACCGCTCGTTCGAGAGCGCGGTCCTCGTGGGACAGAAGGTGTTTCGTCGTGATCTCGTCACTGGCGACTCGCTCCTGCTGTATCAGGACACCGTCGTCTCACGGCTCGCGCGGCTCTACGGGCGCTTGCATCCTGACGACGAGCCGCTCCGCGCCGATGAGGAGCCGAGCGAGGATCCGCGCTGGACGGCCACCTCGTCGCTCGCACTGGACGAGATTGCCGGACCGTTCGTGTCGTACTCGCTCCATACCGATGTCGAGCGGGACGACGCTGCGCCCTGGCATACGAGCCGGCGCGGGGTGCTCGACATCCGCACGGGCCGACCCGCCACGCTCGCCGCGGTGACTGGCACCGCGCAGCCCTTCGTGGAGCGCGCACGCGAACGCGTGTTCCAATCCACGCTGGACTCGGTGCGCGCGAGCCAGGACGAACGCGGGGAGCGCGCCGCGGCGATGCTGCCCTTCTACCGCCTGGATCCGGCGAGCTTCTCGGTCACGACGCTCGACGGCGCGCCAGCCGTCGCGTACGCCATTCCCGGCGCCGGGGCGGGAGACGCGGGCCACCTGCTTGCGCTCGCGCCCATCCCGATCGGCGAGCCGGCGTGGTGGCCGGCGGCGATGACGACACTTCCCGTGTCGTCGGCCGACGGGGGACGCGACGTCTGGCGCCGCGGCGCGTACGAAGTCGTGGTGCGCTACGACGCGCGCAGCGGCGCGGCGCAGCTCGCGCTCCGCGACAGCACGTCGCGGGAGTGGGCGCTCGGTCGCATCCCTGCGCCCGCCACGCGAATCCTGTGGCTTGACCGTCCACCGCTCGACTCGCTGTGGCGCCGCGCGCTCGATCGCGCATTCGAGGAGTCGTCGCTCTATGACGAGACGGTCCGTACCGCGTCGTTTCGGGCTCCGCCGCATCGTCGCACGTGCGCCCGCATACCAGTGAATGCTGGCACACGTCCGGTGCGAGTCGCTGCTGACCGGGCAGCGGTGACATTATTCCTGACCGAGCGATCGACCGTCCCTCCACTTCCGCCTGGATTCAACGCATGCAGCTCTTCACCGTCGATCACGCCAACCGCACCCTTCCACTGGTGCGGAAGATCGTCGACGACGTCGTGCGCGAACACCGACGCTGGCAGGAGGCGATCGTCGAGCTCGACCTGCTCGTCTCGGGCGTTCGCGCCGATCGCCCGGACTCTCGCGCGACGACACTGGAGCGCGAGATCCAGCGGATGGCGCGCGATATCGACCAGTTCGAGCACGAGCTCGAGACGCTCGGCATCCAGCTCAAGGACCGTCGCATCGGCCTGATCGACTTCCCAAGTGAGATGGACGGTCGCCGCGTGCTGCTCTGTTGGCGGCTCGGTGAAGAGTCCGTACAATTCTGGCACGACGAAGCGAGTGGTTACGCCGGACGCCAGCCCCTCTCGCCGACCCTCGTCGGCTGACTCTCCCGCATCCACCACATGAAAACCCATACATCGACCGATGGCGTCGTCTGGAACGTCGTCGTACAGTCACCCGGCGCCAGCAACGCGATGGTGATGTTTCGCCACCCGGATGGCCAGAGTTCGCGAAAGGATCGCTACAACTGGTTCATCAGCCAGGGTGCGGAGTCCCGCAGCGTCACAGCGCGCCTGTCGCCGGAGAAGGTGCTCGAGCATCTGAACGCGTCGGAAATCGCTGCCCTGTTCCGGCGCTCGATGCCCGTGAGCCGGCCCGACCCCTTCGGCGCGGCACGCCCCTCCACGACGGCGTCCCGCGGCTGACCCGCGCGCGTCAGGTCGGCGTCTCGCGGTACGGTACCTGGATCTCCATTCCGTCCTTTCCCACGAGCGTCGCCTCGAACACCTCGCGTGCCTCCCGACCCAGCTCGGTGGCGTCACGCGAGTAGCGCGCGGAGAAGTGCATGAGGACGAGGGAGCGTACGCTCGCTTCGGCGGCGACGGTGGCAGCCTCGCGCGCCGTCGAGTGTCCCGTCTCCACCGCCCGCGCCCCCTCTTCGTCGCCGAACGTGGCCTCGTGCACGAGCAGGTCTGCATCGCGCGCGGCTTCCACGGTCGCGCGACAGGGGCGCGTGTCCCCCGTGATCACGACCTTTCGTCCGGCGCGCGGCGCACCCACCAGCACGGATGGCTCGATCACCCGGCCGTCGGCGAGCGTGACCGCGCGCCCGCGGTGGAGCTCTCCCCATGACGGCCCTTCCGGGACGCCCAGCTCTCGCGCGAGTTCCGGATTGAACCGCCCCTTTCGATCCTCTTCCACGAGCGCATACCCGAGCGCACGCGCGCCGCGATGATCCACCGCGAACGGTACGATCGCGTAGTCCTTCCGCGGCAGGGGTGCGCCCGGCTCGAGCTCGATGATCTCCACGGGAAAGGTCACGCGGTCCATCCCGAACTCCTCGGCGCGCTTCAGCATGCGCGCCCCACCGCGCGGACCCCACAACCGCAGTCGCTCGGTGCGCCCCTGCAGCGCCATCGTTCGCATCAGCCCAATCACCCCGATCACATGATCGGCGTGAAAATGCGTGAAGAAGATGTCCTCCAGGCCGAACGAGACGCCGTAGCGCATCATTTGCCGCTGCGTGCCTTCGCCGCAATCGAACAGCAACGTCTCGCCCTCACGCACGACGGCAAGGGAGGCGACATTACGCTCGATGGTCGGGCGCGATGCGGAAGTTCCGAGGAGTCGGACGGCGAGCGACATGGCGGAGCAATATAGTTCGCGCAAGCCGTGCATCCGGCACGAGCCCGAACGGCCGTGTGGAACCGTCGCTCGCGACCGGGTCGTGACGCAGCCGTCGTATTTCGTCGGAAACACGAGCCTCGATGATGCATGAGTGCGTGTTGTGAGCACACGGGTCCGCAGTTTGCACTAGGGTCCATGTGTGTCGCGGCCCGAGGGGCCGAAGCGGATGGCGCCGGGCGCTCGTGATGTCGCGGTAGCCGCACCGGGCAAGGGCCCAACACCTGAAGGAGGAGCAGGATGGCGATCAAACCGAGTAGCGATGAGCGCAGCTTCGGCGCCGACCGGGAACGTCAGCGCGAAGTGACCGACGAGAGCGGACGCTCCACCGGTTCGTCCAGTGCCGCGGATGGCGCCGACGACATGTCGGAGGACGGCGCCGCGCGCGCGCGCAGCAATCGCGGCTTCGCGTCGATGGATCGAAGCAAGCAGCGGGAGATCGCGAGCAAGGGTGGCCGCGCCGCGCACCAGAAGGGCACGGCGCACGAGTTCGACTCCAGCGAGGCGCGCGCGGCCGGCCGAAAGGGTGGCGTGACCGTGAGCCAGAACCGCGAGCACATGGCCGCGATCGGTCGTCGCGGTGGCGAGGCTCGCGGTGCCAACCGGGCGGCTCGCATCCAGCAGGGCGCCGAGAATGGCGCGAGCGCGCCCGCCAGCACCGGCAAGAGCACGCAGCGTTTCCAGGGTGATCGTGAAGTCGGCGTCGGCGCGAATGGCTCGCAGCCGGCCACGAACGCCGGAGGCCAGGGAACCGCGCGGTCGAGCGGCAATTCACTGGGCGGTGAGCGGAACACCGGAGCCACGAGCCCCGAGCGCAACGTGGAACGACCGTAGCACCACGCGCTGGCGGCGGGAGGCTGCCCGCAGCAGGACGACGAGGCGACACCTCGATCTCGACTGGGAATGGCGGACGACGCCATTCCCGGTTTCGCATTCGGCGTGCGCCCGCCTACATCTTGTCCGGAATCGCGACGCCCACCTCATTGCCCTCCCATGTTCCTCGCCTGCCTGCTCGCCTGCGCTCACGCCTTCCTGGCCGATCCCTCGGCATCCACCGGCGCGCAGGACCCCGCGTGGTCAGCGGACGGACGGCTTGCCATCGGTATTCGCGGCGATCTCTGGGTGCGCGCCGCAACGGCGGGCGCGCCACGATGGACGCAGGTGACACGCGGACCGGCGTGGGATCGGCAACCCGCATGGGTCGCGGACGGATCGGCCATCGTCTTCACGTCCACTGCATCGGGCACCGCGCAGCTGTGGCGCGTGTCGATGACGCGCGACGGCGCCGCAGGCGCGCCCGAGCGCGTGACGGCGTCGCGCGAGCGCGAGAGCGACGCGGCAGTCCGATCAGACGGCGCCATCGCCTTCGTCCGCGGTCGCGGCTCCGATGCGCGGATCTGGATTCGTGGCGCCGACGGCGCGGAGCGGCGGCTCACCCGGCGTGAGACCGGCGGCGAGCGATGGCCGGCGTGGTCCCCCGACGGATCGCGTCTTCTCTACAGCGCCGTCAGCGAGGCGCGCACCCGACTCCGCCTGCACGTCATCGCCGGCGACTCGGGCCGCATCCTCGTGGAGGATCGGGATGCGGAGCGCGGCGCCTGGTCGCCGAACGGCGAGCGAATCGTCTTTGCCACGCGCGCGCCGCGCGCGGGCGTGTGGGTCACGACACCGGACGTTCGCTACGTGAATCTGGTGAGCGACAGGCGAGCGGCGCCGGCATGGTCGGCCGATGGCCGCACGATCGCCCTCGTCGAGCTTCCATTCGCCGACGTCGGGTACAATGGCGATCCAGATCGACTGGGCGACCGCGAGGAGCGCGATCGACTTGCGCCCGTCGGCCGGCTCTGGTTCGTCGACGCCCCCGTCGCGCCCGGCCCGGGCCAAGAAGCCGAAACACTCGCAACAATCGATCGCACCGCCCACAACAGGGAAACGCTCGCCGCCGTCTGGGCCCAGACCGACAGCCTGTACTTCACCGCGATGCCGGACGCACACGCGAAGTGGGTGACCCTGCGCGATCGGTTCGCGCCGACCGCCGCGGCGGCGGCATCCGACGACGCGCTCGCCGACATCCTGCACCAGATGCTGCGCGAGCGACCCTCGCTTCGTCCCTCGGCGAGCGGAACGGCAGCGGTATCGAGCGCGCATCCGGTCGCGACCGATGCCGGCCTGGAGATGCTGCGTCGTGGCGGCAATGTCGTGGACGCTGCGGTGGCGGTGTCGTTCGCCCTCGGCGTGGTGGAGCCCGACGCGAGCGGTATCGGCGGCTACGGACAGATGCTCGTGCGATTGACGACCATGGAGCGCCCCACGCTTCTCGAGTTCATGTCGCGCGCACCGGAGGAGGCAACGCTGGCCAACGGCGCGCTGCTCAGACGCGGCGTGTATCCCGACGACGGTCCAGTGCTCGTGAACGTGCCGGGCACGGTCGCCGGCATGGAGCTGGCCCATAGGCGGTACGGCAGCGGCAAGTTGGCGTGGCGCGAGCTCCTCGCACCGGCCATCCGCGCCGCCGAGCGCGGTGTGATCGTCAGCGAAGGCCTCGCAACGACGATCGCGAGGGAACGCGCGCACTTCATCAAGTATCCGGCGAGCCGGGCTCTCTTTTTTCCCAACGACCGCGCGTTGCGTGCGGGAGACACGCTTCGCAATGCGGATCTCGCCCGAACGTTGCGCATCATCGCCGACAGCGGTGCTGCCGCCTTCTACTCGGGAGATGTGGGGCGTCGGATCGTGAGCGACCTGCGCGGCCGAGGCAACGCCATGCGAGCCGGCGACCTGGCGCGCTACTTCGCCGTGGAGCGCGAGCCTGTGGCGGGCCGCTATCGAGACTACACCATCTTCTCCAGTGCGCCGCCCGCATCGGGCGGTGCGGCGCTCGTGGCGCAACTCAACCATCTGGAGCAGCAGCCCGCGGCGAAGCCATTCAGGGACGATGCCGCGACCCTGCATGCCATGATCGAATCGTGGAAGCTCGTGCCCTCGACACGCGGGCGCATCGCGGACCCCGGGCTCTGGCCGATCCGTCTCGACGCGTACCTGAGCAAGGATTCGGCGGTGATGCGGTGGCGATGCTTCAGCCCGAAACGAGCGCTCACCCCGGACGATGTTCGGGGTGACACTCTGCCGTGCACCGGACGCGTGGTACCGGTCGCCACCGATTCCTCCCTGAGCGTGTCGGCGGTTGGCGAGGACAACACCGACTGCGACGGGCACGAAGGATCGCGCCGCTCGTTCTGTCATCGCACCGGCACGACCGCGTTCACGGTGGCCGATGCCGCGGGCAACGCGGTGTCGGTGACCCAGACGCTCGGCACATGGGGCGGCAATTTCTACGTGTCGCCCGGACTCGGGTTCCTCTACAACGACAAGCTCACGTCGTACGGTTCAGACCCCGACGAATATGGTGCGCGACTCGCGAACGCCCGACATGGCAGTTCGCTCGCGCCCACGATCGTCGTTCGAGGAGAGGGGCGGATGCAACGCCCGGTGCTCGTCGTCGGCGCCGCCGGGAATGCGTGGATCACCTCGGCCGTCTACGCCATCGTGACGGGCGTGATCGACGGAAAGCTCGACATCCAGAGCGCCATCGAGCAGCCACGCTTCCTGATCGGCCAGCAACGTGGCGAGGCCAGGCGCGAGTATCTCGTGCAGATCGAGGACGGCTTCTCGCCCTCGGCCATTCGGCAGCTCGAAGGCATGGGTCACCTCTTCCAGCGCATCTCGCTCGCTGGCGAGCTGCGCATGGGCTACGCCTCCGCCATCACGCTCGACGGCCGCACGGTCACGGCCGGTGCCGATCCGCGCCGGGCCGGCCAGGCTGGCGCGATCGGCTGCACCGCCGACGACGGAATCGGATGCCGACGATGAACGACACGCCCTCCATCAGCTGATGGCACCCGGGCCATCGACGATCGCGCGCCATCGCGCGTCGTCGATGTTGCCACCGCTCACGACGACCGCGACGGGCGACACGATGGATGGCGCGCGCTGGTGCAGCAGCGCGGCCACACCCACCGCACCCGAGCCCTCGACGCGCATGTCGTGTTCATGTGACAGCCAGGCGATCGCTTCGGCGATCTCCTGTTCGGTGACGGTCACGATCTCATCGAGCGACGCGCGCCCAATGGCGAAACCCTCGTCGTCGATCTGGCCCGCGAGCCCATCGGCGAGCGTGGGTGGAACCGGCACGTCGACGCGGTGGCCTGCTGCCATCGACGCCGCCATCGCGTTGGTCTTCACACTCTGTACTCCGATCAATCGCACGTGTGGCGCAACGACGCGGACGAGCGATGCGACGCCGCCGATCAAGCCGCCGCCCCCCACCGGCACCACCATCGTGCCGGTCTCCGGCAGATCCTCGAGAATCTCCAGCGCCACGGTACCCTGACCGGCCAGCAGGAAGTCACCGGCGCACGGATTCACGAACACCAACTCGTGTGCGCGCGCGAACGCCATCGCCACGTGATGCGCCGCGTCGTAATTCGGCTGCGATGAGTCGACGTGCGCGCCGAGCGCCACGATGCCATCCCGCTTGACGGACGGCGCAGTCGCCGGCACGAAGATCGTCGCACGGATCCCGAGGTGGCTGGCCGCCCACGCCAGGCCCAGCCCGTGGTTGCCAGCGGAGGACGCGACCACCCCGCGCGCCTTCTCGTCGGCCGTCAGCGCCGCCAGCACATTGTACGCGCCGCGGAGCTTGAACGATCCGGTGCGCTGCCGGTTCTCGCACTTGAGATGGACGTCGGCATTCGCGCGCGCGGACAGCGCCCGGGACCACACGAGCGGTGTGCGCTCGACGACGCCGCGCAGGCGATGGCTGGCGGCGAGCACGGCGAGGGCGGAAGGCAGCATTCCCAAAGGTGCGTGTCGCCACGCGGACCTGCTACACCAGCTCGAGCTGTCGCTCGCCGACGTCCTGATTCCAGCGCGTGATGTAGTCCGCCACCTCGTACTTGGCATGCGCTCGCTCGAGCGACATGGGGCGGATGGTTCCCCATACCGGTCGAGACGCGAACGGCCGATCGAACTTGCCGAAGCACCACTGAATGCCGGCAAAACTGTTCGGGTCGCGGCCGTCCAGCCCGTACTTGTTGTTGAGGTGCAGCAGCCATGCGAGCGCTTCCGCGTAGGTGGGCGCCCAGGTGATGACCGACTTTCCCCACAGCATGCGCACGACGTTGTGCATCTGTCCCGTCTCGAGCAGCTCGCGCTGTCCGGCGTTCCAGATCGGATCGTGCGTCGCCGCGCGATCGAGCTCGTCCAGCGAATAGGTGATCTCCCGCTCGTCACCGGCGTGCGCGTCCATGGATCGGTGGACCCAGTCGGGGAGTGCTGCCAGCGTGCCGTGATGCGGGTTGCGCAGGCAGAAGTTGAGCGAGAGCTCGCGCCAGGTGAGCATCTCGTTCAGGAAGGCGTCGCCCTGCTCGGTCGGCGCATTGGCGCGAACGGCGCTCACGACGTCGAGTGGCGAAATCATTCCGTTATGGAGATACGGCGAGAGCCGGCTCGATCCGCCGTCGTCTGAGGGATTGCGGCGCCGCTCCGAATAATTGTTCAGTCCGTCGCTGACGAATCCCTCGAGCTTCGCGCGCGCATGGGAGAGGCCGCCCTGCGCGGGTACCGCGCGCACGTCGTGATCGATCTCGCA